>NZ_JBGSOZ010000153.1:0-5039 GCF_041738905.1 Aestuariivirga sp.
CCTCATCGCCAAGCGCATCGGCCTCATCTTCCGTGGCGCGGGCGAAGCCGCAGCCATGGCCGAGGCGCTGCCGCTCATGCGCAAGTACCCCGGCTCGTGGGAACTGGTCCTCAGCGTCAACAATGTGCCGTTCAGCAACGGCTCGATCGCACAGCTGCTGGATGCGCGGCGGGATGCGGCCGGCGATGCCCCGATGCCACCTTCGATGGCCATCATGCTGATGCGCCTCGCCCTGACGGCCGGCCGCGAGGACGAGGCCCGTGCGTTGGCCCGGAACCTGGGCGACACGGTCATCGATGCGCGCATCGTGCTGTCCGGACGTCTCACGCGCAGCTCCCGCCTGCAGGGTGATATCCGGGAGACGGGCTTTCACGTCGCGCGCGGCACCGAAGGCGGCCCTGCGGTCGTGGTATTCCCCGGTTTCAAGAACCGCGTGGGCGGCTGGCCGATCCACTATTTCGACAGCCTTCTCGCCAGCCGGGGCGTTACCGCGATCTACGCCTATGATGCGACCCAGCGCGTGTTCTTCTTCGGCGCCGAGGGAATCGCCGGCAATGTCGAGGGCGTGGCGGCGCACATCGCGCGGCTCCCCGACGTGGCGAACGCCAGCCGGGTCCTGACATTCGGAACCTCGGGCGGTGGCATGACCGCCTTGCGCACGGCGCTGGCGATCGGCGCCCACGGCTGCCTCACCTTCGGTGCGAAGACGATCCTGGGGCGCCCCGCCCCGAACGTGCCCGACATCGAACTCGAGCGCCTCGCCCGCTTCACGGCAGCATTGCCGCTTACCGACCGCGACCTGCGCGCGGCCTGGCCCGAAGACCGGCACCTCCAGGCCACGATGTTCTATGGCACCGGCTATGCGCCGGACAAGGCGCACGCCGCGCGTCTTGCAGATCGTCCCGGCGTGACCCTGTGCCCTGTCGACAACGTGATGGACCACGATGCGTTCACGCCCTCGCTGGAAAGCGGCGCCTTCGAAGCAGCACTGGACCGGCTTCTCGGACGCACGGGCTGATCGGGCAAGATGACGGCTTCATCACACGGAACGCGTCACCTGGCGATTTGCGGCGCCTATGACATGCGGAACTTCGGCGACCTGATGTTTCCAGTGCTCGCGCGTGAGAGGCTGGCGCCGCACGGCTTCCGGCTGACCGCGTTCGCACCAACGGGAAGCGATCCCGGCCTCGGGCTGGAGGCGCCGCGCCCCATAGCCGAACTCTTCACGTCGGATCCCGCGCTCGACGGCATCCTGATCGGCGGCGGCTACATCATTCACACGCAGCCGGTCTCGCGCATCGTGCATCTGGTGGGACAGGATACGGCGGCAGGCAGATCGGAACTGGTGGATTGCTGGGCCGGGGCCACGCTCTGGGCCGCGCTGCGCGGACTGCCCATCGCCTGGAACGCGCCGGGCGTTCCCTTTCCCTTTGCGACGGGCCAGCTTCCAGCCGTGGCGGCTGTCGCAGGCGCCGCCGACTATCTGTCTGTCCGCGACCAGTCCAGTGTCAGTCTTCTCGATCCCGACGGAAAACTGGCACCCGCCATCGTGCCCGATCCGATCGCCGAGATCGCGCGGTTCTGGCCCCGGAGCAGGCTTGCGGCGGCGGAAGCTGCCTTTCGTACCCGCGTTGGTCTTGCGCCCGAGGCGGCGATCCTCGCGCTCCACATCCGCGACCGCAGCCTGTCGGGATATGGCGCGGACAAGCTCGGTCAGCGGATCAGTGAGTTTGCCATAGCCCACAAGCTGGTCCCGGTGCTTCTCGCCCTCGGGCAGGCGCATGACGATGGCGCAACCGCCCGCGAGGTGGCCCGCCACATCGCGTCGCCGCATATCGTTCTTGAAGACCCGCCCAGCCTGATGGAGATCGCCGCGGTGACGGCGGCGGCACGGCTTTACATCGGCGCCTCGCTTCACGGCTACATCGCCGCCACCTCCTATGGCGTGCCGGCGGCCCTGATCGCGCGCCCAGCTTATGGAAAGTTCGCGGGTTTTGTCGCCCATGCCGGCTGGCCCGACGATCTCTGCCGCGACTGGGACGCGGGGCTTGTGCAAGCCTCCGCGCTGCTCGCAGGTCCGCCGCAGCGCCCACTGCCTGACCGCATCGGCAAATCGCTCGACGATCACTGGACCGCCATCGCTACCGCACTTGCCACCGGCACGGAGCGGCGCGCGGCGCGGACGGAGTTCGTCCGCCGATATGTCAACCTGGGCGTTGGCCGCCGGGGCACCGGTTGGGCCACAAGCCCCCTGCAACTTGGAACCAAAGGAACTCACTGATGGAAACACCGGGACTCTCGGTCGCGTCACCCAAGCCGGTCTCGCTGCCGCTCAGCCAGGCTGAATTGAAAGCCTGGATGATCACTTACATCTCGCAGCTTCTTTCCCTCGACAAAGAGGGTATCGATACATCAGCACTCTTTGACAGCTTCGGAATGGATTCGATCGAAGCAGTCGTCATGGCGGGAATCATGGAAGAGGAGTTCGGCGTGCTGATCGAACCGACACTCCTTCTCGAATATCCCTCGATCGATCTCTTCTCCACCGCGAACTGCCGCAAGGACTGACCGCGATGGACGAGCGCCCTGACATGTCGGTCGTAGTGGTGTGCTTCCGGATGGAACGCGAACTGCCGCGCACCCTCCTGTCACTGGCGCGTCCCTATCAGAAGCTTGACCCCGCGCTGCGTCACGAGGTCATCGTCATCGACAACGGATCGGACCGGTGCCCCACCGCCGAAGACTTCGCCAGCCTGAACCTCGACCTCACCATCCGGCGCTGCAGCATCCGCAGTCCGTCACCTGTCTTTGCCCTGAACGAAGGACTGGCGCTGGCCCGGGGCGATCTCATCGGCGCCTGGATCGATGGCGCGCGGCTGGCATCGCCCGGTCTTCTGGCGGCGGTCCATGCCGCAGCGGCGGGCCATGATTGCCCGGTGATCGCCCCTCTCAACTGGCAGATCGGCCCGCAGCGCCAGCACTTCGCCTCGGCCACGGGCTATGACCAGGCAGAAGAGGACCGCATCATCGCCAATAGCGGCTGGCCCGAAACACCCTATCGCCTGTTCGCCGCCTCGACTTGCGAGACGCAGCCCGGCCCTTCAGGACCGCTTCTCGAATCGAATGCACTGTTCCTCCGCCGTACCGCGTGGGACCGCCTCGGGGGCTACGATACGGCCTTCGACGAAGCGGGCGGCGGCGTCGCCAATCCCGATACCCTCATCCGTGCCGCGGGCCTTCCCGGCGCACGGCTGATCCGCATTGTCGATGAAGGCACGTTTCACCAGTTCCACGGCGGCGTCTCGACATCCGACACCCTCGCCGCAACAACCGAGGTCCAGCGCGCCAGCCGAAAGTATTACCGCCTGCGGGGCAAGCCGCTTCAGCCGCTGCGCGAGCCCGGCATCCTGTATCGCAGCCACGCCAGCCAGCCGGAGAGCCAAAGCGCATGACCACCCTGTCCGCCGAGGCCATCGCTGCTTACAAGGACGAAGGCTATCTGGCCCCCATCCGCGCCCTTCCCGGCGATGAACTCGTCAGCCTCCGCGACCATGTCTTCCGCCTCGGTGCCGCGCGCGGCGGCCAGTTGCCGCCCGCACTGAACATGAAGGCGCATCTGCTCGTCCCGTGCCTGTGGGACCTCGTCCATGACAGCCGGATCGTCGGCCCGGTTGTCGACCTGCTCGGGGAGGACATCCTGTGCTGGGGAAGCAGTTTCTTCGACAAGGCGCCGGGATCGCCGCATCACGTCCACTGGCATCAGGACAGCAGCTATTGGGGGTTGGAACGCCCCGACGCGCTCACGGTGTGGATTGCCTTCACGCGATCCGACACCGCCAACGGCTGCCTCCGCGTGGTGCCGGGCAGCCACCGCGAGCAACTGCGCCACGTCAACGCAGGTGATCCGGCGAACATGCTGAGCGGCGGCGAGGTGCTGGCGGCAAAGGTTGACGAAGATACCGTCCGCGACGTGGTTCTCGCGCCCGGCGAAATGTCGATCCACCACCAGCGCCTGATCCACGGGTCGCGGCCCAACACCGGAACCGAGCGCCGCATGGGCTTTGCCATCCGCTACATCGCGGGCGATCTGAAGGGGCTGAGGAACGACAGGAGCTACGCCACGCTGGTTCACGGCCGCGATCTGGGCGGCTTCGAGATCGAGCAGGCGCCGTGCAAGGACATGGACCCGGATGCGCTCCGCCGCCACGGCACGATCCTGCGGAAGTTCAACAACATCATCCGCCGCGAGATCGCCCGGCACCAATCGGAAGACACCGATGCTGGCGCATGAGGGCATCTTGCAGACCGCGGAACGCGCACCGGACCGCGACGCCTTGCGCTTTCTTGCCAATGGCGAGGACGTCACCGAAAGACTGACCTATGCCGAACTGGCGCAGCGCGGAACCGACCGCGCGCACTGGCTGTGTGCCCTGGGGCTCGAAGGCCAGCCCGTCGCGCTCGTCATGGAGCCGGGCGCCCTGTTCGTCGAAACACTGGTGGCCTGCCTGCTCGCGGGCGCTGTCGTCTCGCCGCTTCCCGTGCCGAAGCAGGCCCTGGCCGTCGAGCGGGTGATCGGGGCCCTCGCCGATCTCCGCCCCGCCGCGATCCTGACAACCTCGGCCCTTGCGAGCCTGCCAGCACTGGCGACTCACCCCGGCATCATCCATGCGCTGGACGAGCCATGGACCGCGCCGCGCGCTATCCTCCGCCGCCGTGGCGCGGACGAGCCGGCAATCGTGCAGTATTCCTCGGGATCGACTGCGGAGCCGCGCGGCATTGTCCTCACCCACGCCAACATCGCGGCCAATCTCGCGATGATGAACCAGGTGAGCGGCGGCGAGCCCGGCAATGTCTCGGTGAGCTGGCTGCCGCACAGCCATGACATGGGCCTCTTCGGAACCATTCTCGCTCCCCTCTGGCACGACAGCACGGCCGTGCTGATGCCGCCCGCGGCCTTCCTGCGGCGGCCCATGCGCTGGCTGCGCGCCATGAGCGCCCATGGCGGCACCCATTCGACCGCGCCGAACTTCGGCTATGCG
>NZ_JBGSOZ010000116.1:0-29767 GCF_041738905.1 Aestuariivirga sp.
ATCATGTGGGGAGAGACGTCCATTTGCTTTGCGATCTGCGCCAGCTTCGCCGGGAAGCTTTTTTAAAATCCTCAATCGCTCCCTCGGCTTGCGCATGATGACGAGGCCTTGCCGAAAGCTTGCGGTATCCCATTGCCCGCAACTGGCGGCTCACAGTGTCCTCACTGACGGACACGCGAAACTCCTCCCAAACCCATTGGCACAGATCAATGATGCGCCAGCGAACCACGCCATGGCTAGCCGGTATCGGGCCGCTCTCCACCATCGTGGCAAGCTTTGCCAGTTGTTCGGCCGTCAGTTTCGGCGGCTTGCCCGGCGCCTTGCGGTTGATCAGCCCATCAGGACCGTGAGCGTTGAACTTCTTGACCCAGTCACAGACGATCTGAACGGTGACGCTGCCCAGCACAGCTGCCTCGCCGCGGCTTGCGCCATCATAGATCGCGGCAATCGACAGAAGCCGCCGGGCTTGGGACGCATCTCCCGCATGCCTGGCAGCCAGGCGGCAGGACTTCGCGTCAAAATCGGCACGGAGTGGCAAGGCGGCCATGGTATCGCTCCCTGTTTCCCACCTTGAATCAATTCACAGCTGATTTGTGAAGCCCCCCAGAGTCACCTTCAACGCGGATTGGTATAAGCCGCTGTAAATTGCAGCGGGCACTCGATGCCTCACTCTACTCTTCTGATAACCCCAGAGCCGATGCTGCCCATCCAAGACCAACAAAGCCAACTTTTCGGCAGCGTATGAGATTGTTTTTGACCGGGTATTATATTTGAAATCAGCATTACCTTGAGCAGACAGCACTATGTTGCTCGGTATCGAACCGGAACCTGAAGACAAATATTTGGCGATGTCGTTTGCTCTTCCTTCGTTCAACGCCCTCTGAAAACCAGCAAGGGCATCTTCGTCCCGCCGTGCAACGAAGCAACTAGGGAATAAATCCTCAATCGGAATCGTTGTGAAGTAGAAGGTATGCTCGTTCTGTTTCAACCGAAGAGCGGGAAAGGAAAGGCGCTTCGCCGTCATTGTCTTTTGTGCCTTTGGCGGAAAATGTTCAATAAAGATAGTCCTTCTGCCCAAGGTTACGCAATGACCAGTTTTTGTAGAAATAGAGTCTACGTTCCCCCCAAAATCACTTCCCCCCGCTCCGCGATCTTCGCCCGCTCCTTCGCGCGTTCCGCCATGGATTCCTCGCGGCGTTTCATCACTTCGTAGACGATGGCGCCGGCCAGTGAGATTCCGATGATGATGACGGCCAGCGCCGAGAGGGCTGGCGTGGTGCCCTGGCGGGCTTCGCCGGCGAGCACGGTCACCAGCGTCTTGTCGGCGAGGATGGCGAAGGTGGTGGTGTTGTAGTTCTCGAAGCTCGACAGGAAGCCGATGACGGCGGCGGAAATCAGCGCGGGCTTCAGGAAGGGCAGCAGGATGTGCCAGAACACCTGCGGGTATGACGCGCCGAGGTCGAGCGCTGCCTCCTCCTGCGCGCGGTCGAAGCGCTGCAGGCGGGCCATGATGATCAGCAGGCAATAGGCCGAGACGAAACTCGCCTGGCCGAAAATGGCGAGGACGATGCCCTTGTAGAAGGTGCCCTTGACGCTCCAGTCGAGGCCCAGCAGCGCCGTCACGCGGTCGCCGCCCTCGAAGAAGTCCTTCCAGAAGATGACCGTGGAGATGCCGATGATGACGCCGGGCGTGAGCACGGGCGAGATGGTGACCAGATAGAAGAGGCCTCGCGCGCGGTGATAGATCTGGTTCATGATGATGGCGGCGGCCAGCCCCACCGGCACCGAGATGGCAACGACGCCGAGGCCGATGATGATCGAGTTCTTCAAGCCGTCCATCATGGCGCGGTGGTTCCACAGCTTTACGAACCAGTCGAGGGTGAAGCCCTCGAAGGGGATGGCTGTGGGGTAATTCGGCGTGTTGAAGGCGGTGACGCTCATCACCAGCAGCGGCCCGAACAGGTAGAGGAAGAACAGCAGGATATAGAAGCCGATCATCCCCTTTATGACATGCTTCGAACTCACTTGATCGTCTCCCCGAGCGACACCTTGAACATCCGCAGCATCAGCATCACGAAGGCGATGCAGGCGGCGAGCAGGATGAAGGCATAGGCCGCACCCCGCGGCCAGTTGAAGGACTGGAAGAAGAAGTCATAGACGATGGAGGTGAACCACAGCGTCGACGGGCCGCCGAGGAACTGCGGTGCGGCGAGCGAGCCCGCCGAGAGCATGAACACCATGGTGCAGCCGCTGGCGATGCCGGGCTTGGCATAGGGCATCACCACGTCGCGGTGGATCTTCCACCAGGGGGCGCCCAAGTCCCGCGCCGCCTCCACCTGGTTCTTGTCGAGGCTTTCGATGGCGTTGTAGAGCGGGAACACCATCACCAGCAGATAGGCATAGGACAGGCCCACATAGAGGCCGGTGTTGTTGCCGAGGAAGTCGATCTTCTCGTCGGTGATGCCCAGCCCGATGAGCGTCTGGTTGATGAGGCCGTTCGACGCCAGCAGCAGGCGGAGCGCGAAGGCGCGGAGGATCTCGTTCACCCAATAGGGCACGATCAGGCCCAGCATGAGGAGGCGCACCTTCTGCGCCGTGCCCGCCTGCGCCATGTAATAGGCCAGCGGATAGCAGATGGCGAAGTTGAGCGCCGTCACCGCGACCGACGTGATGATCGAGTAGGCGAAGGCATAGATGTGGATGCCGTTCACCTCGTTGTCGACGGGGTTGATGAAGAACGACTTGTATTGCGCGATGGTGAGGACGTCCGTGGGGCCCCCGCGCTGGGCGGGCGGCAGCTTCGGGTGGAAGCTTTCGACCACCATGTAGAGATAGGGGAGCGTGACCAGGAACAGCGCCCAGAAGGCCACGAGCAAGATGAACACGATGCCGAGCACCGTGCCGTTGCGCTCGAAGAAGCCCTTGTGCGTGGGGTCGTGCGCGGCCTTCGATTCATACCGCGACATCGCCCAGAAGATGGCGATCACCACGAAGGGCAGGATGAAGACGAAGAGGCGGCTACTCACGGGCCATCTTTCCTTCCGGCAGCACGATACCCATCATCGGTTCATACGAGATCGTCGCCTTTTCGCCGGCGGCGGGCAGAGGAACGGAGTTCTGGCGGCCCACCGTCATGGTGATGTCCTTCTTGGCCACGCCCTTCAGGAACACATGCGTGGCGTTGCCCTCGAAGGCGGCGGAGAGCGTTTCGGCGGAGAGCGTGGTATCGGCCTCGCCCTTGCCGGGCCTGAGCGACTCCGGCCGGACGAAAAGCGTGGCGGCGGCACCTTCCTTCAGGTTTTTCGGGTTGCGGCCGCGTAAGGGTCCAAAAGCGGTCTGCACCACGGCGCCCGTGGAATCGGCCCGGATGACCTTGCCGGTGAAGGGATTGTTCTCGCCCACGAAGGAGGCGACGAATGCGGTGTCGGGCTCGTCATAGACGGTCTTGCCGTCGGACACCTGCTGGATCACGCCATCCGACATGACCGCGATCCGGTCCGACATGGTGAGGGCCTCGCCCTGGTCATGCGTGATGTAGATGAAGGTGATGCCCACCTGCTGCTGGATGGCGCGGAGCTCGTTCCGCATATGCTGGCGGAGTTTCAGGTCCAGGGCCGAGAGCGGTTCGTCGAGAAGCAGCACCTTGGGCTGCACAGCCAATGCGCGGGCAATCGCCACGCGCTGCTTCTGGCCGCCTGAGAGTTCGCCCACCAGCTTGGCCCCCTGGTCGGAAAGCGCGATCAGGTCGAGCAGCTCCTGCGCCTTCTTCATGCGCTCAGGCTTCGAGACACCGCGCACGCGAAGGCCATAGGCGATGTTGTCGGCCACCGTCATCAGCGGAAACAGCGCGAGGTTCTGGAAGATCAGCGCGGTGGGGCGCTTGTTGGGGCCGATGCCCGTCATATCCTGCCCGCCGATCCGCACGGCACCTTCCGACGGATCGAGAAAGCCCGAGACCGTGCGCAGGATGGTGGTCTTGCCGCAGCCCGATGGCCCGAGGAAGGAGAAGAACTCACCCCCCCTGATATCGAGCGTCGCATTGTCGACGGCGGTGAATTGCCCAAACCGGACGGTTACGTGATCAAGCTCTACGCCCGCGCTCATGCGCCCTGATGCCCCCTGGAATTGCTGTCTTTTTGCAGCTGCTCACTGGACTTTCTACCGAACCTGCACAGAGATCAAGTAGAACCAACCCGTGCCCGAAAATGAGCCAGCCCCGGAGCGACCGGGGCTGGCGTTGTCTTGACGTGTGCGAGGCGCGATCAGGCGGCCTTGAACTTGTCGACGTACTGGCTGCGGATTTCCGCGTACCAGGTGGGCTCCGCCGGCCAGGGCCAGAGGTTCGCCAGCGCGTCGCCCGGGAAGGCTTCCTGGAAGTTCTTCTTGGCCACGTCCGACAGCAGCGCGTCGGCGCCGGTTACGACCGGGTTGTAGCCCGAGCCTTCAGCGACGGCCGCAGAGGCTTCCGGCGTCTGCAGGTATTCGAGGAAGGCATAGACCTGGTCGGTGTTCTTGGCGGCCTTCATCAGTGACAGGCCGTCAACCCACGCGATGGCGCCTTCCTTCGGGGCCTGATAGTTGACGGGCTTGCCGTCCTTCTTGAGCGAGAGTGCCGGACCATCCCAGGTCTGGCCGATCCACACGTCGTTCTCCATGAGACCCGACTTGGTGTTATCGGCCGAATCCCAGAACTGCTTCACCCAGGCCTTGTGCTCGATGGCGAAGGCAAGGATCGGGTCCCAGACCTTCTTGAAGTTCTCTTCGTCCTTGTAGCCGTCGAGCATGCGGTTCGATGGCATCTTGCCAGAAGCATCCATCCACAGGCCGATGCCGAGCAGGAAGGAGTGGCCGCGGCCCTGCGTGTGGCCCTTGACGTCCTCAGCCCAGAGCGAACCGTAGCTGAGGTCCTTCGGGTCGCCCTTCCACAGGTCGGTGCGGTAGGAAATGGCTTCCGAACCCCAGCAATGCGGCATGTAATAGAGGCCGTCTTCCCAGGTCCAGAGCTTGCCGGCGGCTTCAACCATCGAGGGGATGATGTTGCCGTGGTTCTTGATGCGGTTCATGTCGAAGGGCGCAAGGACGGCGAGGTCCTTGTACTGGGGTGCGCGGTTCTGGGTGGGCTGGCAGAGGTCGAAGCCCTCGCCGCCGGTGGCCTGCAGCTTGTTGATCTGCTCCTCGTTCTGCGAGAAGGGGGTGGAGTTCACCTTGATACCGGTCGCCTTCTCGAAATTCGGCAGCACGGGATCGGGGAATTCGTCCGACCACATCAGCAGGTTCAGTTCGCCCGAGGAAGAGAGGGCGCGCTTGATGTAAAGCGGGCTCGTCAGGCCGACAGCGCCAAAGGCGGCGGCCGACTTGAGCAGCGTGCGGCGGGAGAGCGCTGCCGCGCGAATGGTTTCCTGAGTGGGGGTGAGAATGGTTTTTTTCATCTGTGACGATCCTCCTGGTCGCAAGGGCGGGATGCCCTAGCGGAAATTTAAATCTTGCCGTCCGGTTTCACCGGCTTCTGGTTTCATTTCAAGACAGTATGACGATCAGATGACATGGAGGCAAGAGGCGTAGTGCCGAACAGTTCTCACATCAGATGGAAGTTCAAACGCGCGTCACATGACCCATGTCGTCGATGAAGGCGGCAGGAGGGGTAGAGCCAGGCAGAAACGCAGCCGCGCTCAAACGACGACCCCAACCGGCACCCGTATCGAGATTGAGCCGATTGCGCTTCAGTTCGGGAAGGCCTCGCACGGGCGTGTGGCCGTGAACAATGAAACGGGAAAGGGTCTGGTCTTCCGGCGGATGCTTTCTCGTCCACAGCAGAGTGTGGCGGTCGCGGGCCTCGGGCGCTGCAGGATCAATCCCGGCGTGGACAAACAGGCGCTGTCCGTCGTCGATGAAGGTCGGCAGGGCCGACAGGAAGTCGAAGTGGTCGCGTGGAACCTGGTGCAAGTCGTCCGCTCCATAGCTCTCCAGCGTTTCGTATCCGCCATTCGAGAGCCACCGGTCCAACTGTTCGCCGCCGGCCAGTGCGGCCATCATCATGTCTTCGTGATTGCCGCATATCGCCCGAAGATTGGCGGGCCGTGCAGCGAGGAAGTCAAGTACCTCGCGTGATGCCGGTCCGCGGTCGACATAGTCGCCCAATAGAATGAAAGAGGTCGTTTCCACGCCGGCAGCTTCTGCGAAGGCGCGGCAATGGCCCACGAGGGCCATGAGCTTGTCGAAGTGTCCGTGGATGTCGCCGATACAGAAGAGCATGTCCTGTCCTTATCCTGACAAAGGACATAGTGGCTGGACGCAAGAATGTCCCGCGTCTGGTTCAGGCGGCAACGCGATTGCGGCCAGCAGCCTTCGACTCGTAGAGCTTGGCATCGGCCCGCTCGAAGAGGCCGCGCGTGCCTTCGCCATCGGCCAGTTGCGCCACGCCGAAGGAGGCGGTGACCCGGAGCATGGTGTTGGGAGCGCCGGGCTTCTTCCAGAGTTGTCCTTCGAGCTGGGTCCTGATCTGGCCGGCGATGACCACAGCATTTTCAAGCGAAGTCTGTGGAAGCAGGATCGCGAACTCCTCGCCGCCATAGCGGGCCACCGTATCGCGGCCCTTCATGTTGTTGGACAGGATCTTCGCGAACCATTTCAGCACGTCGTCACCCGACTGGTGGCCATAACGGTCATTGATCGCCTTGAAGTGATCGATGTCCGCCATGACCAGCGACAAGGGCTTCGAGACGCTGCGGGCCGCAACGATCTCGGCGGCGATGGTGATGTCGAAGCTGCGGCGGTTCTTGAGACCGGTGAGCGGATCGCTGAGACCCTGCGCCTCGGCGGCGGCGAGATTGCTCTTCAGCTTTTCGATCTGCTGTTGTGATCTTTCGAGGCTCGACTGCAACTGCGACGAGCGTTCGCGCATCTTGTCATTCTCGGTCATCAGATAGGATACGATCAGACGGACCTGCCCGGGGCTGAGGCTGTCGGGTAGCTGATCCTTGGCCTTGTCAAGAGCCATGCTGAAGCTTGAGCTGGCCTCCTCCTGGTTCTTGAGGAGCCCGAGAATCTTCACCACCTCGCCATGGACCTCGCGGTCGGCTGCGGTGGCCGCAGGAGCATTGCCGTCGCTGCCATCGGCTATCCGGCCCTGCAGGACGTCGGCGACGGAGCCAAACAGCGCAGCAGCGATCAACACTGTCACCGAGGCAAGGAGCCAGCCTTGCTGGTTGGGAATGGTTCCCGCGCGCAGGATCAGAAGCAGCGCGGCGAGGCCCGCGAAGCCAGAACACGCAGCGAGTATGAGGCGGAGAAATGGTGGCATCGTCACGTCGCAAGCAGGTGAACCATGGCAAGTTTACGTCGCGAGGCTTGCCGCAATCTTGCATGGCTTCCCTGCCGAAACTTCCGCGTGACGCGGCGGGGCTTGCTGGCTAGGTTCGCCCTGACGCGTCATGGGAGGCCAAATTGCGGAAGAAATCGAAAGCCATCATCACCTGTGCCATCACGGGGTCCATTCACACGCCGTCGATGTCGCCCTATCTGCCGGTGACTCCGGACGAGATCGCAACCCAAGCGATTGACGCGGCTGAAGCCGGCGCCTCGATTCTTCATCTTCACGCGCGCGACCCCGAAAACGGCAGGCCCGCGGGTGCGCCCGACGTCTACAACCAGTTTCTGCCGCGCATCAAGCAGTCGTGCGACGCCATCGTGAACATCACCACGGGCGGCGGGCAGGGCATGTCGATCGACGAGCGCATCGCCGCAGCGGAAGCCTTCTCGCCCGAGATGACCTCGCTCAACATGGGCACGATGAACTTCGGCCTGTACCCGATGCTGCAGCGCTACAACGACTTCAAGCACCCGTGGGAACGCGCCCATCTCGAAGGTTCCAAGGACTTTATCTTCCGCAACACCTTTGGCGACATCGAGAAGATCCTCGAGCGGCTGGGGAAGGGCCATGGGGTGCGCTTCGAGTTCGAGTGCTACGATGTCGGCCATCTCTATACGCTGGCTCATTTCCTCGACCGCAAGCTGGTGACGCCGCCGCTCTTCGTGCAGACGATCTTCGGCATCCTCGGCGGCATCGGCCCCGACCCGCAGAACGTGATGTTCATGCGCGAGACGGCGGAGCGGCTGTTTGGCGACCAGTATCACTGGTCGGTGCTGGCCGCGGGGCGCTTCCAGCTGCCCTTCACCACCATGGCCGCCACCATGGGCGCCAATGTTCGCGTGGGGCTTGAAGACAATCTCTATCTCGGCAAGGGCAAGCTCGCGCCCTCCAACGCGGCGCTCGTTTCCAAGATCCGCCACATCCTGGAGGAGCTCTCGATCGACATCGCCTCGGCGGAAGAGGCGCGCGCCATGCTGGAGACCAAGGGCGGCTCGAACGTGAAGTTCTGACGTCCCGCAAGGAACACGCAATGCCGAAGCGCGTCATCGTCGTCGGAGCCGGGATCATCGGCGCCTCGATTGCCTGGAACCTGGCCAAGCGCGGGGCGAAGGTCACTGTTGTCGATTCGGGCGAGCCCGGCGGCGTGGCGACGCGCAGTTCGTGGGCGTGGATCAACGCCAGCTGGGGCAACCCCGAGCCTTACTTCAGGCTCCGGATGCGCTCGATTGCGGAGTGGCGGCAGATCGAAAGCGAAGTACCCGGCCTCGCGGTCAACTGGTGCGGCGGCCTGATCTGGGACACGCCGCCCGCCGACCTCGATGCCTACGCAGCGGAGCGTGCGGCTTGGGGCCATCCGATCCGGCGGGTGAACCGGGACGAAATCCTGGCGCTCGAACCCACTCTCAGGGAGGTTCCCGACCACGCCTATCATGTCGCAGGCGAGGGGATGCTGGAACCTCTGGCCGCCACACAGGCTCTTCTTGCCGCCGCACAACGGCTGGGCGCAGGCATTCTGGGCAACACCCCGATCAAGTGGCTGGAAGAAAAGGATGAAGGCTGCACCGGCGTCATGACCAACGACGGCGTCATCCATGCCGACGAGATCGTGGTCGCGGCGGGAGCAGAAACGGCAGCCCTTCTCGACGGGGTTGGCATCACGCTGAAGATGAGCGCGCCTGTGGGCCTTCTCGCCCATTCGAAGCCTGCGCCGAAGCTCCTGAACGGCCTCGTGATGACGCCGGGCCTGCACATCCGGCAGACCGCCGAAGGCCGCATCGTGGCGGGCACGGATTTCGCCGGGGCCGATCCAGAAGGCAAGGCGGACGAGCTGGCCGCCGACCTTCAGGCCAAGGTGGAGGCAATGGTGCGGGGTGCCGAGGGAATCGGCCTCGATTTCCACACGGTCGGCTACAGGCCGACGCCCACCGACGGGTTCTCCGCCGTGGGACGCCCGCGCGGGCGGGCAGGCCTCTATGTTGCTGTCACGCATTCGGGCGTGACACTCGCTCCCGCCATCGGCCGCTTCGCGGCGGAAGAAATTCTCGACTGCAGGCGCGATCCGCTGCTCACTCCCTATCACCCTGACAGGCCTGCACTCACATGACCATGAAGCCCCTGAAAGACGCGCCTCGCGAATTGCTCGCCGGGGTGGCCGCCGTGCTTACCGATATCGACGACACGCTCACTCTCCATGGCCGCTTGCCGGCAGAAGCCTTCGCGGCTTTGTGGAAGCTCAAGCGTGCCGGGATCAAGGTAGTGCCGATCACCGGGCGGCCTGCGGGCTGGTGCGATCTCATCGCCCGGCAATGGCCGGTGGACGGAGTCGTCGGCGAGAATGGCGCTTTCTATTTCCGCTATGACGATGATGCGAAGAAAATGATCCGCGTCTATGCGCAGAGCGCGGAAGAGCGCGGCGCCAACACCGAACGGCTCTGGACGATTGCGCGGCGCGTACTGACGGATTTTCCGGGCACGGCCATCGCCTCCGATCAGGCCTATCGCGAGATCGACGTCGCCATCGATTTCTGCGAGGACGTGCCGCCGCTACCGCTGGCCGAAGCCCAGAAGATTGCTGAGGCCTTCCACAAGGAAGGGGCCGCTGCGAAAGTATCATCGATCCATGTGAACGCTTGGTTCGGTTCCCATGACAAGCTCACCATGAGTAGCAGGTTCCTGTCCGAAATCTTTGATATAATTGTGGAAAGGGATCTGAAATCGATCGCCTACTGCGGCGACTCGCCCAATGACGCGCCGATGTATGCGGTGTTTCCGCTGGGGATCGGCGTGGCCAACATCAGGCCTTTCGCGAAGCTCATGCCGCATCTTCCGAACTATGTGACCGAGGGCGAGGGCGGCCACGGCTTTGCGGAGTTTGCCGATGCGGTGCTCCGTGCACGGAATGCCTGATGCGTGACACGGTCGCCGGGCTTGCCATAGGCGCTGCCGGCGCGATTGCCTGCTGGGGTCTCGGCGTCCCCGCGCCCTGGCTCGCGGGAAGCATGGTTGCAGGCATCATCGCGATTTTCTCCGGCATCCGCGTCGGCATGCCGGACTGGCTCAAGGCGTTGTCGTTCATTTTTCTTGGCATACAGACAGGGACGTCGGTAACGTGGGACACGGTCGACCGCGCGGCGCAGTGGCCGCTCTCGATCATCTTTTTGGGCGTCACGGTCGTCGCGGTCACCTGGGCCTGCACATGGTATTATGTGCGGCGCAGCGGGTGGGACAAGCCGACTGCACTCTTCGCCAGCCTGCCGGGCGCTCTCTCGCTGGTACTGCTTCTGGCCAGCACCACGACGGCCGACATGCGGCGCGTCACCATTGCACAGTGCATCAGATTGTTCTTCCTCGTCGCGGCACTTCCCTCGGTCATCGCATGGCTGTCGCCGCCGGAACCCGTCCATGTGGGCGTTGGCGTGATCGGCAGCGTGACGGATATCGCCATCCTCATCGTGATCTCGTCACTGGCGGGCTTCGCGCTTGAGCGGCTCAGGGTTCCCGCCGGATTGATGCTGGGGCCGATGCTGGCCAGCGCCGCGCTGGAACTCACAGGCGTCATTTCGGGTGCTGCGCCCAACAGCATCCTCATCCCGGCCAACATCGTCCTGGGCGTGATGATCGCCTCGCGCTTTGCGGGCTTCACCTTCCGGGAGTTTACGGACGCGCTGCGGGACGGCTTTTCCGGATTCCTGATCGCCCTTGTCATCGCCATCGCCGGCGCCTGGATCACCAGCGCCGTGGCGGGGTTGCCACTGGCGTTGACGCTCCTGGCCTTTTCACCGGGCGGTCTCGATGCCATGACCATCATGGCGTTTTCCCTCAACCTCGACCCGGCCTACGTGGGTGCCCACCAGATGGCGCGGTATCTGGGCCTCGCGCTGATGATGCCGATGGTGACGGCTTTCGTGCTCCGCCGCATGGGGGCTCACGTGAATGTCACTTCGCCCAGCATGCCTTCCAAGCTAGAGGACCGCTGATGGACAAGCTCGCGTTTCTTCTTCCCTACAAGGGCCTCGTGGTCTTCTCGGCTCTGGCGATCTTCCTGGTCCTGGACCGGGTGATGCCGGCGGCCCGCGTCATCGGTGGCCTCAAACGGGTCTTGAAGAACATTTCGCTCGCCGGGGTGAATGCCCTGCTGTCCTGGGTGGTTGTGGTGCCGGTCTCGGCACTTGCCGCGTCCCATGCGCTGGACTGGCGGCCGGAGTGGTGGTCCGGCTGGGCGGGGCTGGCGCTCGATCTCCTGATCCTCGACTGCTGGATCTACTGGTGGCACCGCGCCAACCACGAACTGCCCATTCTCTGGCGCTTTCACGAGGTTCACCACCTCGACGAGTTTCTCGACGCCTCCTCCGCATTGCGGTTCCATTTTGGCGAGGTGTTCCTGTCCTCGCTGGTCCGCGCGGCTGTCATCTTCCTGCTGGGCGTGCCGCTGCTCAACGTGGTGATCTTCGAGACGCTGCTGGCGGTGGTGGCGATCTTCCACCATTCCAACGTCAGGCTGCCCGTCTGGCTGGAGAGGCCGCTGTCGTTCCTCATCGTCACGCCGTCGATCCACTGGGTTCACCATCATGCCATCCGCCGGGACACCGATTCGAACTATTCGGCCCTTCTCTCCGTTTGGGACCGGCTTTTCGGCAGCCGCAGCGCCACCCGCCGCACCCCGGACATGCCGATCGGCACCGAAGGCCTGAAGGACCGTGGCATCGGTGGACTTCTTGCCCGGCCCTTTGACCGGTCCTGAATTTCAGCGGCGGGTGGCACGGCCCCTGCACCGGAATGGCCTCAGAGGACACAGTCCTGCCATCTGTCCCATGTTGGAACAGGCGAGGGACCCGAGGAGCACCGGATTTGGCGAAGGCGCCCACGAAACACGGCGAGGATGGCGGACTGAAGGAGGCGTTGCGCGAGGCAAGGCTGGCCGAGGCCGCTCATTTCGACGCGGCGCTGGACCTTCGCGATTCGAAATCGCTCCGCCTGCAATTGCTGAAGGACGATCTGGCGCCGGTCGTGCAGTCGTCGGCCGAGGCCCGGGGGCTCTTCGACCTGACTCTGGTACCGGGTGAGCCGCCGCGGCTTTGGATCGATCTGATCTCCTATGTGCTGATGGAGCCCGACCACCGCACTTACCGCTTCATGCAAGACCGCCAGGATGAGCGGGACATCGTGTTCGAAAGTGCGGACCGCCGCGCCATGACCGTTGAAATCCGCCGCCACATGGCCCACCGGCTTGTCAATCGCGAGCGGCAGGCTGCGGCTGTGCGCCTTGATCCCCCGTCGTCCGGATATTCGTCGGGCTCCCTCATCCTCGCATGGACATCGGGCTTTGCCTTCGGCGCGCTGGTCCTGCTGGGCGTTGCAATCTATCTCGGCTTCATCACCGCCTGACCGGCGGGCGGACCTGCTTCCGCCTGCGGTTACAATCTGAAACAGCAATTGATTTCAATAGAATCCGGGGCCCTGTTAGTGAGAGGATGGATAGCTGAATCAGGGTAAACTCTTTGTTCAGGTGTCAAAATTATTATTGTTTTCCGGGGTTTTTGAGCGAATGCAGGGTGCACTGAAGCGGAGCGTTGACACTGGGACGGAAAACCGTCCTACCCTGACCGTCAATCGCAGGCTCGCACAGAATCTTGGTGGTTTCGGCTCGCTGGCCGAGGGACTCGACTATGCCGCGCAGGGCGTGACCGGATTCAACTTCTACTCCTCCCGCGGCAGCCTCCAGACTGTCCTGCCTTATGCAGAACTTCGCCATCGCGCCATTTCGACTGCGCGGAAGCTGCTCTCGCTGGGCCTGAAGCGCGGTGACCGCGTGGCTGTCGTGGCTGAAACAGGGCCTGAATTCATGGCCGTGTTCTTCGGTTGCCAGTATGCCGGGCTCATCCCGTGCCCCATGCCCTACACGATGTATATTGGCGGCAAGGACTCCTATATCGACCGCGTTGCCGGAATGCTGGCGGCCGCCAGGGCCTGCACCGTGGTGACGGGCGATGACCTTCTGAGCCATATTTCCGAAGGTGCGGAAAAGGCCGGTGTCGCGCGCGTTCTGACCCACGCCGCCTTGCAGTCCCTTCCGGAAGCCGCCACCAAGCTCGAGCCCTTCGGCCCGGACGAGGATGCCTATATCCAGTATTCCTCCGGTTCGACCTCCAGCCCCAAGGGCGTGCTCATCACCCAGAAGGCGATTCTCGCCAATGCCCGCGCCATTCTGCGCGAGGGCCTGAAGCTCACGCCGGATGACCGCGCCTTTTCCTGGCTGCCGCTCTATCACGACATGGGGCTCGTGGGCTTCTGCCTGTCTCCGCTCCTCGGGCAGGTGACGGTTGACTTCCTTGCCACAACGTCATTCGCCCGCCGTCCTGCTCTGTGGCTCAGGCTGATGTCCGACAATCGCTCGACCATCACCTATTCGCCGAGCTTCGGGTATGATCTCGCGGGCCGCCGCATCAATGGCGAGGCGGTAACGCTCGATCTGTCGGGTCTCCGCGTGGCGGGCATCGGCGGCGACATGGTGCGTGCCGACGTGCTCGACAATTTTGCCGCCATGCTGTCTGTCGCGGGCTTCAAGCCGCAGGCCTTCCTGCCGAGCTACGGCATGGCCGAGACGACACTGGCGATTTCCTTCGTCGATCCCGCCCAGCCGATCCGCATCGACGCCATCGACCGTCACGCACTGAAGACCGAAGGCCGTGCCGTGCCGTCGACAGGGGCCAATTCGCGGAGCTTCGTGGTGTGCGGCCGGCCGCTCTCCGAGAGCACCGTTGAAATCCGCAACGAGCAGGGCCTTGCCCTGCCGGATCGCCGCGTGGGCCGCATCTTCGTCAACACGCCAAGCCTGATGGCGGGCTACTATCATAATGAGGATGCGACCGCGGCCGCCATCGGCACCGACGGGTTCCTCGATACGGGAGACATGGGCTACTGGCTCGATGGCGAGATCGTCATCACCGGCCGCGCCAAGGACCTGATCCTTCACAACGGCCGCAACATCTGGCCGCAGGACATCGAATGGGCCGCCGAGCAGATCGAGCCGCTGCGCTCGGGCGATGTCGCGGCCTTCGCGGTCGAGGGTGATGACGGCGACGATGATGTCGTGGTGCTGGTACAGTGCCGGCTGCATGACCAGACCGCTGTAGACGCGCTGCGCCATGAGGTGTCGGCCGTTGTCCATCGCAGTGCCGGCGTCGAGTGCAAGGTGGTGATGGTGCCGCCGAAGAGCCTGCCCTTCACATCGTCGGGTAAACTGTCGCGCGCTGGTTCCAAGCAGAAATACCTGTCGGGTGAAATTGCCGAGATCGCCCTGGCGGCGGAACCGGCGTTCCTCGAAGCCGCGCAGTAGCGCCAGCGGGGGACCGACCCCATATCGGAGACCATGAGCCGGACCATTGCCATCACCGGGGCCACGGGCTTTGCCGGTCGCCACGCCGTAGCCGAACTGCTGGCCCAGGGCCATCGGCTGAAGGCGCTGGTGCGCCGGCCGGATCGCGCCGGCCTGTCATCTGCGGTGGAACTGGTTCAGGGTGACCTTCACGACGATGCCGCGCTCGACCGGCTGGTGAAGGATGCCGATGCAGTGGTTCACCTCGCAGGCGCCATTACGGCGCTGGAGCTTCATGGCTATTTCCGCGTCAATGCCCATGGCACGCTGGCATTGGCGGAGGCCGCCGTTCGGGCCGGTACAAGACGCTTCGTCCATGTCTCGTCGCTCTCGGCGCGCGAACCGCAGCTCTCGCCCTATGGCGCCAGCAAGCGGGCGGGCGAAGATACGATCATGAGGCTTTCGGACAAGCTCAACGCCGTGGTGATCCGTCCGCCTGCCGTCTATGGGCCTGGCGACAAGGGTACTCTGCCGCTGATCAAGGAACTGACCAGGCCCATCGCCGCCATTCCGGGCCCGCGCGATGCGCGCTTCTCGCTGATCCATGGCGGTGATCTGGCCCGTATCATCGCCGCGGCTGTCAACGGCACGGAACAGGGTATTCACGAGGTGAGCGACGGACAGCCGGGCGGATATGGCTGGCCCGATCTCATCCGCGTCGCGGAAGCGATGCGCCAGAAGCCGATCCGCGCGGTCTACCTGCCACGCATGGTGCCGATGGCGGTGGCGCTCGGTGCGGAAGCGCTGTCGCGGTTGTCGGGCAAGCCGGGGATGGTGAACCGTGGCAAGGTTGCGGAACTCTATC
The DNA here is from genome assembly GCF_041738905.1 of Aestuariivirga sp. Classification (GTDB taxonomy): domain Bacteria; phylum Pseudomonadota; class Alphaproteobacteria; order Rhizobiales; family Aestuariivirgaceae; genus Aestuariivirga. The sequence continues at coordinate 15,550 of NZ_JBGSOZ010000116.1, forward strand.
ATCGCGATTGGGTCAGCCGCGCGGGTGCGCTGTCTCTTTCCGATCCCGTCACGTTCGAGGCGGGATATCCCGAAACGGTTGCCTGGTACCGCGAAGCGGGATGGTTGCCTGCAGGCCCCCGTGCCGATAGAACGGCACAAAATTCAAGGACGTGAAGATGACAGATACCGTCGCGCAGATCTCGAGCCTGCTGGAACCGTTCAACACCAACGGCACCGTGCTCTCTGCCACCACAGACATCTCGACCGACCTCAACATCGATTCCGTCACCGTCATGGATTTTGTGATGGAGGTCGAGGATCACTTCGACATCGAGATTCCACTCAACGTGCTCTCCGAGACCCGGACCATCGGCGATCTTGCCAAGGTGGTCGAGGCGCGGGTGAAGAAGGACAAGGGCTGACATGGATCTGCTCGCCAAGCTGCAGGGAATTGCTGACCGCCACGCGCGCATGATGTCGCTGGGCGTCAATGCCATCGGCGTCACCAACGAGGAGATGATCTCGCCCACCCGCGCGATCATCGATGGCCGCGAGACCATCCTCGCCGGCACCAACAACTACATGGGCATCACCTTCGATCCCGATTGCATCGAGGCGGGCAAGAAGGCGCTGGATGATTTCGGCACCGGCACCACGGGCTCGCGCATCGCCAATGGCTCCTTCGCGCTTCATACTGAGCTCGAACGTGAATTCGCGGCATTCCTCGATCGGAAGCACTGCATCGTTTTCACGACGGGCTATCAGGCCAATCTCGGCATGATGTCTGGGCTCGCCGGTCCTCGCGACACGATATATCTCGATGCAGACTCGCACTCCTCGATCTATGACGGATGCACGCTGTCGGGCGCAAAGCTCGTGCGCTTCCGCCACAACGATGCCGCCGATCTCGACAAGCGCCTGTCGCGCGGCGAAGACGATGGCGGCGGCAAGCTCGTGGTGCTCGAAGGCATCTATTCGATGATGGGGGACCGCGCGCCGCTCGCCGATTTCGTTGAAGTGAAAAATAAGCATGGCTTCCAGTTGCTCGTCGATGAAGCGCATTCCTTCGGCGTGCTGGGGCCCAATGGCCGCGGCCTTGCGGATGAGGCGATCCTGGAGAAGGAAGTCGATTTCGTCGTCGGCACATTCTCGAAAAGTGTTGGCGCCATCGGTGGGTTTGGCGCGGGCGATCATCCGCTGTTCGAGTACCTGCGCTACACGATGCGCCCCTACATGTTCACGGCGTCGTCATCACCGGCCTCGGTCGCCACATCCATTGCGGCCATCCGCAAGATTGCCAAGGAACCGCAGCGCCGCCAGAAGCTGCGCGACAATTCGGCCCGTCTGTTCGAAGGGTTCAAGTCGCTCGGACTTGAACTTGGTTGCGATCAGGTGAGTCCCGTCATCGCGGTGAAGTGCCCGGATGAGCCGTCGACCATCTCGATGTGGAACGCGCTGCTGAGGTCGGGCGTCTATGTGAATATCGCGCTGCCGCCGGGAACGCCCAACAAGCTCTGCCTGCTGCGCTGCTCGGTTTCGGCCGCGCATACGGACGCCGATATCGACCGCATCATCGACCTGTTCGGAACGGTTGTGGCGCAAGGCCACGGCAAGATGGCGGTGATGGCCTAGCCGCACACAAAGGTATGGACGGGACCCGCCTCAAGTTTCAGAGGTCCGTCCTTCGGGGGATCGAAGAACTCGCCGTCGATGACGAACATCACGTTCGACGCGATGCGGAGTTCATCGGAGCAGAAGCTTACTGACTTGGGCGGCGGCGTTCGCGTCTCGCTGCCATACATCACCGGCAGCAGCCAGCGCAGCACTGATGGCACCGGATAGGGGAAGATCGACGTCCGGATCGGCCCTGTCTTGCCGCCCCAGAAAGGCTTCGTGTTCAGCACCAACTTGTCGAGCGTCGTCGACATCTGGAGGAGCTGATGGCCTTCGGCATAGCGCCGGCCATTGGCTTCCACCGTAATGTCATAGGCACGGTCGAGGCGGTTCTGGTCATGCGGATCGGGTGCCGTGAACACGGCCTTGGCAACGGCACTGGCGAGCGTGCCGAAGGTGGCCCATTGGCCTTTCACGCCGCGCGCATTGAAGGCCTGCTGGCAAAACAGCGTTCCCGTCGCGACCGCGCCCGTGCCGACGAACATGCCGTGGCGCGCCTTGCCGTCACCCGGATTGGCGCAACGGATGGTGTGGCGGGCCCGCAGGTCTGCTGGTGCAAGGCGCTTCATGAATTGGGCTTGCGCCTCGATCGAGTGGCGGCGGAAGCCGAGGTCGGCAGCGGTGAGGTTGGTGGTGCCGTGCGGCAACAGGCTGATGCGCGGCGCCTGCCGGAAAGGACGCCTCTCGCCGATCTGCGTGAGGATTTCCTGGATGGTGCCGTCACCGGAACTGATGAACAGGTCCGAGACTTCTTCGCGCGCCATGTCGTCGATGATTGAGGAGAGCTGCTCGAAATGCTCCAGCACGCGCACCGTGACCGTAGGGTCGCCCTGCAGTTTCCCGGCGAGGGCAAGGCCCTTGCCGCTGCCCTTGCCGGCACGCGGATTGACGATGAGCCCGGCGCGCGTCACCGGGCGGCGGTCCACGCGATGATGGCCGATCCAGCGCGGGATGGCCGGTTGAACTGCGGACGTGCTCTCGCGTGCGAATATGCCGCCCGCAAGGGAACTGGTGCGCGGAGCGTCCGCCATGACTGTGCCGATCCCGAAAAACGTTGTGCGTGATGGATCAGCATAGTGAAACTTCGCCACCAGAAGGTTACCGCAATCATGCGGCTTTGCCCGATCGTTCAGACATTCTCGGCGCGGAGCGTCATCACCGCGGCGAGCGATCCGAAGGCAACAAGGGGCAGCCATGCCGCGAGCCACGGTGCCACGAAGCCAAGCTCGCCCATGGTAAGCGACACACCATCGACGATGAAGAACAGGAAACCAAGACCGACGCCGATCGCGAACAGCGCGCCGAGGCCGCCGCCGCGGCGGAAGCGGGTGGCCAGCGGAATGCACAGTGCGATCATCAGGAGGCCGGAGAAGAACAGCGAGATCCGCTTGTGCTGCCAGGTCTGGTAGACCCAGACGGGCCGGATGCCGAAGCCCTGGTTCTCGATGAAATAGGAGAGGTCGGAGAGCGACATGTCTTCCGGAGCGCCCGAGCGCGCGCCAGCCTGCGCGGGCTTCATCGAGCCCGAATAGACGAGTGTATCAAGGCGCGAGGGCTGGAGATTGTCGCGGTAGTAGACGAGCACGTCGGAGAGCGTCCAGCGGCCATCCGAGAGTTTGGAGGATTTGGCATAGATTTGCTCGCGCAGCAGCCCCTTCTCGTCGCGCCGGAAGATGATCACGTCCTCAAGTTCGGTCGAGTCGGCGTTGGCGCTGCCGGCGCGCAGGATGTCGCCACCCGCCCGCATCCAGATCGGGTCCTTCTCGCCCACCTTCAGCTTGTCGGTTCCATAGTCGCCGATGCCCCAGTCGCGCAGTTGCGGCGAGGTGGCGGGGATGGCGGAATCGGAGAGCACGAATTGCAGGCCGCCCGCCAGGAAGGCCAGTGGCAGCAACAGCACGATAAGGCGCGCGGGCGACAGGCCCGCCGCCCACATGGCGACCATCTCGTTGCGGTAGCTGAGTTCGGTGAGCGAGAGCAGCATCGCCAGCAGCATGCTGATACCCATGTAATTCGAGATGACCGAGGGGGCCCGCATCAGCATGTATTCGGGCAGGATGCTGAGTGATCCCGGGCGCAGCGCCTGGATGTCCTTTGCATAGGTCACGAGGTCGAGTGAGAGGACGAAGAAGGAGATGCCAAGCAGGATCGCCAGGTAACGCGAGGCAACCGTGCGGATCAGCATCCAGCCGATGATCTTGATCATGCCTGCTGCTCCCAGCCGAACTTGCGCATGACCGCATGCCTGAGGCCCGCGATCAGTTCGCCGCCGCGGTCGAGTGTGGCGCTCACCGGATCGGGACGCAGCGTGAAGCAGGTGCCGATGTAGCGCCAGGCGGCAAAGACGCCGAGTAGGAAACACGGCAGCCACAGCGAGACGAGGGGCGAGACGACGCCATTGTTGGCCGCCGACGCGCCCTGCTGGATCACCTCGTTGTAGAGGATGATCAGGATCAGCGCGACGCCGGTGCGGAACCCGCGCTGGCTGCGGCGCGAGCCCACGGCGAAGGGAATGGCGAGGAAGGGCAGGATCAGGATGCTGACGGCGTTGACCAGCCTCTCGCTCAGTTCCGAGGCGACTTCCGTGCGCTTGGCCTTGGGCGGCGGATTGTCGAGGGCGGAGAAGAGTTCCGGCAGGGTCAGTTCGCGTTCGTCCTCGCCGCGCGGGCGGAAGATGTCCTTGGAGAGGCGGCCCAGCGGCGTGTCCGCCAGGGCGAATTCCGTGGTTTCACCGATCACCGCGGGAGATGCGGCAGGCGACGGCCTTGCCTTGAACGACAACCTGTGGCCCTCCTCCAGATGCAGCGTCGGCCTCTGGCCGTTCGGATTCTCGATCAGCGATCCTCTCGCCGACGTCACGGTTTCGGAACCCTCCACACCCTTGTCCTGAAAGATGAAGGCGTGGTCGAAGGCATTCTTGCCGCGATCCAGCTTGTCGATGATGAAGGTGCGGTTGCCCGCCTGCATGAAGACGCCTTCCTCCGCGAGATAGAACACATCGACGTTCGAGACGTCGAACACCACCGAGCGGTAGGCATAGCGGGCGTGGGGCTGCACCCAGCCGAGAATGGCGATTGACAGGATGCTCATGACAACGCCGAGCAGGATGACCGGGCGCGCCAGCCTGTGCAGGCTGACCCCGGACGCCATGAAGGCGTCGGTCTCGGAATTGGCGGACATGCGGCCGAAGCCCAGCAGCAGGCCGAGGAACAGCGCAGCGGGCAGTGCCGTGCCGAGGTAATGCGGCACAAGATAGGCCAGCATCTCGAAGACCACGGTGAAGGAGTTCTTCTTGCCGAGCGTGGTGTCGAGCAGGCGCACCATGCGGTCGGCCAGCAGCATGAGCAGGCCGATCACCAGCGTTCCAGCCAGCGGCAGCGACACCTGCCTCAGCACATGGCGGTCAACGATTGCGAACACGGGGTTCCGATCTGCTCCCGCGCGATGCGGATATCTTGTGGAAACGGCACGGTTTCATTGGCGGCAATCTAGCCCAGCCCCCGATCATGTTGAAAGCGGGAATTCGGCAATCGTGGAGATTGCGCGCGACTCGAGGTCGAGGCTGCGGGTGGTGACGCCAATGGCCCATTTTCCACCCTGGCGCTGGATCCGGTAGAGGTTCCAGGCGGCAAGCGGATGATGGATGCTCTGGACCATGGAGGCTGAGGGAACTCCCAGCACATGGACCGGCCCCCAGCGCGAGTTGACGACGTTCAGCATGTGCTCGTGATTGTGCCCGTGCAGAACGAGTTCTGCTCCATGCGCTTCGAGCACGTCGCGCATGCAGCCCGCGTCCACCAGGGCCTTGCGCGGCTTGGCAAGGCCAGGGAGCGGCGGGTGGTGGATCATCACGACGCGGGCATAACCGCGCTCGCGGAGGTCGGAGAGCAGGAAGGCCAGCGATTCAAGTTGCGTGCGCCCCAGCAGGCCCGAGGCCCGGTGCAAGGGCTGCGGCACGGCGGTCGAAACGCCGATCAGGGCCACATTCCGCCGCAGCCGCACATAGGGGAAGGGTGTTGCGATCTGCGCCGTCGACTGGGTATGCTTCACCCGCATGTCGCCCTGCATGTAGGCCTCGAGGTGCGAGAGACCATGTTGCCAGTCGCAGCGCACATAGGTGTCGTGATTGCCGGGAACGAAACTGATCCAGTCCGGGGGGCCAAAGACGCGAAGCCATTCGGCGGCAGCGGGGAACTCATCGTGGGCCGCCACGTTCACGATGTCGCCCGTCAATGCCACATGATCGGGTGCCTGCATCCGGATGTCTTCCGCGATCGTCATCGCGACTGTCGGGCTGTGAGCGCGATGGCGGTTGAGCCGCCAGTTGAAGGCGCCAATGGTCCGCTTCAACGCGAAATGACGCCGGGAGGCGCCCTTGGGCAGGGGGCCGAGATGAATGTCTGATAGGTGCGCGAGGCTGAACACGGGGTCTCGTTGGTCCTTGCAGGCGAAGCGGCGGCCTCAGCCGATGTCTTTCTGGTAGATGCGATAAGTCTTGTAGGGCCGGGCGCCGGTCATCTCGATCATCCGGCGCATCGGCAGGTTTTCCTCTAGGATCCAGGAGAGTTCACCGTGCCTCGTGCCGCGCGAGGTATGATAGAGGCGCACCTGGCCGATGGCGCCCAGCGCCAGTGCCGCGCCGAGTGCCGTTCCGTGGTAGCTTTTCCGCAGTCCCATGAGCGGCATGCGGATCGAGCGCGGTGGCTTGCCGAAGAGGCTCCATGCCAGCTTCGCCCAGCCCAAGGGCAGCAGCCTGCCGTTCAGCCCCGCGATCCACTCGTTGATGTTGGGCAGCGACACCGCCATGGCGACGGCCTCGCCCTTGTGCTCGGCAATGGCAATGAATTCTCCGGTCACCAGGAATTTCAGGTTGTTGCCCAGTGCCGTCATCTCGTCCTTCGTCCACGGCACGAAGCCCCAATTGTCGGACCACGCGTCGTTGAGGATCGAAACGATGATGTCAAGTTCGCTGGCAAGGTTCTTCTTGTCGAGCGGGCGGATGCGGATGTCCTTGGCGGCGATGGCCTTTGCGTGCGCTGCCGTCATTGCGCGTGGCATGCCGTCGCCCTTGTCCTCGTAGTCGTAGGCGATGACGTCCTTCGCCTTGGCAAAGCCCTGTTCCTCGACGCGGGTCACGTAATAGGGCAGGGCATGGCCCATCATCATCGACGGCGGGGTGTCGAATCCGTCGATCAGAAGGCCCATCTCGTCGTTGATCGAAAAGCTGAACGGCCCCTGGATCTTCGTCATCCCGCGATGCTTCAGCCAGGCCGTAGCCGTTTCGAACAGGGCGGCGAAGACACCGGGATCGTCTTCCGCTTCGAGGAAGCCGAACTGCCCGACATCATCCTTGTAGAGATCGCTCCGAAGCCAGCAGACCTGCGCCGAGATGCGGCCTACTGGCCTGCCGCCGCGCCTGGCGATGAAGAGCTCCGCTTCGGCATGCTGAAAATATGGGTTCTTCTTCGGATCGAGATGATCGAAGCGTTCGAAGTAGAGCGGCGCCACCCAGTTCGGGTCGTTCCGGTAAAGAGCGAAGGGTACATCGAGGAAGGCCTTGATGTCCTGCTTGCCCCGGACTGGCGTGACGGTGATTTCCTCGCTCATGCAGCGGCATTACTGCCGTGTCACCCGGAACTCAAGCTTGGCGGTGAGCTTGAGGCAGGCTAACCGTTCAGGGATGCTCAAGAGAGTCTTCTTCAAGACAGCCCAGAAACTGGTCATGCAGCCGCTCTACCGGCAGATGCGCGGGATGACGCTGGGCACGCGCACCCTGATCGTCAGACCCTCGCAAGAGGTTTTGCTGGTGCGCCACACCTATGCGCCGGGCTGGCTGCTGCCGGGCGGCGGGGTCGAGCGTGGCGAGACGCTGTACCAGGCCGCCATCCGCGAGGTCCGCGAGGAAGCCGCCATCACCGCGGAGGAAGAGCCCCGGCTTCATGGCATGTTCCTGAATGACAGGCAGTTCCCCGGCGACCATGTCGCCTGTTTTGTGCTGCGGGCCTTCAGCGAGGGCAGGTTCCAGGGCAATCTTGAAATTGCAGAGGCCCGGTTCTTTTCCGTGGGGGCGCTTCCGCCCGATACCACCGGGGGCACGCGGCGGCGCATCGCCGAAGTGCTCGATGGCGTAGCACCCACCCGGGACTGGTGAGCAGGCAGTTTTTCTTGACGTTCACCGTCCGTAAAGCTATGGCGCGCAGCATGATCGAGATGGAGCACATGAACCAGCGACGACGAGCCCGCGTCACGCGCCTTTGCGCGTCCGCCTGACAACTCGCGTCCGGTCATCCGATCCCAGCACGTTTTGACGTGCCGCGCCTCGGGGCCTCCGGGAGCCCCTCTGAAGCTTCTATCTCATCGAGACCACCACCATGTGCAGCACCATCGCCTGCGACGACACGCTTTCCTCCGACCATGATGCAATCGAGCACCTGCTCGACGTGAGCTTCGGCTCCGATCGTCATTCCAAGACGTCCTACCGGCTGCGGGAGGGGAACGCCGCCGTTCCCGGCTTGTCACTCGTGGTGCGCGATCCGGGCGTCGGCCTTGCCGGCACCATCAGCTTCTGGCCGCTCGCCATCGGTGAGAAAGATAATCCCGCACTGCTGCTTGGTCCTCTGGCCGTCCATCCCAACAGGCAGGGCCTCGGCATTGGCCTGAAGCTGATGCGCGAAGGGCTGACGCGGGCAAAGGCGCAAGGCCACGCCCTGGTGCTGCTGGTGGGTGACGAGCCCTATTACGCGAGGGTGGGCTTCGCGAAGCTGCCCCCAGGCGTGATCAGCCTTCCCGGTCCGGTCAATCCCGACCGGTTTCTCTATTTCGAACTGAAGCCCGGCGCGCTTGAAGGCGTGTCGGGGCTTGCTCATGTGCCCGCTTCAGCGGCCTTCGCGGTACCACATGGCACAGAAGGCCAGAAGCAGCGCGCCGAGGCTTAGGAGCGTCGCGAAGAGGGGAATGTCGGAGACGGCGAGCACGCGGTGCGCGTCGTTGGCCTTGAGGCCGACCCAGCCGGAACCCGCCGTCTGACGGCCCGGAGCGACCTTCACCAGTTGCGGCATGCCGTCTTCAAGCCATTGCACCGAACCGCCGGTGGAGGCGGCGACGGGAGCCAGAACCTGTGCCGTGGCCACAAGGCTGGACATCTCGCGGGCATTGGCGCTGCCCGCAGCGGCCACCGCATCGAGCTTGCCATCTCCCAGGCGATGAAGCCCGGCCTCGGTGATCGGAAGCGAACCCTGGAACCGGCCGGGCGAAATCTCGCGGAGCGGTATGGTCTCGGTCTTGCCGGAGGGCAGCGTCACCGTCACAGGGTCGGCCTTGTCGGCCATGGTGCGGCGCTCGATCACCAGATTGCCGCCAGCCTGCGTTCCCTCCAGGGCTTCTTCTTCAAGGTCAGGTTCCTTCATCAGCCAGTGCGCCATGCGGCGCAGCAGTTCGGTCTGCGGGCCGCCGCCCTCGAAGCCCCGTGCCCAGAGCCAGCCTTGATCTGACAGCAATTGCGCCACGCGGCCCTGGCCGGCCCGCGACAGCACCAAGAGCGGCTTGCCATCGAGACCCGACATCACGGTATCGCCGGTGCTCGTGGTGGTATCGACCAGGCGGAACCAGCGGCCCCAGCTCGGTGTCTCGCCTGCGGAGCCGGGGAGTTCACGCGTCACCGGATGCTTGCGGCCCTGCTCGGTGAGCATGGGCTTGAACGCACCTTCCAGAATCTGTCCCGTGGGGGCCGCGGCGATGATGTCGGAGAGGGGCGTGTAATAGAGCCCGTCTTGCTCCGCCAGGTCCGGTCCCGACGCGATCAGCACCGCGCCGCCATCGGCGACATAGCGCGCGATGTTGCTCATGTAGACGGCGGGCAGCACGGTCTGGCGGCGGTAGCGGTCGAAGATCACGAGATCGAATTCGTCGAGCTTGTCGACGAAGAGCTCGCGCGTGGGAAACGCGATGAGGGCCAGTTCCTTGGTCGGCGTCCCGTCCTGCTTCTCGGGCGGCCGCAGGATGGTGAAGTGAACGAGATCGACCGAGGCGTCGGCCTTGAGCAGGTTGCGCCACGTGCGCTCGCCCGGATGCGGTTCGCCCGAGACGAGCAGCACGCGGAGCCTGTCGCGCACGCCCTCGATGACGGTCACGGCGCGATTGTTCTGGGCAGAGATCTCGCCTTCGAGCGGGGGAATGCCGACCTCGACGATGTTCTGCCCGCCATGGTCGACGGGTACCGTCACTTCCACGGACTGCCCCGGAATGGCCTCGATGACCATGGGCTCGCCGCGGCCCACCGAGATCGATACCGACACCGGGTTTCCGGGGCCGTTCACCTCCTCGACATGGAAGGCGATCGTCTGTTCCTTGCCGACGATGCCGAAGCGCGGGGCCTTGTCGAGGACGACCTTGCGGTCGCGCTCGGACTTCGAGCCGGTGATGAGGCCATGGACGGGGCCACCGAGATTGGCCTTTGACGGATCGGCTGGCACGTCGTGGATCTGGCCGTCGGTGATCATCAGCGCGCCTGCGAAACGCTCGGGCGGTATGTCGGCCAGCGCGCGGTTCAGCGCATCGAAGGCGCGGGTGCCGTCGTCATCGGCGCTGATGCCGGAGCGCACTTCCACGGTGCGGAGTTCGGTATTGGGAAGGCGCGCCACGGCCTGCTTCAGTGCTGCCTCGGCCTCGTTGGTGCGGGCGATGCGCTCGCCGTTTTCCTGGCTGAGCGAACGGTCGATGACGGCGACAGCGATGTCGGTCAATGGCTCGCGCTCTTCGCTGCGGATGGTCGGGTTTGCAAGTGCCGCAAGGAGGAAAGCGAGCGACAGGACGCGGAGCAGAAGCCCACGCGTGCGGGCATAGGCCATGAGTGCGACCAGCAGCAGGCCCACAGCGCCCAGCGCAACCACGATGGCCCACGGCAAGAAGGGATTGAACGAAATGCTCCAGTCCATCACTGGCCCAGCCTTTCGAGAAGTGCTGGCACATGCACCTGGTCGGCCTTGTAGTTGCCGGTCAGCGCATACATCACGACGTTGACGCCCGTGCGGAAGGCGAATTCGCGCTGGCGGTCGGTGCCGGGCACGGAGGCATAGATGGGCTCGCCATTGTCATCGAGCGCCCAGGCTGCGGCATAGTCGTTGGAACCGATGATGATGGAGCTGACGCCATCGGTGTTGCCGGTGGCAGCACCCTCGCTGTCGCTGCGCTCGACCCACAGGTTGCCGCCGTCGTAGCGGCCGGGGAAGCGGTCCAGAAGATAGAAGCTCTTGGTCAGCACATGGGCCTCGGGCACCGGCTCAAGCGGCGGAATGTCAAGTTTTGCCAGCATGCGGCGAAGCGCGTCAGAAGCTGCGGTGGCCCCGCCCGAAAGCGCATCTGCACCTGCGCCATCTTCGCGGAGGTCGAAGAAGATCGTGCCGCCATTCTTCATGAACGTGTCCATGCGGGCGAGCGCGGCATCCGAAGGCACCGTCGCATCGGCCCGCACCGGCCAGTAGATCAACGGAAAGAACACGAGGTCGTCGCGCTCGATGTTGATGCCGGCGGGGTCTCCGGCGTCAACCGAGGTCCGCTCGCGCAACACCTCGCTCAAGCCCTTCAAGCCCTGTTCGCTGATCTGGTCGATCGTCGCGTCTCCGGTGATCACATAGGCAAAGCGCGTCTGAAGGGCATTCTGGAGCGCGAAATCGTCCGTGGTCTGAGCATGTGCCGGCTCGTGCATCGGCCAAAGCAGTGCAAGCACCACCGCGGCAGCCGCGGCGGCACGGCGCTGGCGCATGCGGCCTATGCCACCGCCGAGGAACAGGGTGGCGAGGCAATCGGCGAGGAAAAGGACCATGGCCAGCGCGAAGGCATAAGGTGCCAGCGGCAGGGCGGGGATGGGAGTCAGGGGCCGGATGGTCACGGTGGGGGGAAGTCCTGCGATGGGTTTCAGCGCATCGCCGGTGCGCGTGATGTTGAGCGCTCGCTCCTGCTGGCCGCGCCGATAAAGCCCGGCGGGCGTTGTTGCGGAGACGGTTGCCTTGTCGATAGCTGATGCCGGAATGGGCTGCACGTCCGGCGACGGGTCTGCCAACTCGCCAAAACCGTCAAGCGCGCGCCAGGGAACGAAGGCTTGCGCGTCGGTCGAGGCCTGCGCCACGGCTGCGCCTCCCCCTGCCGCGGGTGCGATGTCGAGCACGCGCCGCAGCATCTCGACGAAGAGTCCGGAAATCGGGAGGTTCGACCAATCGGCATTGGCGGTCACGTGGAAGAGTACAATGGTGCCCTTGCCGCGCCTTGCCGCCGTGACGAGAGGCGTTCCATCCTCCAGCGTCGCCCACACCTTGCCCGGCAGGTCGGCGTCGGGTTCGGCCAGCACCTGCCGTGTGACTTTGACGGTCGGATCCGGGGCGAGGCCTGCGAAAGGGCTCGTCTCGGGGAAGTCCTGAAGACCTTGCGGCGTCTCCCAACTGAGGGCGCTGCCAAGTGATCGACCACCCTCGCGGAGGGCTACCGGAATAAGACCATCCTGCGCGCCGGCCAGCCTCGGGCCTGCGAAACGCAGCAGCACGCCGCCGCCTTCAACCCATTTCGAAACCAGGTCCTGCTGTTCCTGCGGCAGCACGCCAATATCCGCCAGCACGAGCATCGAAAGGCCTTGGTCGAGCAGAGCCTTGAGGCTCGTGACATCGGCAGGCTCGCTCATCTCGCCGAAGGGCTCCAGCGCGCGCGATACATAGTACAGCGGCGACAGCAAGGGTTGCGACGACTCGGCGGATGAGCCTGACTGCAGACCGACTGTCTTGCGGCGCCAGCGGTCATCCATCAGAAATGTCGCGGCGGCGTTGCGCTCGCCCTCGATGGCGATGCGGCCCACTTCGTTGCGGAGCTCGATCGGAAGTTCGATGGTAGCTTCAGCCTTGGTGGCACTGCTGGCGAATTTGACTTCCGTATCTCCGAAGCTGCGGCCGTTCATGGCGCGGGCAGCGACGCGCAGGCTTTGCTCAGGGCCTCCCGTGGCACGAAGCACGGTGACCTTGATGCGCCCGCCATCAAAACCCGGCATGGCCAGCGCGGAAGGCAACGACGACGTTTCCGGAACAATCGCTTCGATGCTGGCGGCGTTGCGGGCGAGCGTCGCAAGGCCAGCGGCGAAATCCATCGCGCTGCCATCGTCGATCCCGTCGGTGAGCCAGATGACGCGAAGCGCTTCCGCATTCGAGAACCTGGTTTTCAATGCCGCGAGAAGTTCGGCCCGGTCGGGATCGATGGCGCGGGGAACAAGTGCTCCGGCACGCGTTGCGGCATCGGCGGCGCTCTGCGGTTCCAGCGGCTGCGGACGAAGTTGCGGCGTGGAAGTGGCAAGCGTCACCGGCGTGCCCGCAGAAGCAGCGCCGTCGAGAATTTCGGTCATGATCTGGCGGCGCTTGTCCCAGTCCTTCGCGCCGGCCCAGGTATCGTCGACAACGAGCAGAAGCGGCGTGCGGGAGAGCGTGTCGACGCGGCCAGGTGCGTAAAGCGGATGCGACACGCCGAGGATGAGAAGAGCTGCCACGGCGAGCCGCAGCAGCAGCAGCCACCACGGCGTCTTGTCTGGTTGTTCCTCACGGTTGACGAGGCCGAGCAGCAGTTTGATCGGCGGAAACCGGACGGTTTCAGGACGGGGCGGCGTGAATCGCAGCAGCCACCAGATGACGGGCAGCAGGAGCAAAGCGCCCAATGCCAATGGCGTGGTAAAGCTGAGCGCGCTCCAGAAGCTCATCGCCTGGCCTCGCCCGAAATCAAAGAATGAAGATTGAGCAAAAGGCGGGTCGGGGCCTCATCGGTGCGATGGATGGAAAAACTCCAGCCGATGCGGTGGCAGAGATCACGCAGCGCATTGCGATGGGCTTCGAGCTTCTGGGCATAGGCGTCACGGAGCATCTCGGTCTTGGCGGAGAGAAATTTCAATGGCCCCGCCATTTCCTGAAACTCGACGCGTCCGGCATAGGGAAGGGTTTCCTCGGCGGGGTCAACGACCTGGACGAGGTGACCGCTGATGCCGGCGGCAGCGAGCGGCGTAATGGCTTTTGTGATGTCACCGAGTGTATCGAAGAAATCGCTCACCAGCAGCGCGCTGGAAAAGCGCGGCATTCGAGTGAAGGTGGGCAGGGCCTCACCTTCGCCATTCAGAAACCAGCTTGCAATCTTCACCAGCTGGCTGCGCGAATGATCCGGCGCATAGGGCGAGCCGATGGCGGAGACACGCTCATGGGCGCGCACCGCGAGAGATGCCGCGGCAAGCGCCACGACCTGCGCCCGCTCGCGCTTGGTGATCTGCGAGAGATGCGAGTTGAAATCCATCGATACGGAGGGCGAGGCCCAGACCCAAAGGGTATTGGCGGCTTCCCATTCATTTTCACGGATGTAAACGCGGTCGGAACGGGCGGACTTGTGCCAGTCGATGCGCTGGGTGGAATCGCCGAAACTGTAGGGGCGGTACTGCCAGAAGCTCTCGCCGGGGCCGGCGCGCTTGCGCCCGTGGTCACCCAGAATCACCGTCGCGGCGATGCGCTCCGCTTCCACCAGCAAAGGCGGCAGCACGCGCGACTGCGCCGCGG
>NZ_JBGSOZ010000201.1:0-8588 GCF_041738905.1 Aestuariivirga sp.
ACAGGCATCCCGCCCTCCGCCTGGCGCAAAATGCCCACGATCTGCGCTTCCGTGAACCTGCTCTTCTTCATCCGAATCTCCTCGTTCAGGATACCGAGAAAATTCTACTTCCAAACCCCCTCCAAAAACGGGGGGATTACCCCAGCTCCTTTGCAGCTGCGAGCCGGCCATGACCGGCGATGATCGTGCCGGTGGCATCAACGAGGATCGGATTGGTCCAGCCAAACTCAGCGATGCTGGCAGCGATCTGTTTGACTTGACCGTCGGAGTGCGTGCGCGGATTGCCGGCAAAGCCCGACAGCACGGACACATCTACGCGCTCGAGGGCATAACTCTCTGGGATCATCAGAACCTCATGGCGTGGAAACCGGTGGAAACCAGAGTGGAAACCTGATGGGCGGAAACCACTAGGGTTTCCACTTTGGTTTCCACCAGCATCGCGTAATCTCAAACGCAAAAAAGCCCGACGAAACGGGCCTGTTTTCGATCGATGCTATCGGCGTGATATATGAATGGCGGGGTGGAAACTGGAAACTGGGACCCCAAACTGGAACCTTGACGCTAGCGGGATGCTGCGCTGAGCCCCCCCCCCGCTACGCTTCTCTACGCGGAAGGACCCGTGAATTCGCTCCGCTTCGCTCTGGCACGCCGCAGGAATACGCTGCGCTACGCTCGGGAATCAAAACGTCCGGAGGACTGACTTCCGGACGCAGTGATGAGCTTTCAATAACAGAACTTCTATTCGTGTTGCAGGAGCATGTCAACACCACTTTTCCAGTAAGAACACACTTCTTTGGTAAGTTGGATTCCAGTTCCACCCGCATACCATTTGACATCTACAACTCGAACTCACTCGGCGCACAAGAGCTCAGACGGTCTGCCAACGGAAGCTCATTGCAGTCCTAGAAGCTCAACTGTCCTGGGATCCATGATGCCATCGCAATAGCAATCGAGAGCTTCCTGGAAGAGTGGTTCGCCGCCGTCTGCCAGTGCGAACAGCGTCATGGAAGACCTGAACTTGATATCATCAGGCGACCCGAAGATCTGGCGCAGAGACCGGTCCGGAACACCGAGGACGGCTTCCACGCACCTCCGCAGCCGCAATCCCAGGATCGGATGTGCCAGGTAGGCTCTCGCCTCCTCGAGACCGGATATGCCGTAGCGCTGGGCCAGGGATGACCGCCCCAGGCCCCGCAATTGCGGAAACACGAACCACATCCGGTGGGATTGCTTCGCACCAGCATGAAGCTCGACCAGCGCCGTCTCGAACACCGACTCCTGAGCTTTGAGGAAACGATCAAGGTCAAATACGATCTTTTGCGCCATGAATTCTGGTGCTCACGCAGTAGCTTCGGAAATGGCAGTGTACCTGCGCCGGGGAGCTATCGCAATTTCCGCACGTCTGGAGTCAGTAATTGCCACAAAGCGAAGTCGCTTTCCGTCAGTGCGGCCACGGTGAACCAAAGGGGTCTTAAAGGAGGAAGTCGAGGGCCGTGACCGAGGTTCTGTTACTCAAGAGGATCTGCATTTCTGCTGCCGCGTCGGCATCCGTGTTAAAACTGACTAGCAGAAATCCGCCGCTCATCCCGAAGGAAATTTCTCCGGCGCTGCGTACACCGTTGGTATCGAGCACAAAGGCCTGGTTGCCCGCCAGCGTGGCATTGGCGTCGATCAACCTGACATCGATTAAGTCACCTGCGATTAGATTGCCGATGGTGTCACGCAGGCCTTTGGTAATGCCGCTGTCAGTCAGCGCGGCGAACACGAAGCGATCTTGCCCGGCGCCGCCGGCGAGCCTGTCGGCACCGCCTGCACCCTGCAGCACATCATTGCCACCAACGCCGATAAGTGCGTTCGCTGCGCTATTGCCCACAAGCCGATTGTTGAGTTCATTGCCTCGAAGATCGAAGTCAGCGCCTCCCGTTATAGTGCCATTCTCAACATTCTCGGACAATGTATAGCTGCCAGGACTGGGTGCTGTGGAATTTACCCGCACGCTATCAACGCCAGCGGCGGCATTCTCCACCACCGTGTCGTAACTCAGGGAAGCCAGAGAGCCGGTGGTTTCGTCGAGGACGTAGGTGTCATTGCCCTTTCCGCCAAACAGCGAGTCTGAGCCGCCGGCGCCGTTGAGATAGTCATTGCCGTCCATACCGAAGAAATAATTGGTGCTGGAATTGCCGATCAGCCGGTTTGCCCGAATGTTGCCAATGAGGTCAAAACCTGCCACGCCATCGACGAACCCGTTCTCGACATTCTCGGTCAGCGAATAGCTGTAGAGAATGTTGGGATCCAACGCGTCTGCCCCGACATGGACAGTATCGGTTCCGCCACCTGGTACTTCCACGACCAGATCGAAATCGCCGTTGAACGTTACATCATGGAGGTAGAATGTGTCATTGCCCTTGCCTCCATGCAGCGTGTCGAAACCACTGCCGCCATCGATGTCGTCATCGCCGCCTTGCCCGAGAATCGTATCGGAGCCGCCCAACCCGAAAATCTGCGTGCTGGTGATCTGGGTGGTGATGACTTCGCCCACCGCTGTGCCGAAGATAACGTTGTCCCGCGGATCGAGAATGACTTCTGCGATTTCGCCAGCATTGTTGATGAACGGGATCAGCACGCGCCCGTCGGCGGTGAGTGACATATCAAACAGCGCCTGTTGACCGGTCGCCAGTTGCTGATCGACAATGAATTTCGATCCGATTGGCGCACCTGCTGCGTCATAGCGGCTGGCGTAAAGGAATACGTCGACCGTCCATGCCACCAGGAACCCGCCATCCTGCAGGGCCACCACACGGGCGTTCTCAAAGCCACGAGCGCCGTCACCTTCCAGGCTGAAGCTCGCGTCCACCACCATTTCTGAACTGATGCTGCCGTTGGCACTGCCATTGGCCACGATCTTCATGCCTAGGCCGCTGTTTCCGCCGCCATGGCTGTAGAGCAAGACAATTTGTCCGCCCGTCAGGATCGCCACATCCTGCGCACGGCCAGCAGCACGGGTTTCTGGGTCAGCTATCTCCGTGGCGCCGCGGACAATGGCTCCGGTCAGGGGATTGGTGATCGTGAACTCAAACGTGGTGCCGGAAACCCAGAGCGGCGGAAACACAGAAAACAGCCAATCGTCGGGCTCAGTGTAGAATGTCACGACGCGTCCGTCAGCAAATGCTGCAGTAGCGCCGAGGCGGTCGTTTGCAGTTGAATTCTGGGCTGTGTTGACCTGCTCTGAGCCCTCCGCGTTTGTCAGATAATCATAGGTGATCGAATGGATATCAATGGAGTTCACCACAGTCTGGCCAACCAGCGCATAGATCAAGCGCTCGTATACCACCGTATAATTGCCCGCACTGTCTGTGGTGATGTCCCAGTCGGTGAGGCTGCTAAGGTCATCGAGGATGAACCTGCTCGACAATGAGTTGCCATTGCTGTCGAATCGCTGGACGGTGATGAATCCGCCGAGTGCCTCAAGATAGCAGCCATAAGCCATGGCGAAGCCGCCGTCTGGCAGGGCAACGATCTTGGGCCCTGTTTCATCGGACGCAACAATCGCGGAATTGACCTGGAAAGATCCGCCGATGGCCACGCCTTCGGGAGTGAACATCTGGCCCATGATATCTGTGAAAGCACTTGGTCCTTGAGTATCGTCCTCCCACACCACCAGAATATTGCCATTGGCGAGCCCTATGGTCTGGGGCACTGTCTGGCTTCCAGCCTGAGCCGCAATGTTTGGATAAAACGTCGGCTTCCAGATCGTTGGGGTCGTGGTCATGCGAGCAACTCCTTAGCAAGAGTTCCGATGCTACCCTCGACCTCAAAACCTGGGGCGTGGTCGCCGATCTGGGTTGGCACCTCCCAGCACAAGTTCCATTGGTCTACTTGCCAATCTGCAAGCCAGCGATGCTCGTCATTGCTCAGGACGATGGTTGGAGGTTGTTGCATAGCACGTCTCCGTTTCCGCGTCTTCTATCCCGTCAAAGACGACGAAAACTACCAGTGTGAGTATCACGACTGTGCGGCAAAGTATACGCGCCCAGCGCTAGCACTGGGCGCGAGCTGCTTGACCTTGCCTGATTGGGCGATGCTATGCGGCCAGCATGTCTTCCACGCTGTCCGGCACTTCGCCCTCCTGGCAGATCAGTGTTGCCTCGCCGTGTTCGCCAAGCCCCGGATCACCAGAGCGCTTGAAAGCGATGGCGCCCACTGCTCCCTTGGAAACGGCAGTATGGGCCTGCGAAATGGCTGAGCGCTCCGACTGACATTGCACGCCCGTCTGGGCGACGATCCCGCCCCTCATCTTCTTGAATGGGATCATGACGAAAAACGTGACGTTGGCCATTTGGTACTCCATTTCAGCATCAGAACATAACAAGAACTCTTGTAATTGTCGAGCCTGCAAGATGGGACCGGTCAAGACCGATCCCACTCAGTAAAAAGGTTGTTTCTGGCTCTACATCCGGAACACCCGCACGAGCGCATTGAGGGCCACTCGCAGGTTGCCCAAGTCTTCCTCTTTCCAGTGCATGGCATCTTCGTCCGTGCAGACGACACGATAGATCAGCAGCGTCGGCCGGCGCCCTGCCGACATTCGGTGCTCGCGGTCACACGCATCAAGGGCATCTGTTGCATCACGGAACCGCCGCTTCAGCTTCTCGATGACCTCGAGGATGGGTTCACTCGGTGCACTGCCGATGATCCCCTCGTTGATGAGGAGACCTGCGACCGATCGTGGGCTCGGCGATGGTAGTCCCATGGCGACGTGATGGTGATGATAGAGTTGCGCGAAGGCGACACCGGCCTGGTACTGCGTCTCGCTGATCATCTGCTTGAATGCGAGCCTTCCAAGTGCTGTGCCCAGCCGCTCATCGCGAGCCTGCTTGGTGGTGACGCCGAACTGGCGCTTGCGGGCTTCGATCACCGTGCTCATGGCATCCTTCTCCAGTTCCTGCTTCGTGCGCTTGCCACAAGGGTAGCGCTTGCCGGGCTTGCGTTTGCGTCCACGGACCATAGTTCACCTCCCTTCAGTTGAAGATGTTTCGATGAGTTCGCGCAGCACCGCTGCATAGCCGCAGATATCCACCGCCGAATCTTCGTGGCTGTCCGACATCGAGGACGGATTGGTCGACGTGGTTGTCGTTTACAAGATTGATCGTCTGTCGCGTTCGCTGATGGATTTCTCGAAGCTGGTCGAGGTGTTCGACCGAAACAATGTCACCTTCGTCAGTGTCACCCAGAGCTTCAACACGACCACCTCCATGGGACGGCTGACGTTGAACATCCTGCTGTCCTTCGCCCAGTTCGAGCGCGAGGTGACGGCGGAGCGTATTCGGGACAAGGTCCGCGCCAGCCGAATGAAGGGCATCTTCATGGGCGGCACCCCGCCCTATGGCTACAAGCCAAAGGACCGGAAGCTCCTCATCGATGAGCAGGAAGCCAGAAACGTTCGCTGGATCTTCGCCCGGTTCCTGGAGATCGGCTCGGCCACCGAACTGGCGCGCGAGCTGGCCAAGCGCGGCATTCGCACGCCGCGCGGCAACCCCATGAGCAAGAACTTCCTCTACCGGATGCTGAACAACCGGGCCTACATTGGCGAGGCGGTGCACAAGGGCACGGGCTATGCCGGCGAGCACCAGCGCCTGATCGACCAGAAGACATGGGACCATGTTCAGTCCATCCTGCAGCAGAGCCCCCGGTTGCGCGCCAGCAACACACGCGCTGAATCGCCCGCCCTGCTGAAGGGACTGCTGTACGGCCCGGACGGTGCGGCCTTCTCGCCCACACACACCCGCAAGGGTGACCGACTCTACCGCTACTATGTCAGCCAGACCGTGCTGAAGCATGGCGCTGGCAAATGTCCCGTGGCACGCGTTCCGGCAGCAGAGATTGAAGCCGCCGTGATCGACCAGATCCGAGGTATTCTGCGGGCGCCGGAAGTCGTCATTTCAACATGGCGCGCGGCGCCGCCTGTGTATGACGGCCTATCCGAGAATGAAGTCCGCGCGGCACTGGCGGCACTTGATCCACTCTGGTCCGAACTCTTCCCTGCCGAGCAGGCCCGCATCGTCCAGTTGCTGATAGAGCGCGTGGATATCAGTACCGACGGGCTGAAGTTCAGGTTCAGGGACAGGGGACTGGTGCAGATAGCAACGGAGGTGAACAGCTTGGACACCAAGAGTAGAGCAGCAGCGGCATGACAACCGTGTCCGCATCCGTCACCGTGACGGTTCCCTTTGCTGTCCGCAAGCGCGGCGGGCGAAAGCTCATCATTACGCCGGACGGGACCAGCGCGAAGCCCCAGCCTCGCGTGCGGGTCGACAGCGCACTGTTGAAAGCGCTCGCTCGTGGCTTCCGCTGGCGCAAGATGCTGGAGGCCAGCGACTTTACCAGTATTGAGGAGATCGCTGAGGCTGAGAACATCAATCCGTCCTATGTCAGCCGGGTGCTCCGCATGACGCTGCTGGCGCCTGAGATCGTGGAGGCAATACTGGCAGGAAAACAGCCGGAAGGGCTGACGATGGCGAGAGCGATGCAGCCGTTTCCAATAGAGTGGAAACATCAGCAAACAAAGTGGCACGACAAAAGCTTTAACATGAACCCAAAGTTGATTATCCTGTAGAGATACCGCCATGGCGTGGCGACAAGTTGAGACAGGGCTCCATCTGCTTCAGAATATACGTAGATTCGGCGGTACCGTCCTGCTCCTCGCCATCCTTGCGACTGGGCAGCTTGATGCGTGCCTTGTACGCCCCGCTCTCGCCCAGAGCTATGGCGCCGAACTCGGCTTCCTGAGCCTGCCCGTCGAGACCGTGACGGTTGCCATCGCCAACCCGCGCAGTGACCAGACCTTTAATAACCGCGTGACCGACGGCTTTCGTAGGTTCCTCGCAATCTACCCGGGCGATCGTTTCAATGAGAATGCAGCAGCCTTCGCGATTGCAAGAGTGCGGCGCAATCCGGACATCGCTGACGTCACTTACAGCTACGCGCTTGGGCGGGCGGGCGGCCTCGACGTCACATTCACCATCACGCTTGCTGCTGACGGGAGTACGTTTTCCGGAAGAGGCTATCTGATCACCAGTAACATGGCCGACCTTCCGGTTCTCTATGACCGGGACGGCACCTATGTGCGGGCGAAGCTGGAAGCATTGTCCCTGTATTATGGCAACAACAACGCCTGGTACGGCCAGCCTGATGCGATGCTGGCCGGGAACCCCCTCGTCCAGGGAAAGCCTGCCGGCAGTGGCTACAGCAACTGGGCCGAGGGCTACCTCCACTACGGGCTCTACGGCATCACGCCGCTATCCGACAAATTCTACATCTATGGCGGCTTGAGTTCGATCAGCTCCGGCTCGACGGGCCAGGAACTGTTCACCGACCAGACCCGCGGATATACCCATGTCGAGGATGCCTATGCCGGATTCGTTACCGGGACGACCGACGAGAAGGGCAATCGCCTCGCCTTCAATTTCAGTGCCGGCCGGCAGAAGTTCACCTTGGCCAATGCCTTTCTGATCGCCAACACGGCCGCTAATGGCTGGGAGCGCGCTGCTCTCCAGGCCAACGCGCGCTGGGCTGCCGACCTGCTGGTGCTGGGACAGGTCTCCTACAACGGCAACAAGCTCGAGGCTTTCTACCTCAAGCCGGATGAACTGCCGGTGATTGACACGCACACGGAACTCGCCGGCCTGAATCTGGAAACCCGGCCGGTCAACGGAATGCTGGCAGCCGCAAGTTATGTGACAGCCCTGAAGTCGGACTTCACCTACTTCAATCCCGATGGCACCATCCTTGGAACGCGCGACGGTCTCAATGTGTTCGACGCGCGCCTCACCTACAGGCCCCTGCCGGCCAATCAGGCCGGCCCGTTCTTCGGGGCCGAGGCCGGGCTGCAGACTCACCGCGAGTTCGAAATGTTCGCGACTGCGGCCTATGGCGAGGCCGGTTACAGCTTTGTTGACAAGCCATGGTCGCCCTCGATCAGCTATCGCCTGAGCTATTTCTCCGGCGACGACCCGGATACCGGAGCCTACGAGCGCTGGGACCCGCTTCTGTCCGGCGGCAACGGCGAACAATGGGTTCAGGGCGCCAGCCATTTCAAGGTGGTGCAGGACAGCAACGTCATCGCGCAACGGGTTCAGGCCAACTTCAGGCCGCTCCCGACAGTCGAGGTAGTTCCGCAGCTATGGGCATTCCAGGCCGACAGCCTGAACAACATCGGCGGCAATCCGGCCCTCAGCTTCCTGTCCGATCACCAATATGGTTATGAGGCCAACGTCACGGTCAAATGGTTCCCATCGCGGAACTGGTACGTGCACGGCCTCCTCGCCTATACCATTCCGGGTGAAGCCGCCCGGAATGCACTCGACGGAGACCCCGAGGACTGGTTCGCCGCGATGCTCTTTGTTCGCTACTCTCTCTAACCCACATGGCCGCGCCATGTGGCAGCACGAGCGGGGATGTCCCGCTCAATGTAGAAAATTGGAGTGAGGTTGGCGTTGCTCTCCTCGAGCCGTAGGCTCGGGGTGTTCAATCCTGAATGGAGAGCAACACCATGAAGAAAGCTACCACGTCTATCGAGGCGCTTGCCAGTG
>NZ_JBGSOZ010000202.1:0-5698 GCF_041738905.1 Aestuariivirga sp.
ACAGGCATCCCGCCCTCCGCCTGGCGCAAAATGCCCACGATCTGCGCTTCCGTGAACCTGCTCTTCTTCATCCGAATCTCCTCGTTCAGGATACCGAGAAAATTCTACTTCCAAACCCCCTCCAAAAACGGGGGGATTACCACCCAGCCTGCAAAGTCCAGTCCGGAACACTTAAACACGTTGGAAACAGATCGCTCCAATGGTTTTGTTCCGGCATGGAGCGCAATCATACGTCACAGGGTTCTGGATAATCAGCTGGAGCCGATAAATATCACTTGGTTCGTATGTGGTCTTGTGCATGATCACCAAGATAACTCTTTGACGGTCAGCCGTTCTGGATGCCGGATTGACAGTAGCAAAGCCCAGGCGACGAAGAAGGACCGCACCATGCCAGACCAAAGCTCTCTACTTCGCGCGGACCGCAATGTTTGATCTTCTTTCGGGCATTCTGATTGAGCATCCCGAACTTGCGTTGTTTCTGGCCCTGGGGCTTGGCTATGCCATCGGAAAAATCAGATACCGCACCTTCACGATTGGCGCGGTCACGGGATGCCTGATTGCCGGTGTCCTGATCGGACAGACCGGTGTGGTCATGTCCAATGATGTGAAGCAAGCATTCTTTCTGCTGTTTCTGTTCGCGATCGGTTATCGCACAGGTCCGCAGTTCTTTCGCAGCCTCAATGCCAAGGCGCTTCCGCAGATCGCCGTGACAGTGATCCTGTGTGTGGTCGCTCTGGCCGTGGTTCTTGGTGCCTCCCTCATTTTCAACCTTGGGATCGGCACCGCGTCCGGGTTGCTGGCTGGGGCCACTACCGAATCTGCCGCAGTTGGCGTGGCACTGGATACTTTCCGCAAAAGCGGTGCGGATGCCACCATGGTCCAGGCGTTCGAGGCAGATGTCGCCACCTCCTTCGCAGTTGCCTATCTGGCAGGTGTGATCGCAACTATTCTCATGGCATCACAGATTGCCCCGCGCTTTCTGCGACGCAGCCTTGCTGAAGCCTGCGCGGAACTCGAGGCTGGAATGAATGCCTCGGAGGATGGCGCAACATCTGCGCAATCCGCCCGTCGCAGCATCGAGGCACGCGCCTATCTGGTAGACCCAACATGGGTTGGCATGACGATTTCGCAGGCCGAAGCCCGGGTGCCGCAAGACGCGAAAGCCTATGTAGAGCAGGTTCGTCGAAAGGTCGATATCCTGCCGGCAAATCCCGACCTGCGCCTCGAAGCGGGAGACATTGTTGCCGTGGTCGGCCTGCGCGAGTTCCTTGTCGCCAGATCCGTAGCAATCGGAACTGAAATCGATGATGCCGCACTTCTGGATGTACCCGCAGAGAGCGCTGATGTGGTGGTGACCAAGCGCGGGGTGATCGGTCAGTCTTTGTTTGAGTTGAAACGTAGACCAGAGGCACGTACCGTATTCTTGCGCAAACTTCTGCGGTCTGGCGAGGAGATGCCGATTTATGGTGTGTTGACGCTGGAGCGCGGCGACGTTCTGACACTCGTCGGCAGCAAGCGCCATGTTGAAGACGCGGCAAAAATGATCGGCTACGCTGATCGACCGACGACCGCAACAGACATGGTTTTTGTTGGAGTTTTTATTTTTCTCGGTGGTCTGATCGGCCTGCCCACTCTGCATCTGGGCGCACTTGAACTTGGCCTCGGCATTGCGGTCGGGACGTTGATTGGCGGTCTGATCGCGGGCTGGCTCCGGGCGCGGTACCGAACGTTCGGATTTGTCCCGGCAGCGACCTTGTGGCTGTTTGATTCTGTAGGCCTTTCCGCATTCATCGCCTGCGTCGGCATCTCGGCTGGGCCAGGGTTTGTTACTGGTCTAGTCAGCACCGGACCCTTGCTGGTCTTGATTACCATCGCTGTCGTCGTGCTGTCGCACGGTACCGCCATATTTGTTGGGCGTCGTGTCTTCGACATGAACGAAGGTGTACTTCTCGGAACCTGCTGCGGTGCCGGTACGTCGGCCCCCGCCCTGGCCGCCGTCCAGGATGTCGCGCAAAGTCGAATTCCAACTTTGGGCTATGGTCTGGGCTATGCCATTGGAAACATCTTGCTCGCACTTTGGGGCGCGGTACTTGTGACAATCTTGGAACAGTCAATGTGAGCTGAACCAGTACCGTGCGGGCCGCAGAATTCAAATGACTGCTGCACTTTATCGTTCCGCATTCGCCAAGTAAAGTAGTGCATTTCGAAAATCATTATGACATGCGAAAGACTGTCAAAAGCTCGGGTGGACAAAATCCTTGGTGCCCATGGCGCTGTCAGACAAAAGCAACTTGAACTCGGGAGGGTGGGTCAGTAGATTCCTGTCATGACCAAGCGATCCCGAATGGCGTCAGCCCTGCGCCGCCTGAAGCCCAACAGGTTTGGGAAATCTGAGATTGGTTCGGATTGGCGTGCAGGTCGAGCTTGGTGAGATCCACCCAGAACGCCGACGGTGCGCGGACGCTGTCGTAGAAATGGCGCCCGGCATTGAAGTCGGCCACGGTGCGCCAGCGGGTGGCGGCGATGTTGGGCTTCTGAGGGGCCGACAAACCGAGCGGCGCGGAGATGGCTTGGATGGCCGTCACAGACAACTTGCAGCTTGGAGTTCAGGCCACACTTTGTGCGCCCGATACGACGGGGAACATCCCCTTTTTGAGCAGGCTGACTGCAGTCCGGTGAGCCTTCAGATGGGTGGCATCGATCATGATGCGTTCGGGTCGAGGGCCTTCGCCGGCGAGGCTGGCGATGATGCGGTCGAAGACCCCGAGCCTGCTCCACCGGATGAAGAGATTGTGGATTACCGGACCATTTTCATTGAAGATTTCTCATCACTTTCAGCATTCGCGCAAGGGTGACATTGGCTTCTCTCGGCGAATGGCCTGCTTCTGCAAGGTCGCTGCCTGGGGGTTCAACCTGTGAAGATGAAAAGCGCCGGCTGCTTTGACACCGCCAGCAGCAAGCAACGGCAAGGCGCGACATAGTCTTCGTGCTCATGGCATGCGCTATGCTGGACGCTGACAAGCATGAGCAATCGGCCGTGGCGAGATCCTACGGTCAGGACTCATTGATTGAGATAGAAGATGCATGTGGCTGCGATACAGATCGCCGAGAAGAAGGTGTGAGCGCAACGGTCGTAGCGGGTTGATATGCGGCGCCAGTCCTTGAGCCTGTCGAACATGTTCTCGGTCTTGTGGCGGGCCTTGAAGAGTTGCCTGTCGAAGGAATGTTGAACCTTCCGGTTGGGCTTTGGCGGGATGCAGGCCTTGATGTTCCTGGCAGCCAGTGCTTCGCGGAATTCATCGCTGTCGAAGCCCTTGTCGGCGATCAGCGTGTCCGCCAGCGGCAGCTCTGTATATCCCTATGGCGCGAGGCTTCATCTACCTGGCTGCTGTCATTGATTGGTTCACGCGCCGAATCTTGTCGTGGCGCGTGTCGATTACGCTGGAAGTGGCGTTCTGCATCGAAGCCGTTGAAGAAGCGCTTGCCCGTTACAGCAAGCCGGACATCTTCAACACCGATCAGGGCAGCCAGTTCACCTCCGTTGAGTTCATCAAGGTTCTGGCCGGTGCCGAGGTGAAAATCAGCATGGATGGGAAAGGCGCCTGGCGGGACAACGTCTTCGTCGAGCGCCTTTGGCGGACGATCAAATGTGAGGAGGTATATCTGCACGCCCATACCGGCGTGCCAGAGGCCCGTGTCTCGATTGGGCGTTACGTCGGTTTCTACAATGGTCGGCGCCCACATTCGTCGCTTGACGAAAATACACCCGATCAGGCCTACTTCAATGCGCAGTCACCAATCCCGGTGGCAGCATAGCAGATGCGGAAATCTACTTAAGAACACCCAGCCAACTGTTCAAACAAACCGAGCCGCCACAATCAGCGAGCTCTCTATGATACGATCTGCAAGAACCATCGAGCAGTATAAGTGCTAGCATTGCGGATATCTGAGTTACTTCGACGAACTGTCAGCAGAAAGGTGAAACCCATGGCTCCCTCTCGAAGAGATTTTCTTGCTCTGACGATCGGCGCACTTGCAGGCGGCGCGAAGGCTTCACATGCGCAGTCTTCCAAGAGCGTATTGTTCCGCAATGTCCGAATCTTCGATGGCACAGGCAGCGCTCTGTCACCACCATCAGACGTTCTGGTCACGGGTAACACCATCGCCAGGATCTCGGCAGATCCCATCAGCGAGGCAGGTGCCGCAATAATCGACGGGAACGGCCGCACACTGATGCCCGGCCTCATCGACGCCCATGTTCACATGGTCATGTCGACACTTCCCATTTCACTCATGATGACCAGCGACCCCAACTACAGCATGCTTCGCACGGGAAAGGCCGCCACCGACATGCTCATGCGCGGGTTTACCTCAGTGCGAGATCTGGGAGGACCAACGTTTGGATTGAAGCGGGCCATCGACGAAGGGTTTATCGCAGGTCCGCGGATATGGCCAAGCGGTGCGACCATATCTCAGACTTCGGGCCATGGTGATTTCCGGACCGTCCTTGATCTGCCTCAGTCGGACGACGCACCACCTCACTTTACAGAGCGACTTGGCTTCACGGCCATTGCCGATGGCGTTCCGCAAGTTCTGCGTCGTGCGCGGGAACAGTTGATGCAAGGCGCCAGCCAGATCAAGCTGATGGCTGGTGGCGGAGTGGCATCAAGCTTTGATCCCCTGGATGTGACGCAATTCACCGAAGAGGAGATCCATGCCGCTGTTCAGGCAGCAGGGAACTGGGGAACCTACGTGACAGTCCATGCCTACACGCCGGATGCCGTACAGACAGCGATTCGAGCTGGTGTGCGATGCATTGATCACGGGCAGATGCTTGATGAAGAGTCCGTGAAGATCATGGCCGACAAGGGTATCTGGTGGAGCCTGCAACCCTTCACAGATGACGGTCCTTCGGCATTTCCGGAAGGGTCGCCCAACCGAATCAAGCAACTTGAGATGTACGGCGGCACAGACAAGGCCTACGCGCTTGGAAAGAAGTACCAGGTCAAGATTGCCTGGGGCACGGATATTCTCTTTGACCAGAAGGCTGCTGCCAAGCAGGGCCATCAGCTCGCAAAAATGACGCGATGGTTCACATCGTCAGAAACTCTGGAGATGGCAACTGCCAGCAACGCACAGCTCCTTGCCTTCTCGGGAAATCGAAACCCATATCCGGGGCAACTTGGTACAATACAAGAGGGTGCCTTGGCTGATCTGCTGCTTATTGATGGCGACCCACTCTCAGACATTGAACTCCTGGAGGAGCCTGAAAAGACTCTGGTAGTCATCATGAAGGACGGGAAGATTCACAAGAACACATCGTCTGGCTGAGGGCTAGTGGTTACCGCCTGACGGAAGAGTCCGCTTCTGGATTCCCTTTGAAGCCTGCGCATGCGATTCTCGATCATGCGCACCGGGATATCGTTCGTTGTTTCGTAGCCATCCGTCGTAGGCCGCCGGCTTTGCAGTCGGCGAGTTGGCGGGACTCAACGCTTCAGAAGCATGGGGTTGTCTTTGTGGATTTTGATCAGCTCCATGAGGGTCTCGATTCCAAAGCCGGTGAACGCCATCACGCCCTCGTCACCAACCCCGTAGACCCATATCAGGCCGTCTTCGGGCTCCATCTCGGAGGCGACATCGAACAGCCAGTCCTCGCTTTCCCCGAGTTCCCTGGCAACCAGGCCAATCGTCCTGACGT
>NZ_JBGSOZ010000007.1:0-2019 GCF_041738905.1 Aestuariivirga sp.
GCTCAGGACCTATTAAACTGGTTGCGGATCAGTTGCAGTTTTGATTCAAGGCTTCCGATAGAGGAGGCCTTCATGAGCAAGCTGTTTCTGCTGAGCAAGTCCCAGATGTCGCGAATTTCGCCATGTTTTCCGCTGGCTCACCCGACCACTTTTCGAGCGGTTCATGGCGGGGCATCATCCCTGCACTGTTGCTATGGAAGCGTCTGCCGGAGCCCACCACTGGGCGCGGAAGTTCACTCGCTACGGATATCAGGTTCGGTTGATTGCCCCGCATTATGTGAAGCCGTTTCTGAAGCGGCAGAAGAACGACGCGGCCGATGCTGAGGCGATCGTCGAAGCAGCCTTGCGCCCGACCATGCGGTTTGTTGAGCCGAAGACGGCCGACCAGCAAGCCCAGGCAGTTGCGTTTCGAATGAGGGAGCAACTCATCAAGCAGCGGACCGACTCGATCAACGCGCTGCGGGGATATCTCTATGAGTTTGGCTACATCGCTCCGGAAGGGATTGCACACGTTCCGGACTTGGCGGAGATCGTCAAGGACAAGCGCTCGGATCTGCCTGATCTGGTGCGTGACCTCTGCAAGAAGGTCCTGACACATATCGACGAGCTAACGGAGCACCTTGCCGAACTTGCGGGGAAGATCGCTGCCATGTCGAGAAATTCCACCATGCCACGCCGGCTGCAGACAATGCCGGGGATCGGCCCAATCGGGGCCCTGGCGATCGAAACCTTCGCACCTCCAATGCACCTGTTCCGTCGAGCGCGGGACTTTGCAGCTTGGGTCGGGCTGGTTCCCCGGCAGCATTCCTCGGGCGGCAAGCAACGACTCGGGAAGACATCAAAGAACGGCCAGCGTGACATACGCAGGCTGCTGATCATGGGGGCGACATCGGTCATCCGCTGGGCAAGCCGCAAAGGTGCCCCCCAGCATCCCTGGCTGGCGCAAATGATGGCGCGCAAGCCCCCCATGGTGGTGGTCTTCGCACTTGCGAACAAAATGGCCCGGGCCATCTGGGCGATGCTGACACGCGGCGAGGATTACCGGGCACCGGCCCTGGTGAGCGCCGCATGAACCGGCAGGGCTCCGGACCCTGACCGGCGAAGAGTTGTGAGGAAGGCATGAACGGCATGGACAAACGATCGAAATGATCCGGGCTGGGATAACCCGAAACGCTCTCCGAAACTTGAGTTCGCTTGCAGAGTATGGGACCCGGTCCGCGCATCACCATCCCGGCCAGCGGCCCTTGCCGGTCGCACAGACAGGCCTGACAAAAGTCCGCACTTGATCACATGTCCAGAAGTTCAGAGATTTTCCTTGCAAACGGAGCGGCATCCACAAAAGAGCGTTGGATTCCAGACCCTTTCCCTCCGCCACCAAACCCCTGGCAAAGTCTCTCTCCTCGGCAATCGACTGGCGCAAATCCGAGGTCATTGCGGGCTGTTTGGCGTGAGCCTGCAAACTGCGCCCTTGCTCCGGATGGCCTCGTCAGAATAGTCGCGCCAGGAGTGCTGTGCCGTGAAGCCCAGTTCCTGCCTGGCCTTGCCCGTATCGATCAGCCCCGAGAAACCAGAGAGGGGCCGGCGGAGTGGCACGCCTGGCAGGGCGCGAGCCAGCGCCGGGGTGGTTTCTTCCTCGAGATAGGTGTCTGCTGCGGCAAGGTAGACCCTGAGATGACCGCCGCCGCGTCAACCGAGCGCCAACCCGATGCCCTGAGCCGCGTCTCTGGCATCGATGTAGCCCCACAGGTCGCGCACCGCCTTGGCCGTATTGCGTCTTGGGCCGACCTGGGCGGCGAAGGTTTCCGATGACTGCACCCAGGGCATTCGCAATGAGACCGAAGACAATCCACCTTGCCGCACGGCCGCCTCGACGATTTCCGGGGATGTCCCGTACTCTGTTGAAAATGCCAAGGCTGGCGTCGCTGGTTGAACCTTATGCAGCATCGGCCAAGCGGTCAACTGCATGGGAGGCTGGCTGCTCGGTCCGATGGTTTTGAAGTGCGGCCTTGAGGATTGGCA
>NZ_JBGSOZ010000024.1:0-2622 GCF_041738905.1 Aestuariivirga sp.
CGGCGCAAGATCTACATGGTGTCCACGCCCACGCTGAAGGGCCATTCGCGCATCGAAGCGGCCTATCTCGACAGCGATCAGCGATATTTCCACGTTCCCTGCCAGCATTGTGGCGACATGGCCCCGATCACATGGGCACGCATCCGCTGGCCAGAGGGACAGCGCGACGCCGCCTATCTGGTCTGCGAGGCCTGCGGTGGCGTGCATCATGAGCATGAAAAGCCGCGCCTGATGTCTGCCGGGGAGTGGCGACCGACCGCGCTGGGCGATGGCCGTACGGCAGGGTTCCACCTATCATCGCTCTATTCGCCATGGGAGACTTGGGCCGAGATCGCGCAGGAACATGCCCGCGTCGCCAAGGATCCGGCCCGGCTTCAGGTCTGGGTCAACACCAAACTGGGCGAGTCCTGGGAAGACCAGGCGGGCGACACAGTTCCCGCTGATCCGCTGATGGCGCGGCGCGAGGATTGGGGCGGCGACCTCGCCCCCGGCGTGGCCGTGTTGACGGCGGGTGTCGATGTGCAGGGCGATAGGATCGAGGCGCAGATCGTTGGCTGGGGCCGCGACGAGGAAGCGTGGGTGATCGACTACCGCGTGCTCTGGGGCGATCCGTCAGGCCCGCGCCTGTGGTCCGACCTCGACGGCGTCCTGAACGGCACCTATGGCGATCTGCCGGTGCGCGCTGTCGCAGTCGATACCGGCGGCCACCACACCAAGATGGCCTACGAGTTCTGTCGCACTCGCCTCGCCCGCCGCATCTGGGCGATCAAGGGGCGCGGCGGCCCCGGCATCCCGGTGTGGCCGCGCCGTCCCACCCGAACCAACAAGGGCAAGATCCCGCTGTTCATCGTCGGCGTCGATGCGGTGAAGGACGCGGTCTACGCGCGCCTGAAACTGACCGAGCCCGGTCCCGGCGCGATCCACTTCCCCCGCCGCCTCGACGCCGACTATTTCCGCCAGTTGACTGCCGAACGCGTCGTCACTCGGTTTGAGAAGGGCCGCCCCATCCGATCCTGGCAGCCCAAGCGCGACGGCGAACGCAACGAGGCGCTGGATACCTTCGTCTACGCTCACGCCGCTCTGCACGGGCTGATCAGCATGGGGATGCGATTGAACGAGGAAGCGGAGGGGGTGGTCGGTACTTCCCATAGCCCCAACGGATTGTCCAAGACGCCCGTGATCCGGTCAGCATGGATGAAATGACCGATTGAAAACTCGGACTCTTATGGTCATTCTGACCCGAACAGGGGAGGCGACCATGAAAACGATGTCGGCCCGAGATGCTAAGCATCAGTTTGGTCTACTGATCGACACAGCACTCGCAGAGCCGGTGGTGATAGAGAAGCATGGTCGACCCGTTGTGTTGGTTATCGCAATCGAAGAATACGAAAAGCTGACGGGCACCATCCTTCCGCAGCATCGGAAGGAGAAAGAAAACAGATGAGCGCTTTAGAAATTAAACGAGACGCAGCGCAAGGGAAGATTTGGAGCCACGTTCGCCAGAAGTGGCTCGTTGAAACACCCGAAGAGACCGTTCGTCAAAAGTATTTGCTGGTTCTGGTAAATGATTACGGTTTCTCCGTCGATCAAATCTCGGAAGAAATGGATCTGACCGGCCGCGGCTCGGCATCCGCACGAGCTGACTTCGTCCTGTGGCGAACCATACAAGACAAAGTTGATGACAACTCCCCATTCATCATTGTTGAATGCAAATCTGATAATATTACCATTAAGCCCTCCGACTATAGCCAAGGTGAAAACTACGCCAGGATATGTGGCGCACCCTTCTTCGTTACTCACAATTCGCGGGAAACGAAGTACTGGCGCGTAATGAAAAACAAAGTTCCCGGCTATACAGAAGAGATTGAAAACATTCCTCATGGTGATGCTTCTGACAAGGACATCGAAGAGCTCCTGTCCAAGTTACGTGCATTCAAGGAAAGAGAGTTCGCCGACCTTTTGCACAAGTGCCATAACATCATCCGAAATCGAGAAAAGAAGGATCCTGCCGCCGCCTTCGATGAGATAGCAAAGGTCCTATTCATCAAAGTTTACGTGGAACGACAGCTACTCACTCGTCGAAACAAAACCAACCTCTTCACTGTTGACGTTCTGAAGACTCAGATCGCAGAAAATCCTCTGGACAACCTCTTCCAGAATACGAAGCAGGCTTACGCTACCGACAAAATATTTGAGGATGACGAACGTATAAACCTGAAGCCAGCCACGGCCGAAGCAATCGTTAAAGAGCTAGAAAAATATAATCTTTCTGACACAAGTGAAGACGTGAAAGGCGTTGCATTTGAACGATTTCTTGGTCGCACTTTCAGAGGCGAAATTGGCCAGTTCTTCACCCCACGCAGCATTGTGGAGTTTATGGTTCATATGCTGGATCCACAGGAGGGCGAGATTGTATGCGACCCAGCGAGCGGCTCAGGCGGTTTTCTGATCCGAGTCTTTGAAATCGTTCGCGAGAAAATACTCGCTAGTGTTCTACGCCTGACATAGGATTCCCAACTGCTACCGGCTGTGGCATGTTCGGGAGATGAGACGCTCCGACATCTGCCTTTACCTGGGCCCCGCCGACCGCGCTGAGCTTCAAGCTTTGCTGAGCAACCGCAA
>NZ_JBGSOZ010000058.1:0-10999 GCF_041738905.1 Aestuariivirga sp.
CCCTTGGCGGCGTCACGCGCGGTCAGCACGACTGTGTAGTCGCGCGCACCGAGCTGTCGGCACACTTCAAGGCCGATGCCGCGATTGGCGCCGGTGATCAAGGCGACGCGGGCGCTCATGAAAGCCCCCGCCTGCCGGCTGTCAGTCCTCGTCCTCGATATGGACGTGGCTGGTGTAGAGCTTCTTCAGCAATTCCATGAGCTGCTTCTGCTCGCTCCCCGAGAGGACGCCGAAGAAGGCATCCGACTGCTGCGTAGCGAGTGAACGCACCTTGTCGAGGATCGACTTGCCTTTCGCGGTCAGATACAGCTCGCGCGCGCGGCGCTCGGTATCCGAGATCTGTTCGACGATCAACCCGGCGGACTTCATCTGCTGCAGCAGCCGCGTCATGGCCGAGCGGTCGCGCAGCACATAGTGTGCCAGCACCGAAGGCCTGATGCCTGGGTTGGCGGCGACCATGAGAAGCGTCGAGACCTTGCCCGTTCCATGCGCCAGCGACACCGACGACAGGACGTGATCGAAGTCGCGGTTCAGAACCACGCTCACGACGCGCATGTAGTAGCTGAGCAGGTTCTCCAGAATGTCGAGCTTCACGGCCGAGACGTCGGCAGTCTTGGGCTGCTGTTCCTTCCGGACCTGAACCGGCGCCTTGCTGCGCTCCGCTCGGGCTTTGGCCATGTGTCTCCCCGTCTGGACCTTTCTCTATGCGGCTTTGCAACGGCGCGTGGCACCTGCCTGCTTGTGGTCCGTGAGGCCCATTAGCAGCGCCGCAGTATAGCTGTCCATCGGTCATAAAGTAATTGTATTTTGCAACAGTTGTATATGTCAACTATTTGCTTCGGGGAACTACGGTTGCGAGTTTGCGGAAGGGTGTCAGGATTTCAAGCGTGATCGGTTCGCCCTCGCGGACCCGCACGATGGAGCCGACGCCGATCCGTTCCGGCGGATTGCCACCAAGCGAACAGAGCGCCTCTCCCTCCGCCACGATGAAGGTTTCCTCGAGCGCCCGCGGCGGAAACACATAGGTTCCGGGCTCGGCCTTCCAGACTGCGACGATGGTATTGGACCTGCCCTCGTCGGACCAGATGGTGCGCTTCCACGAACCGCCGTTGCGGCCTTCGGCGGCAGCGCCCTGCCCGAAGCCTTCCTCAAGACCGATCGATTGAATCGCGGTGCTCATGGTGACGTTCTCCTATGCGTGAGGGGGAAGTGCTGCGCCGTCGCGGATCGAACCTTTCCGGTCCATGTGACGGTAGTAGCGAAGCATCATCTGGGGGGCGAAGCTCATGTAGAGCGGCGCGGCGGACAGGGGCTCCACTGGCAGCGACAGGTCCCTTTCCGCGACACCCAGCGCCCACTCCGAGAGGATGCCGCCCAGCATGCTGCCCGTGGGCACGCCGCGCCCGGAGAGGCCGGTGAGCGCCACGATGCCGGGTGCCAGTCCATAGAGGCGCGGAATGGTGCGGCGCTGCATATCGAGTTCGCCGAACCAGAAATAATCCCAGCGGATGTCTTCCCGGATCTGCGGGTGCATCCACTTCAGGCGGTCGGTCATCACCTGCCGCGTATAGTCCATGTTGCGGCCGCGGCGGCCCATCGGGAACATCGAGGCGACGATGCGGCCCTCGGCGTTGTATTTGTAGACATAGATATCGCCGCGACCATCGTGCATGGTCGTGTTGTGCGGCAGCACCGACTTGCGGGTATCTTCAGACAGAGGCTGTGTCGCGGCGACGAACACCCTCATGATCTTGAAGGTCCGGTCGAGCCTGGGCCAGCCCTCGACGGTATAGGCGCCCGTGGAGAAGATCACCTTGTCGGCAAGAACCGCACCGCCGTGAGTCTGCACCAGCCACTTGCCGTTCTCGCGTGCCACGTTGGTGACTTTCGAACCTGTGTGAATGGTGCCGCCCTCCTGCAGCACGGCGCGGGCGAGGCCGCGTGCATAGCCCAGCGGATTCACATGTCCGCCCTCGGTGTGATACCAGCCACCATAGAGGCGCGGCGTGCCGGTCAGGGCCTCGACTTCGGCCTTGTCGAGGAAGCGCGTTCTGGCGCCGACCGCGTTGTAGTCGCGCACCTTCTGTTCGAGCGCCGGGATGACGCCGGGCCGGTAGGCGCCCTGCACATAGCCATTCTGCTGCCACTCGCACTGGATCTGGTATTCGCGGATCATGCCGGAGACACGGTCGTTGGCGCGCGTCTGCCGGTGGATCAGGCGCTCGGCCCAGGGCTCGCCCAGAACCTTCCGCAAGTCCGGCAGGCTGTAATGGGTGAAGGTCGGTGTCGAATGACCGGCGTTGCGGCCCGACCCGCCGAAGCCCGCCTCCTGCGCCTCGAGCAGAACAACCCTGACACCCTTCTTCACGAGATCGAGTGTGGTGGTGAGGCCGGTATAGCCCGCGCCGACAATGCAGACGTCTGCCATGACCCGGCCTTCGAGCGGAACGGTTGCCGGGGCTGGCGCGGCCGTGGCGAACCAAAGCGTGTCCTCGAAGGGCGAAAAGCGGCTCATCGGGCATCACCTCGCAATCAACGAAAACGGCGGCACTCCGCTGTTTTCGGACATAAAGTTGTAAGATGCAACAATGGATGACGTCAAGCATGTTGGCAGACCCAAGCCACGCAAGCCCGCCCCACGCATCTCCAGACGGCCTGGCCTGCTCCGCTGCGCAGTGTTTTCCTCGAGAACAATCGCCTGACGGACTAGGCACTGCTACCTATGGTCTGTCCAACTCGGTCATGATTCACTGCGATTCCATCGAACACAAGAGGACATCATGCCAAAGACACTTTCGGCGAGCGGACCTGCAGTGCTCCGATTTTCCGACGGACAGAGCGTCAGCGTCGATGCACGCCTCACTCTGAACCGCAACTTTTTCTCCGTCTCCGGAGAAGGCGAGTTCGTTACGGACAACGACACGGCGTCACGGGCCTTCCTTGCAGACGACCCCATCCTGCTCACCATGGATGAAACCGCATCAGCCCATATTTCCGTTCATGAAGCAAAGACTGCACAGTCCTCGTCCCGCTGCTGGTTTCGCGTGCATTCATGATAAGGCAAGGTGACCACTCACAAGCGCATCTTGCACCGTCAAAGGCAACACCCGTTCGCCATGCGGTGCTGTGCAGCAACTGCGGATGCGCCATTCCGTGCCTTCCAAGCGTGGAACGGCCGTCACTCGTGGAATGCAACTGCCCGCGGTGTGGTCTTGTGGATGTCTATCCGGTATCACGCCTCAGAAGCATCGCACCAGCATCCGGATAGGCAGTGCTGCCTATTGGCAATCGCATCCAGAGGCGCATTGTTAAAATCTCGCAGTCGAACGGCTCGAGTCCAGGGAGGACCACCAGAGGCGGACCGCACGCAGTCTTCCCCACCTATGCACCACCGACCTGCGGTGCGGTCCGCACTCTTTCGCAAGCCAATTGATGTTGGCGTCTTCGCACCGGTTGATTTAGGTTTCCGGACCTACGGCCACACATCGCGAACCAATCTTGACCGCAATGAACAAGACCATGACCAGCGGCTGGGCGCTGGCGCTGTTGCGCCAGGCGTTGATGCATGCGGGTCTTTTCGTAGCGTTCATCGCGCTGGCGTGGCTGTCCTCGATTTTCCAGGCCACTGACCTGAAGACATCGCCCTGGGCGCCGGCGACCGGCCTTGCCCTGGTAGCCGGACTGGTCCTCGGCCGGCCTGCCGTTGTCACAGTAACCATCTGCATGCTTGTCAGCACCCGGCTCTGGGGGTGGTCACTCCCGGGGTCATGGGAGTGGATTTCAGCAGTGACGCGCGCCCTGATTTTCACGGGCACTGGGGTGGCATTCAAATCCCTGTTGATGAGCGATACGGCGAACCGGGTCCAGACGGTGATACGCCTGCTCCTCATCTGCCTCGGCATCACGATCGTCTACGCAGTGGCGCGGCTGGTGATCCTCGGACAAAGCGTCGGAATAGAAACCACCTATCTCCTCTCCTACACGATGACGCTCTCCATCGGCAATCTGATTGCCATGATGACATTCGTTCCTTTCCTGCTGACGGCTTCGGGCATGGAGGGGTGGAAGAACTACCTGGCCAAATGGGGAGCAATGCAATGGTTGTTTCTCGGTGGGCTCGTCATGGTATCCGTCCTGGTCTTCGGCCTGCGGCAGACCGATGAATTCAAGTTCTTCTACCTCGTCTTCCTGCCGGTCGTCGCCTTCAGCGTGAAGGACGGACTGAGAGGCGCCGCCCTGTCGGTGCTGCTCAGCGACATTCTCATGCTTTTCATTCTCTATTGGCGCAGTTATGAGGCGTCCAACGCCACGGAGTTGCAGTTCCTGATGCTGGCACTGTCCGTCACCGGATTGTTTATGGGTGCTGCCGTCAGCGACAGAGAGCGTGCCGTGCAGCAGCTTGCAGAGACTCATCTGAGCCTTCAGGAGAGCCAGAGCGTCCTTCTGCAGGCATCGCGGCTATCGCTCGCAAACGAGATTGCCGCGGCACTTGCCCACGAGTTGAGCCAGCCGCTGAGTTCAATCCGCAACTACGTGAGGGCCGTGAAGCGCAGGCTTGCCTCGGGCAGCGCGGATGCGGATGCCGTCCAAAGCGATATCGACGCGGCGGTGGAGCAAGTGGACTCGGCGGCAGGCATGCTGCGTTCGACCCGCCGCTTTCTGGAGCGCGGAACGCCGCACAAGGAAAGTCACCAGCTCCGTGACATCATCCTGTCGTCCCTGGCGCTTTTCGGACCAGAACTGCGCAAGTCCGGCATCGAACCCCGCGCGCCGGGCTTCCTGCCCACCAGCACGGTGATGTGCAACGAGATTCAGATTCAGCAAGTCATCCTCAACCTGCTTCGCAACTCGAAGGATGCCATCGTTGCGAGCGGTGCGGCCTCTGGTGCGGTCACCATCCGGGTCTCTGTCACGAATCGCCCGGGATTTGCGGAGATCAGCGTGAGCGACACCGGTCCCGGGGTGAATCCGGAGCTGCAGGACGTGCTCTTTCAGCCCCTGAAATCTGCAAAGCCAGATGGACTGGGCCTGGGCCTGTCATTGTGCAGCAGTATCGTGCGGCGCCATGGTGGTGAACTGTGGCTCGACCGCTCATCGAAGGAGGGTGCGGCATTTGTCTTCACGCTGCCAATCACCTCGCATCCGGAGGAGTCCCATGAAACGGCTGATCATGATCATTGATGACGACGCAGCGGTGCGCGATTCGCTCTCCTCGGTGCTTTCGACTTATGGCTATGAATCTGCAGCCTGCTCTTCCGCGCGGCAGGCGCTTCGCGAAATCGAGTCGGCGAGGCCCGATTGCATCGTTCTCGATGTCCGCATGCCCGAGATTGATGGCCTGCAAATGCTCGAGATGCTGAAGCGAATGGAAGGCGCTCCGCCTGTCGTGATCATCACCGGCCATGCCGATGTTCCCATGGCGGTGCAGGCGATGAAGAGCGGCGCGGCAGACTTCCTCGAGAAGCCTGTTGTCGACGAGGATCTTGCCGCAAGCATCGGCGCCGCAATCAGCGAGAACGAACAGACGGCGGAAGAACCAGCCCTCATTCGAACCATGAGCGAACGCTTCTCCGCGCTGACCCCTCGCGAGCGGGACG
The DNA here is from genome assembly GCF_041738905.1 of Aestuariivirga sp. Classification (GTDB taxonomy): domain Bacteria; phylum Pseudomonadota; class Alphaproteobacteria; order Rhizobiales; family Aestuariivirgaceae; genus Aestuariivirga. The sequence goes on from NZ_JBGSOZ010000058.1 coordinate 5,598, forward strand.
TCGCTGCAATGGTGGTGCAGGGCTATTCCAGCGCCTCGATTGCTGCAGAACTCTCGATCAGCGTCCGCACGGTAGACCATCATCGCGCAGCGATCCTGTCGAAGATGCAGGCGACCTCGCTGCCGCAACTCCTCCGGTTTCTCCTGCTCGTGCCACGGCGCGGCCCGCCAGCAGTTTGAGGCAAGGGATAGGTAGAACTGCCTATGGCGAAGCAGAAGCGATCCTTTCATTCTCACCACCGTTGAACAGCGCATGAGTTGGAGCGCCCCATGAACGGTCTTGCACCCGATGTGAACAATAGCCGCACGATCACTGTGTTTGGCAATTCCATGCTGCCACTCTATGGCCACGGTGACCGACTCATCGTGTCGCATGATGTGACAATCGCCGTGGGTGACCGAATCGTCGTGGAGACGGGTCAGCTCGGGATGATTGGTGGTGTGCTCGTCCATCGCGACAAGGACGCAATCGCCATCACGCTTGGCGGCAAGTCTCGCCGGGAGGTGCTGGTTCGTCCGGACGATGTGACCTATCTCGGCCGCGTGTTGTGGGCGAGCCAGTGACGGCAAGCTGCCCACCTACCCGCACTTTCAAAGACAACATCGCAGGGGAGACACGAAATTGAACAGCTTTGTACATCAGGGCCTCAGTGTCGAGATCGCAGCACCATATGAAGTCCAGCCCGGAGGCGGCGTGCTGCGGGGTGCGCTGTTTGGCATTGCAAGATCGTGGGCGGAGATCGGCGACAACGTAGAGGTGAGCACGGCCGGCGTCTTCGATCTTCACCGGGACCCGTCGGAAGACTGGCATGTCGGGGTTCGAATCTATTGGAATGACGCAGTCCGCCGGTTCACGACGGACCCATCGAATGCCGTTCTCGTCGGCTTCTCGGTGGCGGACAGCGCGGGCGCGGAGAAGCCCTTCGGCCGCGTCAAGCTCATCGGCCACGCGGCCTGAACGGGGGCATCAGCAAGCTCAACGCCATGGTCCTACGTCGGAGGCAGGCTCACACGAGGCCGTAGGACACTACTAATTTTTGGATCAGTTTGCGGGGCTCACACCAGTGGCCTCCAGCGGCAAGCAGTCCCCAATCCTTCATGAGAAAGACGGAAATCGATACCCGGAAGGTCGAACAGGGTCGGGCTGTCTGCTGCCGCACGCATGGCCCTGACCGCGCTTCAGTGGAACATCACGTCCGGTTGAAGTGCCTGAGCAGTTTGCCGGGTTCCTTCGAGATGGTGGACAAGCCCGTTCCAATCCGCGCCGACAGATCCTGCGCTGCCTTGATCAGGCATTCGAGATAGACATCCCGGTTCTGGAGGCCGTCTTCGCGGGGCGCTACGAGACACAGCGTTGCCGTGCACTCTCTCTCCTGATCGTAGACCGGAACCGCGAAGCACTGCGTGAAGCTGTCAACGATGCTGCGGAAGGTGAAGTAACCGGAGTCCGCCGCCTGCCTGACTTCGGCAATGAAGTCGGCAGGCGCCAGCCACTCGCCATTTGGAAGCTTGAAATCCTCTCCCGGCACCAGTTCCATGATTTCCGCATCGCTCAGATGAGAAACCAGCAACCGGCCGGAGGCGGTCCACGGTATAGGCACGCGCTCGCCAACGTCAGAGGAAATCCGGAAGGGCCGGCCGCCCTCCTTCATCATCGCGACCGTGTACTTGTTGCCATTCAGCATGCAGAGCTGGGCAGTCTCGCGCGTTTCCCCGGCAATCGCCGCCAATATGGCGTTGCACTCGCGCAGAATGTCGAATTCCTCATGATAGGACATCCCCAGGAAATAGAGCTTTCGGCCCAGAAAGACGTGTCCCTGGTTTCCCCTGTATTCGAGAACTCCATTGCGGAGCAGCAGATTGACCAGTTCATAGACTGTGGACCGCGGCGCGCCGATCTGGATTGCGATTTCATTGGGGCGCATCGCTTCGCGGCGCTGCCCGAGGAAATCAAGAATCTCGAAGGCGCGGTCCAGTCCACGCATACGGCGACTGATTGCCTCGTCATGGACTTCGGACATCAGCATCCCTCGCGTGTTGACATCTGCGGATAGCGGAACAGCTTCGGCCTCCACGGCGCGGGCGAAGGGCAATCCCTGCTTGCCGGCTCCGGTCTCACCTGTTCCATATCGCTTGATGGTCAAGACATTCTCTCTCAATGGTCAATTGAAACTGGATGATTTCAGGAACGCGGCGAGCCGCTGGGTCTTTGGCTGAAGGAACATCTCGCGCGGATTTCCCTCCTCGCCAATGCGCCCCTCGTTCATGAAGATCACACGGCTTGCGACGTCATGGGCAAAGCGCATCTCATGCGTGACGATCAGCATCGTCATGCCGTCGCGAGCAAGATCCCTGATCACCATCAGCACCTCGTTCACCAGTTCAGGGTCAAGAGCGGAGGTCACCTCGTCGAACAGCATCAGTTTGGGGTTCATCGCGATGGCGCGGGCAATCGCCACACGCTGCTGCTGTCCGCCGGAAAGCTGGCCTGGATAGTTGTCTCGCCGTGATGACAGCCCTACCCGCTCCAGCCATCGTTCTCCGATGGCCGTGGCCTCGTCGCGGCCGAGTTTCTTGACCTTGATCAGTCCGAGCGTGACATTTTCCATCGCAGTGAGATGCGGGAACAGGTTGAACTGCTGGAACGCCATGCCGGTGAGGGCCCGCTGCCGGGCGATTTCCTTCTCCGGCTTCCGCCGCCGCTTGCCATCGCGCACGTCGTAGCCGATCGCCTCGCCATCGATGGTAATCGTGCCGGCATCGAAATCCTCCAGCATGTTGATGCACCGGAGCATCGTGGTCTTTCCAGAGCCGCTCGAGCCGATGACACAAACAACGTCGCTCTGCGCCAGATCGCAATTCACGCCCTTCAATACCTCGACCTTGCCGAAACTCTTGTGGAGATTGCGTATCTCGACGAGGTTGGTGCTCATGCCTTGAGTTCCAGTCACGATTGAACTGCCATCTTTCTCTCGACGAGGCGGCCCAGGCTCTCGATGCCGAAGTTGATCAGAAAGTACAGTGCACCTGCAAGGAAGTAGAAGGGCAGGCTCATGAAGGTGCGCGCGATCACCTCCTGCGTCGAAAGCAGCAGTTCCCCGATCCCGATGATGGAGAGGAGCGTCGACGCCTTCACCATCTCTGCTGCCGTATTGACCCAGGCTGGCAAGATCTGCCGGATGGCTTGCGGTGCCAGCACGTAGATGAAGGTTCCGGCGAAGGTCAGGCCAATGGCCTTGGCAGCCTCTGTCTGTCCCCTGGGGATGGCCTGCAGCGCACCCCGGACGATCTCGCCGACATGGGAACTGCAGAACACCGCGAGCGCCAGCACACCGGCCTGAAACGGACCAAGTTGCAAGCCGATCGTGCCAAGCACGTAGTAACTCGCGAGAACCAGAACGAGCACCGGCGTTCCCCGGATGAAGTCGGTATAGCCGCGGACCAGCCATCGAAGCGGACGCGCACCGTATGTCAGCGACATTCCGACGCCGATCCCGAGGATGGTTCCCGCCACGATGGCAAGAAACGATATGATGAGCGTCAGCCCGACGCCTGACGCCAGTGGCCACCGCGCAATCCATATATGTTCGAGAAAGGATGTGGGTTCCATGTCTTCTACCTCACGATCGCAAGGCGGCGTTCGACGATCCGGAGAAGCGCTGCCAGCACGGTGCATGTTGCGACATAGAGACAGCTGGCGACGATCCAGGTCTCGACGACACGGAACGTCTCGTTGTTGATCTTGCGGGCATAGAAAGTGAGTTCGGGCACGGCGATCGCGGCGGCGAGGGACGTGTCCTTGAACAGGGATATCAATGTGCTGCCGAGCGAGGGCAGCACGTTTCTGAACATGATGGGGATGATGATGGACGTGCGCGTCTGGAATTCCGTCAGCCCGATCGCAAGGCCTGCTTCACGCAGTCCCCTGGGCATCGAAACGAGGCCCGACCGGAAAATCTCCGCAAGATAGGCGCCGGCGTAGAGTGTCAGCGTGAAGACAAAGGACTCGATCTTGCCGAGGCGCACGCCCAGTTGCGGCAAGGCGAAGTAGGTGAACAGGATCAGCACCAGAATGGGCGTGTTGCGGATTGCCGTGACGTAGACGCGTGCCACGCCGCTGATGGCCCGGTTCCTCGACTGCAGCATGAAGGCCGTCACCAACCCGACGAGGCAGCCGATGAGAATGGATGCCACGGCAAGAATGAGGCTGAGGCCAAGGCCTTCGAGCAAGTGATCGAAGTTGCGCCAGACTGCAGAGAAGTTGAGGGTATATCCCATGGGCAAGTTCCGCCGGGAAAATCCACGCGGCGGTCAGGCTGGAGCCCGCACGCCGCGCTGATGATGATGTCTTATTCGAACTCGACCGGGAAGCCGATCTTCGGAGCGGGCACATCCCTGCCGAACCACGTCTTGAACGAGGCCGCGTAGAAGTCGAACTCGACGCCGGTCATTGCTTCATGCAGTGCCGTATTGACGAAGTTCAGCCAATCCTGGTCGCCGCGCTTCACCGCGCAGGAATAGCTCTGCGGGTTCCAGCCATAGCCGGCATCCTGGTATTTGCCCGGCGTGGTGACGATCAGCCATTGCAGGGAGGATTGATCGGTCGCCGCCGCATCGGCCTGGCCGCTGTTCAGCGCCTGGTAGATCAAATCGACGCTCTCGTACTGGTCGACCTTCGCCTCCGGCAGGGCCGCATGGACCATGTCCTCGGCATAGACGTTCTGCAGCACCGAGACGGTCGCGCCGCTGCCCGCCGCCTTCAGCTCGTCATAGGTCTTGAGCTTGCCGTCCGCCTTGGTCAGCAGGCCGACGCCTTCGCGGTAATACGGAATGGTGACGTTGACCTGCTGGGCGCGCTCCGCGGTCACGGTCATGAACTGGCAGGTGATGTCGACCTTGCCGGTGGTGACGTTCGGGATGCGCGCATCGGATTCCTGCTGCACGAACTCGATCTTGGTGTCGTCGCCGAACAGGCCCTTGGCGACGATCTTGGCGATGTCGATATCGAAGCCGACAAGATTTCCAGCTTCGTCCTTGAAGTGCCACGGCGCGTTGGTGCTGCCGGTGCCGACGATCAGGTGGCCACGCGCCAGGACCTCTTCCAGCTTGCCTTGCTCCTGCGCCGACGCGGCGATGGATGTGGTGGTGAATGCGGCCGCGACTGCGATGCCAGTCAACGTCTTGCGCAACATGTTCGACATGGGATTCCTCCTTCTGATGCCCCCGTCCGCATCCGCAGCGATCATTCCAACTGGTTGGAACATCGTACAAGGGAATGGACAAGGTGACTATCTTATGACAATGGAATCCGAGTCAAGCGGGCGCGATGTCAACGCGCTCACGAATTTTTCTGAACGCGATGCGCAATGGTGCGTCGCGACATTGGATTGTTTTCGCCGCGAG
>NZ_JBGSOZ010000083.1:0-13554 GCF_041738905.1 Aestuariivirga sp.
GGGCACAGGCTCGGCCGCGGCCCGCAAGCGCGGCGCCGGCACGCACGAGGCCTCGATCGCGGTACTGCCCTTCGTCAACATGAGCGGCGATCCGGAACAGGAGTATTTCAGCGACGGCATCACCGAGGACATCATCACCGATCTCTCCAAGATCTCGGCGCTCTTCGTCGTGTCCCGCAACACGGCCTTCACCTTCAAGGGGCAGAACGTCGATATCGACCAGGTGGCGAACCGGCTGGGCGTCCAGTACATCCTCGAAGGCAGCGTGCGGAAGATCAACGACCGCGTGCGGATCACCGCGCAGCTGATCGACGGACGCACCAACGGACACGTGTGGGCGGAACGCTATGACCGCAAGTTCGAGGACATCTTCGAGCTGCAGGACGACATTTCCCGCGCCATCGTGAGCGCTCTCCGGCTGCGCATGCTGCCGCAGGAACTGGAGGTCATCACCCAGCGTCCGACAGCCAATACCGAGGCCTATCGCTACTACCTGATGGGCCGGGGCTTCTTCCATCGCGGCCAAACGAAGCGCTACCTGAGGCTCGCCAAGCAGATGTTCTCACGCGCGCTCGACATCGATCCCGACTATGCAGCAGCGCATGCCGGCATCGCCGATTGCAATTCGCATCTGCTCGATGCGGGCGACACCACGATCACCGTGCAGGAGATCCTGGAGCAAAGCGAGCGCGCGCTCGATCTGGACGCAACGCTGGCCGAAGCCCACGCCTCCAAGGGCCTGGCACTCTATACCGCAGGCCGCTACGGAGAGGCCGAAGCGAGTTTCGAGAGGGCGATCCAGCTGAAGCCCGAACTCTTCGAGGCCTACCTCTTCTATGGCCGCAACTGCTTCAATCGCGGACAGTATGAAAAAGCGGCCGAGCTGTTCGGCAAGGCAGCGGACTTCAAGAACGACGACTTCCGTGCCCTCGGACTGCAATCGATGTGCTACCAGTCGCTTGGCCGCAAGGAGGAGATGATCGCGTCGGCACGAAGGTCTCTCACGCGCGCCGAGGCCGCAATCGCCGAGCGCCCGGACGATGCCGACGCGCTGGCTTTCGGGGCGGGCCTGCTGGCGCTGCTGGGCGAAACAGACAGGACGAGGGATTGGGCCGAGCGCGCCACCATCATCGAGCCGGACGATTTCTACATGCATTACAATCTGGCCTGCGCCTTTGCCATCCTGGGCCAGAAGGACCTGGCGCTGGACCGGCTCGAACGCATCATGAAGCCCAATGCGATCACGTCGCTGAGAGAGTTCATGCTGCATGACAGCGATCTCGATATCCTGCGTGATCACCCGCGCTATCTCGACATCGTGAAACGCCTCGAAAACTGAGAGACCCTGCCCATGAACGCCGACCAGGCCGCTGAACTCCTTCTGAAGAACTGGAACGCGGTGACACGTATTGCAGCACTTCCTGAAGCTGCGCGGCCCTCGTCCCGCAATGAAGGCTACGAGGCCGCAGCAGCCGTCGCCCGCCATTCGGGAAGCACGGTCGCGGGCTGGAAGATCGCCGCCACCAGCGAGGCCGGACAAAGGCACATCAACGTGGAGGGCCCCATCATCGGGCGAATCCTCAGTCACCGGCTGCTTCCGCCGAACGCCTCGGTCACGCTCGGCGACAACATCATGAAGGTGGCGGAAGCCGAGTTTGCCTTCAGGTTCGGGACGGATTTGCCACACCGCCATGAGCCTTACAGCTACGACGAGGCCATGGCGGCGGTGAGTTCGCTGCATCTCTCGATCGAGGTGCCGGACAGCCGCTATTCCGACTTCACGAAAGTTGGCGCGGCGCAACTGATCGCGGATACGGCCTGCGCCTCGTGGCTGGTGCTCGGGCCCGCAGTCGAGAAACCGTGGCGGCACATCGACTTCTCGGCCCATGCCGTGAAAGGCCTTAAGAACGGGGCTGTGGTTGCGGAAGGAACCGGCAAGGCTGTTCTGGGCGATCCGCGCAAGGCGCTCACATGGTTTGTCAACGAGGCCTCAACCTACTGCGGTGGCGTGAATGCGGGGCAGTTCGTGACCACGGGAACATGCATCATCCCCATGGCGATTGCGCCCGGTGACCAGGTGACCATCGACTACGGCGAGCTCGGCACCATGTCCTGCATGATTGCCTGACCATGAGGACGATCAGGCCGGAGCCACTCACGCGTGCGGCGTTTCAGCCATTCGGTGACGTGATCGGGATGGAGGGTGCTGCCCACTTCACCATCAACCAGGGCTATGCCGAACGCTTCAACGATCTGGCAAACATCGATGTGGATCAAGACGGCGGCACCACCAACGTCAGTCTCTTTCTTGGCCAGCCGCGACCTACGAAAATTGCGATCCAGCTGATGGAACGGCATCCGCTGGGAAGCCAGATCTTCTTTCCGCTGCAGGACCGGCCATGGCTGGTGCTGGTCTGCGGCGATGTGAATGATTTGGCGAGTTACCGCGCCTTCACGGCCTCAGGAATGCAGGGCGTCAACTATGCACGCAATGTGTGGCACCATCCGCTTCTGGTTCTCGATCCAGACAGCCGTTTCCTGATTGTCGACCGCAAGGGGCCGGGCAACAATCTCGAAGAAGTATGGCTGGGCGAGGAAAGCATTTTCAGCCTTGAACCGTGATGCGTCCATGAACCTTTCGGCCCGCCACATACGTGCCGTGAATCGCGCGGTCGTCGCCCAGGATCATCAGCGAGAAAAGAACGTCTTCAAGCGACTGTGACAACTCCTGCCGGCTTGCGAGCACCGGCGTCGCCTTCGGATCGAGCACGATGAGGTCGGCATATTTGCCGGTTTCGATCGAACCTGTCTCATGGCCGATGCGCAAGCGCTCCGCATTGCCGCGCGTGGCCATGCAGAAGAGTTCGATGGCCGTTGGCTTGTAGCCTGAGAGCATCTGCACCTTGTAGGTTTCGCCCAGTGTCGCAAGCATCGAGAAGCTCGTTCCGGCGCCGATATCGGTCGCAAGGCCCAGATGCACGGGGCGGCTCGCTTTGCGCAGGTGCGTCATGGGCATGAGGCCCGATCCAAGGAAAGTGTTGGAGGTGGGACAGTGAACGACCGTCGAACCAGACTCGGAAAGCCGTGTGCATTCGCGGTCCGAGAGATGGACGCCGTGTGCAAAGAAGCTCCTTGTCCCCAGCAGACCGAATGACTCATAGACGTCGGTATAGTCCTTCGCGTTGGGGAAGAGCTGCTTCACGAAGGCGATTTCGCCGGGGCTCTCCGACAGATGCGTCTGCATGAGGGCACCCGGCAATTGCGCCAGCAGTTCGCCCGACAGCTTCAACTGCGCTTCCGACGACGTGATGGCAAAACGCGGCGTCACCGCGTGCCGCAACCTGCCCCTGCCATGCCAAGCGGTGTGAAGGTCCTCCGTCTCGCGCGCGCCCGTTTCGGGATCGTCCTGAACGTCAGGAATCGCGTTGCGGTCCATCATCGTCTTGCCGGTGATGAGTGCCATGTTGCGGGTCTCGGCCGCCTCGAAAAGCGCTTCCGCGCAGGCCTTGTGAACGGAGCAGAAGGCCATCGCAGACGTGGTGCCGTGCTGGAACAGGCGGTCGAGGAAAATTCCCGCTGCCGCCTCCGCATAGGTCTTGTCGCCGTATCGGCTCTCCTCCGGAAAAGTGAAGCGCATAAGCCAGTCGAGCAGGTCCTTTCCGGGCGCGGCGAGCATCCGGTATTGAGGGAAGTGGATATGGGCATCGATGAAGCCCGGCATCACGATCATGTCGCCGTAGTCATGGACTTCGCTGACGCGGAAATGTTCGGGCAATAGGGATTGCGGCCCGCACCACTCGATCCTTCCCCGGTTCCCCACGGCAATCGCGCCACGGCTCTCGTACAATGCCGTTCCCTCGGCAACGAAGGTCAGCGTCTGCCCCTTGATGACGAGCGTCATGGTTCCACCCTGTCCTCGATGCGGAATCGGAAGATTCGGCAGACCTGCGAGATCGCCATCTTGAACTCATCTGCGAGAACATTTTTCACTCGCGCCTCGAAGTTCTCGACAATCATATGCTTGGTGGCGCCCTTGACGGCGAAGATGAACGGAAATCCGCAGCGCGACTTGTAGGCATCGTTCAAACTTGTGAAGCGCGCGAACTCTTCCGCCGTCAATGAATCGAGCCCTGCCCCCGCCTGCTCCCTTGTCGAATCATCCGTGAGTTTCGCATTTGTGGCGAGATCGGGATGGGCGCGGATGAGAGCCAATTGCGCATCGCGGTTGGCACTCTTCACGGCAAGTTCGAAGGCCCCGATCATGGCATCACGGCTGGCAAAAGGCCGGAAGCCACAGGCCTCGCGCGCCACCCAGGGCGAGTGCTCCGCCACATCGCCGAAGGCCTCGATGAAAGCCGAGGGGCTCATGGCATTCACATCGGCGAGCGTCTTCATTGGCGGGCAATCCAGGCGCCGAGCTTGGCGCGTTCCTCGTCTGTCATCTTCGTCTTGTTGCCGAGCGGCATGGCCTTGTTCTTGACCGCTTGCGTCTCGATCTGGGCGGCATAGCGTTTCAAGTTCTCGACCGTTTCCAGTTCAATGCCCTTGGGTGCCGCCTTGGTGGTGGAGTCGGTGGGCGTTGCGGCATGGCAAGAGGCGCAACGGGTCTGCGTGATGGTGAGCGCCTCCGCATCCGTTACCTCGCCCTGATAGAGCGGCAGTGCCTCAGGTTGCGTGATGATCAGTGCGAAGGCGAGCGCCGTGCCGATCAAAGGGATCGTCCATGCGATGTCGGACTGGCTGTCTCCGACTTCGGTGCGCACGAGAAAGTGCCGCGTGAGAGCGCCGCCCACGACGATAAGCCCCGCCAGTACCCAGGCGTGGGGATGATCCGTCACCATCGGGAAATGGTTGGAGATCATCATCGCCAGCACCGGCAGCGTCAGATAGGTGTTGTGCAGCGAGCGTTGCTTGCCGATGGCGCCATATTTCGGATCGGGCTTTTCGCCCTTCAGCAATGCCGCCGTGATCTTCCGCTGATTGGGAATGATGACCATGAAGACGTTGGCCGCCATCAAGGTTCCGATCAGCGCTCCGATGTGGATGAAGGCGCCCCTGCCTGAGAACATGTGCGTATAGAAATATGCAAAGGCGAGGATCATGGCCAGCAGGCAGAGCCCCAGCACGCCGGTGTTTCGGCCAATGGGAGACCTGCACAGTGCGGTATAGACGATCCAGCCGACCAGCAGGCTTCCGACCGACAGGCCGATGGCCTGCCACTGTGTGAGCGGCTCGACATTGGGGTCGATGAGATAGGTCTCGGCCTGAACATAATACATTACGATCATGAGCAGGAAGCCGGTGAGCCAGGTGAGATAGGCCTCCCACTTGAACCAGATGAGATCTTTGGGAAGCGTCTCCGGTGCGGTCAGATACTTGCGGACGTGATAGAAGCCGCCGCCGTGAACCTCCCATGCCTCGCCAGCGACGCCGGGCGGCAGGTTTGCGTGTTTCCGGAGCGAGAAATCGAGCGCCACGAAATAGAAGGACGTTCCGATCCAGGCGATGCCTGCGATCATGTGGCCCCAGCGGACGAGCAGGTTGGCCCAGTCGAGTGAAAGCAGCGGCGAGCCTGAGAGCCACCATGCCAGTCCCAGCGCCACGAAAATGATGGGCAGCGCCCAGGCGATCTTGGCCAGCGGGTCGCCGACCTCGTGGCGCACGAGAAAATGCCGGAGCGCTGCGCCACCCACAAAGATGAGGCCTATGAGCAACCATGAATTGGGCGCGTCGGTCAACATGGAGAAGTGGTTGCTGATCATCATCAGCAGCACGGGCAGCGTGAGATAGGTGTTGTGCAGCGAGCGCTGCTTGCCAATGGCGCCCAGCCGCGGGTCCGGCGTCTCGCCCCTGATGAGGGCCGCCGTGATCTTCCGCTGGTTCGGGATGATGACCATGAAGACATTTGCCGCCATCATGGTGCCGGCGACGACGCCCACATGAATGAAGGCGCCACGCCCTGAAAACACATGTGCGAAGACATAGGCGAAGGCGAGGATGAGAACGAAGACGCAGGCCGCGAGTGCCGAGGTGTTCTTTCCGATGGGCGAGCGGCAGAGCCCATCATAGAGAGCCCAGCCTAGTATGATCGAGACAATGGAAATCGCAATGGCGGCTGAAGGCGAGAGCGCCAGCACGGCAGGGTCGATCAGATAGGCGCCCGCTTGAATGTAATATTGAACGACAAGTAGCAGGAAGCCGGTGACCCAGGTGAGATAGGCCTCCCACTTGAACCACGTGAGATGGTCCGGCATCTGGCCTGGGGCCGAGAGATATTTCTGGACATGATAGAAGCCGCCGCCGTGAACTTCCCACGCCTCGCCTCGCACGCCCTCGGGAAGCGCCTTCCCGCTCCGCAGCGAGAAGTCGAGCGCCACGAAATAGAACGACGTCCCGATCCAGGCGATGCCTGCGATCATGTGGCCCCAGCGGATGAGGAGGTTCAGCCAGTCGGCGATGAAGGGCTCCAACATGTCGGCTCCTCAAGAACACGCCTGCCGGGGATCGCTCCCGCGGCAGGCGCTGGTTGGTGTAAATATGCGCTTACTGCGGCAGCTGGTCGTCGATGCCCTTGACGTACCAGTTCATCCCCAGGATGTCGCCGTCGGGCAGGCCCTTGCCGGCCTCGCCGACAACGGTGCCATCCTGCTTGGTGATCGGCCCGGTGAAGGGATGAAGCTTGCCGGTCTTGATCGCCTCTGCGGTTTCATTCGCCATCTTGGCCACGTCTTCCGGAAGGTTGGTGAAGGGTGCCAGGTTGACGGTCCCTTCGGCCATGCCATCCCACGAGGATTCAGACTTCCATGTGCCGTCGAGCACCTGGCCGACGCGGCGGACGTAGTAAGGCGCCCAGTTGTCGACGATGGCGGTGAGCTGCGCCTTCGGCGCGAACTTGATCATGTCGGAGGCCTGGCCGAAGCCGACAGCGCCCGACTTCTCGGCTTCCTGCAGCGGGGCCGCGGAGTCGGTATGCTGCGAGAGAACGTCTGCGCCCTGGCTCAGCAGAACCTTGGCGGCATCGGCTTCCTTGCCGGGATCGAACCAGGTGTTGGCCCAGACGATCTTCACCTTGAAGTCGGGATTCACCGACTGTGCGCCGAGCATGAAGGCATTGATGCCTGCAACGACTTCGGGGATGGGGAAGGAGGCGATGTAGCCGGCCGTGCCGGTCTTCGACATCTTGGCCGCGATCTGGCCGATGACATAGCGGCCCTCATGGAACTTCGCATTGTAGGTCGTCACGTTGTCGGCCGTCTTGTAGCCGGTGGCGTGCTCGAACTTCACATCGGGAAATTTCTTGGCGACCTTCAGCGTCGGCTCCATGAAGCCGAAGGAGGTCGTGAAGATGATGTTGCAGCCATCGCGCGCAAGGCGTTCGATGGCGCGCTCCGAGTCAGCCTCGGGCACGCTTGCGACGTAGGCCGTCTCGACCTTGTCGCCATAGGTGGCCTTCACGGCCTCCAGGCCCTGATGGTGCTGATAGGTCCAGCCGAAATCCTCGATCGGGCCGACATAGACCCAGCAGGCCTTGGTTGCGGCGGATGCCGTTGCGGTGCTGACACCCAACGCCAATGCCGCGGCAGCGACCGACAACAACAGTTTCTTCATAGTGACGTACTCCCTCTCAAATTCAGAATTCTCAACGATCAGGCACGAAAGGCTGCCCCAGCGATGCCGGAGTGTTCTTTCTCATCATCGCGCGGTTACCCGAGAAGATCACCAGAACCGCGATGGTGACGATATAGGGCAGCGATGACAAGAACTGCGACGGGATTCCCCAGCCTTTTGTTTGGACGATGAAGGCGAGGATCGAAATGGTGCCGAAAAGATAAGCACCGACGAGTGTCCGCCACGGCAGCCAAGAGGCGAAGACCACCAGCGCCAGCGCGATCCAGCCGCGGCCCGACGTCATGTTCTCGATCCATTGCGGTGTATAGACAAGCGATAGATAACCTCCGCCCAGGCCCGCACAGGCACCGCCAAAGAGTACACAGAGGTAGCGCACGCGAATGACATTGTAACCAAGTGCATGGGCTGATGCGTGGCTGTTGCCAACCGCACGCACGATAAGACCGCCCTTGGTCTTGAACAGGAAGTAGGCGACGCCCGCGGTAAGCAGCACGGCGAAGGGGATCAGCGGGTCGATGCCGCCGATGGCCGGAACCTTCACGCCGGGCTGCCCGACGAAGGCCTCGCCGATTTGGCCGGAGAGCCCAAGCCCCAGCAGCGTGAGAGCGAGGCCGGTCGCCACCTGGTTCGACACCAGCGTGAGGGTGAGGAAGCCGAACAGCAGCGACATGACCATGCCGGCGAGAATGGCGGCGATGAGCCCCAGCCAGGGCGAGCCTGTCATCAGCGCCGCGCCGAAACCGCAGACGGCGCCCATGACCATCATGCCCTCGACACCGAGATTGAGAACGCCGGACCGCTCGACGACAAGTTCGCCCAGGGCCGCCAGAAGCAGCGGCGTGGCGGCTGTCATGATGATGGTGAGGACGTTGAAATCCATGTTGCTACTCCGCCGCCTGGGTGAGCGCCGGGCGCGTGGATTCGAAGCGGACGCGATAGAGGATCAACGTGTCGCAGGCGAGGATGAAGAACAGCAGGATGCCCTGGAACACCTTGGCAATCTTGTCGGAGATGCCAAGCGTCACCTGTGCACTTTCGCCGCCGATGAAGCTGAGGGCAAGCAGGAGTCCCGCGACAATGGCGCCGATGGGATTTAGACGCCCAAGGAAGGCGACGATGATGGCGACGAAACCATAGTTCGGCGAATAGGGTGTCTGAAGCTGGCCCGAAACGCCCATCACATCGCTTGCTCCCGCCAACCCCGCGAGCCCGCCCGACAGCAGGAAGCAGAACATCACGGCGCGTTCGGAGGAGAAGCCCGCGAAGCGGCCAGCACGCGGTGCGCTGCCAAGCACACGAAGCTCGAACCCTTTCAGCATCCTCCACATCACCACGGCAAGCACAACCGCAGCGATAAGGGCGAAGAGCGCGCCCAAGTGGATTTCTCCCCATTTGGGAAGCAATTGCCAACCATCGAAATTGACCGACTTCGGGAAATTGAACCCTTGCGGATCGCGCCAGGGCCCTCGTACCAGCCAATCGAACAGGTACTGCGCGACATAGACGAGCATCAGCGAGGTCAGGATTTCATTGGCGCTGAAACGGTTCTTGAGAAATGCCGGTATCGCGCCCCAGGCCATGCCACCCAGAATGCCCAGCGCCAGCATCACCAGCATCACGTCGGGTGTCTGCCATGTCGGAAAGTAAACCGGGATCATTCCCGCGAGGAGTGCGCCTAAGATGAACTGGCCTTCGGCCCCGATGTTCCAGACGTTTGCTGTGTAACAGACCGCGAGCCCTGCTCCGATCAGCACCAGCGGCGCTGCCTTTACGATCAATTGCTCGCGCGCCCAGTCCTGCGTCAGGGGCTCGATGAAGTAGACAAAGAGCGCCTCGAATGGGTTGAGGCCCCTGAGCGAGAAGATGATGGCGCCCGCGATGACCGTGAGCGCGATGGCAATCAACGGAGACAGGAGCGCCATCCGGACGGAGCGTTCGGCGCGCTTCTCAAGAACGAGCCGCATGGGCCGTCTCCTTCACTTCATGGGCGCCTGCCATCAGCAGGCCGATCTTCTCGGCGGAGAGTTCAGCGGCGGGATAGGCCTCCGACAACTGGCCGCGCGAGATGACGGCAATGCGATCGGCGATTTCGAATATCTCGTCGAGATCCTGGCTGATGACGAGCACGGCAGAGCCCTGCCGTGCAAGATCGATGATGGCCTGCCGGATGGTGGCGGAGGCTCCGGCGTCGACGCCCCACGTGGGCTGGTTGACGACGAGCACACCCGGTTTGCGGTCGAGTTCGCGGCCGACAACGAATTTCTGCAGGTTGCCGCCTGAGAGCGCGCGGGCTTCCGGGTCGGGCTTGCCCTTGCGCACGTCGAAGTCCTTGATGACGCGCTCGCTGACGCCCGAAGCGCCGTCCTTGCTGACCATACCGGACTTCACCATCGTGCCATCCGACGAGTGGCGCGTGAGAATGACATTCTCCGACAGCTTGAAACCCGGTACGGCGCCATGGCCCAGCCGTTCCTCGGGCACAAAGGCCGCGCCCATGTTGCGCCGCGCGTTGACGCCATGATGGCCCATGGGCTTGTTGTCGATCACCAGCATGGCATCGCGCGCGAGAGACCGCTCCCCCGACACCGCATCGAAAAGTTCCGACTGGCCATTGCCCGCGACGCCCGCGATGGCGACGACCTCGCCTGCTCTCACGTCGAGAGAAATGTCCTTCAGTTCCACCGAGAAGGGACCATCGGGGTGGAGGCCCAAGTGATCGAGCTTGAGCCGTACATGGCCCTTGGTATCCATCCGCGCGGCCCGCACCATGTGAATGTCGCCGCCGACCATGAGCTTTGCGAGACTGGAAGCTGTCTCCTTCGTCGGATCGACGTTGGCGACGACCTTTCCATGCCGCAGGATCGTGGCGGTGTGGCAGAGGTGCTTGACCTCTTCGAGCCGATGGCTGATGTAGATGACCGCGCAGCCCTCGCCAGCAAGGCGGGCCAGCGTGCGGAACAGTTGCTCAGCTTCCTGCGGCGTCAGCACCGCGGTCGGCTCGTCCATGATGAGAAGCTTTGGTTCCTGCAGCAGGCAGCGCACGATCTCGATCCGCTGGCGCTCGCCGACCGAGAGATCCGCCACGATGGCCGTGGGTTCGAGAGGCAGGCCATAGTCCTTCGACACGCGGGAGATCTTTTCCGACAGCTTCTTCATGTCGAAGGCGCCGGGCATGGCGAGCGCGATGTTTTCGGCGACGGTCAGGGCTTCGAACAGCGAGAAATGCTGGAACACCATGCCGATGCCCAGCTTTCGCGCAGCAGCGGGGCTGGCGATCGTCACCGGCTTGCCCATCCAGCGGAACTCGCCGGAGGTGGGTTGCAAGGCGCCATAAATCATCTTGACGAGCGTCGACTTGCCCGCGCCATTCTCACCGAGGAAGGCATGGATCTCGCCGGGTTTCACCTTCAGCGTCACGTCATCATTGGCCTTCAGCGTGCCGAAGATCTTTGTGATGTGCAGGGCCTCGAGCAAATACTCCATGTTGCGTCAGCCCGCCGTTCTCTGGTGTGCGAGCGGCTGTGGAAAAGAACTGCGCAGCGCCTCGTCCAGCGTGATGATCTGCGCCGCCGTTGCAACGGCAATCGCAGCGGCGAGTTTCGACCTGATGCCGCCAATGCCGATGGGGCATATGAGGCCCGCGACCCGTTCCGCTTCAACACCGGCGTCCCGAAGGCGCTTCTCGAAGCGGGCGCGCTTGGTGGCGCTGCCGATGACGGCCACATGCGCGAAGTTGGGATTGCGGAGTGCTGCGTCGACGATCTGCAGGTCCAGAGCATGGCTGTGGCTCATCACGAAGGCGAGGGAGCCGGGCGGCGCGGCAGCCACGGCGTCCAGCGGATCGCCATGGCGGATCGTGACATTCGACGGGGCGGCAGAGGGGAACGATTCAGGACGGGGGTCCGCCCAGGTCACGTCGAAGGGCAACGAAGCCAGCGCCAGCACGAGGGCGCGGCCGACATGGCCCGCGCCGAAGACCAGCACGTTGCGGCGCTGCTCGCCAAAGCTCTCCGTCACGTCCAGTCCGGCGATGCGGCCTCTCAGCATGAATGGGCCTTGCTCTTCACGCGCTGCCAGTTCTTGAACGCGGATGAGATCGGTGCGCTCGAAACTCTCGACCGCGAGCACGACGCGGCCGCCGCAGCACTGGCCCAGATCGGGCCCGAGCGACTGCTTGATGATTTTCGTGGCCCTGGGCTTTTCCAGCAGGCTTTGCGCGGCAGCGAGCGCCCTCCATTCCAGCGTGCCGCCGCCGATGGTGCCGTGGAAACCTTCGGGCGTCACCACCATGCGGGCGCCTTGTTCACGCGGCACCGAGCCCTCGGCCTTGACGACCGAGACCATCGCGCATGTGCCATGCGCGACCAGAGCCCGCTCTATCAGTGGCCATACCTTCATGCGCCCATTCCCTTCACGGCCTTCAATATGGCCTCAGGCGTGGCAGGCGCGTCAAGCGCCGGAATCTGCCCGGATTTCAGGCTTGCGATGGCGTCGAAAATGGCAGTCCAGACCGAGATGCCGAGCATCAGCGGCGGCTCGCCCACGGCCTTGGAACGATAGATCGTGT
This sequence comes from Aestuariivirga sp., assembly GCF_041738905.1. Taxonomy (GTDB): domain Bacteria; phylum Pseudomonadota; class Alphaproteobacteria; order Rhizobiales; family Aestuariivirgaceae; genus Aestuariivirga. Next base: position 12,197 of record NZ_JBGSOZ010000083.1, read on the forward strand.
CCTCCTTGTTGCCACGCGATTCAAACAGCCTGACGCGAAAATCGGCAGGAACATCGGAGGCACAGGGGATCTTGTAGGTCGAGGGCGCATGCGTGCGGAGGCGGCCTGCCGAATCATAGACGAGTTCTTCCGTCGTCAACCAGCCCATGCCCTGAACGAAGCCGCCCTCGACCTGCCCGATGTCGAGCGCGGAATTGAGAGAGCGGCCGACGTCATGGAGGATGTCAACGCGGTCGACGCGCATCTCGCCGGTCAATGTATCGATTGTGACTTCCGAGCATGCCGCGCCATAGGCGAAGTAGAAGAAGGGCCGTCCCGTGGCCTTGGCACGGTCCCAGGCGATCTTCGGGGTGGCGTAGTAGCCGGTGGACGACAGCGAAATCCGCGCCAGGTGGGCCTGGCGTGCCAGGTCACCGAAGGTGATGGAGCGGTTGCCGATGACAACCTGGCCATCTTCGAAGCGGATGCGGGTCTTGGCCACCTTCCATTGCTTCGCCGCGAAATCGACGAGGCGCTTGCGGATGATGGAGGCTGCCTGCTTTGCTGCCATGCCGTTGAGGTCGGCTCCCGAAGAGGCCGCGGTAGCCGATGTGTTGGGCACCTTGCCGGTGGTCGTCGCGGTAATCCTCACCGCGGAGGCTGGAATACCGAATTCCTCGGCCACCACCTGCGCCACCTTGGTGTAGAGCCCCTGCCCCATCTCGGTGCCGCCGTGGTTCAGGTGGATGCTGCCGTCGGTGTAGAGGTGGACGAGCGCGCCGGCCTGGTTGAGGTGCGTGGTGGTGAACGAGATGCCGAACTTCACCGGCGTGAGCGCCAGGCCGCGCTTCAGGATCGGGCTTATCGCGTTGAAGTGCGCGATCTCGGCGCGGCGGCGGCGGTAGTCGGCGCTCTCCTCGAGCGCGGCCATCAGCGCCGGTGCCGCGTTGTCTTCCACCGTCATGTGATAGGGCGTGACGTTGCGCCCCTTGCCGCCATAGAGGTTCGCGCGGCGCACGTCGAGCGGGTCTTTACCGAGTGCCCTTGCGATCTCGTCGAGCACGTATTCGATGCCCATCATGCCTTGCGGCCCGCCGAAGCCGCGGAACGCTGTGTTCGAGACCGTATGTGTCTTGCAGCGATAGGACGTGACCGACACGTTCGGCAGGTAATAGGCGTTGTCGCAATGCATCACCGCGCGATCGTTGATTGCCAGCGAGAGATCGGCCGAGCGTCCGCAGCGCGACGCCAGCGTGAAATCGACGCCCTGGATGCGGCCCGCATCGTCGTAGCCCGCGTCGTAGCCGATGACGAAGTCGTGGCGCTTGCCGGTCATCTCCATGTCGTCGTCGCGGTCGGCGCGCGCCTTCACAGATCGG
>NZ_JBGSOZ010000090.1:0-9130 GCF_041738905.1 Aestuariivirga sp.
CGCCGCCACCGCCGAGGCTCCTGCTGCGCCCGGAACCACCGCACAGCAGGCCGCTACCGAGCAACCAGCGTCACCTGCCGCCCAGCCTGAGGCCGAAGTCCAGCCGGAGGCCGAAGTCCAGCAGCCCGAACAGCAGACGGCAGCCGTCCAGCCCGAAAAGTCTGCGGCTCCCGCAGCCGAGGAAAAGCCGGAAGTTCCCGCTTTCGATACCGTGCGCGTCGAGAAGACCGGAGAAGCCGTCATCGCCGGTACCGCCGAGGCGGGGTCGGAAGTTGTCGTGAAGTTCGACGGTGAGGAAATCGGCAAGGCCGTCGCGAACAACGATGGCGCCTTCGTCGTCATCCCCGACCAGCCTCTGCCTGCGGGCAGCGGAGCCTTGACAATCGAGTCGACGGGCAAGGGCGATCTTCAGCCGACCCCCTCCGACCAGAGCGTCGCTGTGATCATTCCGGCCGGCGCCAATGAGGATGTGCTCGTCGCCGTGGTGAGCCCGGACGCGCCGACCAGGGTACTCCAGAAGCCCGAACCTGCGCCTGAGGCCGAAACGCAGGTTGCGGCGGTTCAGCCCGAAACAGCGGCAGTCCAGCCCGAAACAGAAGCCGCGGTGGTCCAGCCCGAAGCCGCGCCTGCTGTCGAACAGCCCGCCACAGAGCAAACCGCCGTCGAGCAGCCCGCAGCCGAACCTGCCAAGAAGCCCGCCAAGTCCTCGAAGTTCGTCAGCATTGATGCGGTCGACTATGATGGTTCTGGAAACATCGTGTTTTCGGGCCAGGGCAAACCAGGCAATACCGCCCGCATCTATGTCGACAATGCCTTCATCGGTGATGCCAGGATTGGCGAGGATGGCCGCTGGAACTTTTCCGGCACGGCGGATGTGAAGCAGGGCGTGCATCAGCTTCGCGTCGACGGACTGGATGGCGCCGGCAAGGTGGTGAACCGCGTCGAGGTTCCCTTCTTCCGCGAGGACCAGACCAAGATCGCCGAAGCCACGGCGCCCGAGCAGGCGGCGGAACAGACCGTAGCAAAGACGGACGCTCCCGCAACCGAGGCAGCTGCCACCGAAACCGGCACGGCGGCAACAGGCGAACAGCAGGTGGCGGCAGCAGCCCAGCCCGAGCAGCAGGCTGCGGCGGAGAGTCCGAAAGAAGGCCGCGTGGTCATCCAGCCTGGCAACAACCTGTGGCGCATTTCCCGCGTGCTCTACGGCTCAGGCGACAAGTACACGCTGCTCTATCAAGCCAACAAGGACCAGATCCGCAATCCGGACCTCATCTATCCCGGCCAGATATTCAAGACACCGGATGTGGCGCCAATGACCGAGGCCGTCGATCCCAAGCGCCGCGATCCCCTGAAGCCCGAGGAGAATGCGGCGGCTGCCCCTTAGCATTCTGCCGCGCCACTCCCATATGCGCCTATCATGAGCCGACATACGCCTCCGGGCACAGAAAAGTCCCTCGCCGGAGACGGCGACCAATTGGCGATCCTGCGTGACATGCTGCCTTACCTGTGGCCCGCCGGCCATCCGGGCCTCAAGGCACGCGTCGTTTTCGCCCTGGTCGCGCTGGTTCTGTCCAAGTTCGTCACGGTCGCGACACCCTATGCCTTCAAGTACGCGACCGATGCGCTGACGACGGGAGCAAACGCTGCGACCGTCGCGGTCACCGTGCTCGTCTTCATGGTTCTGGCCTATGGCATGGGCCGCATCATGATGGTGGTGCTGGCGCAATTGCGTGACGCCGTCTTTGCGCGTGTGAGCCAGCGCGCCGTGCGAGAGCTTGCGGTGAAGACCTTCCGGCATCTCCATGCGCTGTCGCTCAAGTTTCATCTGGAACGCCGCACGGGCGGCCTGTCGCGCATCGTGTCGCGCGGGACGATGGGCATCGATACGGTGCTGCGCTTCTCGCTGTTCAACACCTTTCCCACGATCCTCGAGATCGTCTTCGTCGCAGGCGTCCTCGCATGGTCCTATGGCTGGCTCTATGCGCTCGTCATCATCCTCACGGTCATTGCCTATGTGGTCTATACCTACCTGGCGACGGAGTGGCGCATCAACATCCGCCGCGACATGAACGCGGCCGACACCGAAGCCAACACCAAGGCCGTGGACAGCCTTTTGAATTTCGAGACGGTCAAGTATTTCGGCAACGAGGAGCATGAGGCAAAGCGTTACGCCCGCTCGATGGAGAGTTACGAGAAGGCAGCGGTGAAGACCTGGGTCTCGCTGTCCGTGCTGAACGCAGGCCAGGCTGTCGTCTTCTCCATCGGCCTTACCATCGTCATGGTGATGTCGGCGCTCTCGGTTCGCGCCGGCACCAGCACCGTCGGCGATTTCGTGATGATCAACGCGCTGATGATCCAGCTCTACGTGCCGCTGAATTTTATCGGTTCTTCCTATCGCGAGATCAAGCAAGGGCTGATCGACGTCGAGCAGATGTTCACGCTTCTCAAGGTGAATGCCGAGATCGCCGACAAATCTGATGCGAAGCCGCTTGCCGTGCGCGATGCGGAAGTGGTGTTCGAGAACGTGAACTTTGCCTATGACATCGAGCGCCCCATCCTCAGGAATCTGTCGCTGCGCGTGCCGCCGGGCAAGACGGTCGCCATCGTCGGCCCCTCGGGGGCGGGCAAGTCCACCATTTCCCGTCTGCTCTACCGGTTCTACGACATCAGCGCCGGACGCATCCTCATCGACGGGCAGGACATCTCGGACGTAACGCAGAAGTCGCTCCGCGCCGCCATTGGCATGGTCCCGCAGGATACAGTGCTGTTCAACGATACGATCCGCTACAACATCCGCTACGGCCGGCCCGACGCCACCGACGAAGAAGTCGAAGCCGCGGCAAAGATGGCGCAGATCCACGACTTCATCACCAGCTTGCCCAAGGGATATGACGCCATGGTGGGCGAGCGCGGCCTGAAGCTCTCGGGCGGCGAGAAGCAGCGCGTCTCGATCGCGCGCACCATCCTCAAGGGTCCGCCCATCCTGATCCTCGACGAGGCGACCTCGGCGCTCGACAGCTTCACCGAGCATCAGATCCAGGCAGCATTGAAGAAGGTGTCTGAGAACCGCACTACGCTCGTCATCGCGCACAGGCTGTCGACGGTGGTCGATGCCGACGAGATCATCGTGCTCGACAAGGGGCAGGTGGCCGAGCGCGGCACGCACGACGAGCTGCTGGACCGCAAGAAGGGACTCTACGCCGCGATGTGGAACCGCCAGCGCGAAGCTGACGAGGCACGCGTGAAGCTGAAGCAGGCGGAAGCGGATGACACGGACCTTCTCATCCCTGACAGCGAGACTGAGCTGATCAAACGGGTAACGAGTTACACACCCTGATCGGAATCCCCTTGTTAAGCCTGAGCCTCGAATTCGAGGCTTGAACACTGAAAATTCGACACGAATTCGAGTCTGATTTCATTTCATTTAGAACTCTCCTCCATGTTGAGGTCATGCCACGAGGGAGAAACCGAGTGGACCCCGGTGAAGTCCCAGTAAGTGGATGAACCGGAACAGGGACAACCTGCGTGCTGGAGGTGGAAAGCCGGTACGCTCAACCAAGGGATTGGGGAGAGTCAAATGATCGTGACGACAATGGACGGAATCGCTGGCCGCATCACTCAGGAAACCATGGGCCTCGTGCGTGGTACGCACCTGTGGACACGCCGCGTCATCAAGACCAGCTTCGGAGGCATCCGGAACTTCGAGGTGACGGGCGTGCAGCAGATGGACCAGGGCCTCAATGATGCCAAGGAGCAGGCCAACAAGGCCATGATCGACCAGGCCAAGGCCCTGGGTGGTGACGCCGTCATCGGTGTCCGCATCGATGTGGTCGAGATGAGCAACGGCGTGTTCTGCGTGAACGCCACCGGGACGGCCGTGAAGACCATTCCGCTGCCCATCACGGTGCCGGTTTTCGAGGCAACTCCGCAGCAGGCCGATGCCATGGATTTCGACATGAGCTTCCTGGCGGCCCGCCCGTCCTTCGAAGGCTCCACGCTCCGCCACTGAGACAGAACGACAGCACCTGAAGTCGGGCTCGCGCGGTTGGGGAACTTCGCGGGCCCGAAATGCTTTTCAAAGGGGCGCATAGACGCTACATGAGCCCCATGTCGATCATCAACTCGGTTTCCGAAGTCCTGGTCCCCGTTCATCGTGAGGGATACCGGTTCATTGCAATCTTCGCCGCGGTCACGCTGGTGCTGTTCTGGCTCGGCATCGGGCCGCTTGCCTGGGCTGGCGTTGTTCTCACCTTGTGGTGCGCCTACTTCTTCCGCGATCCGGAACGGGTCACCCCGCTGCGGGACGGTCTGGTCATATCGCCGGCGGATGGCCGCATCAGCGCCATCGAAGAGGTGATCCCCCCGGTCGAGCTCGATCTGGAACGCGAGCCGGTGACGCGCATTTCCGTGTTCATGAACGTTTTCGATGTCCATGTGAACCGTTCGCCGGTCGATGCGGCGATCCGCAAGATCACCTATGTGCCGGGTTTGTTCGTCAATGCCGATCTCGACAAGGCCTCGCTCGACAATGAGCGCCAGGCCCTGACGCTGGAACGCTCCGGCGGGCAGCGCATCGGCGTCGTGCAGATTGCCGGGCTGGTTGCCCGGCGGATCGTCAAGTTCGTGAACGAGAACGATCATCTTTCTGCTGGCGAGCGCTTCGGTCTCATCCGTTTCGGCAGCCGGGTTGACGTTTATCTGCCGAAGGGCGTGAAGGCGATGGCCTGCATCGGCCAGCGCGCGGTTGCGGGCGAAACCGTCCTTGCCGATCTCAACTCCGTCGAGCCCGAACGCAGCGGGCGCCCCAGCTGATGGATGAGAGCTCCGAAAGCACAGAGGTTTCGAATGGTGGGGAAGATTCCCGCCAAGGCCGCTTCCAGATGGTGCCGGTGCGCTTCCTGCTTCCCAATCTCATCACGCTCCTTGCCCTGTGCAGCGGCGTCACCTCGATTCGGCTGGCGGTCGAGGGCCGCTATGAACTGGCTGTGGCCGCGGTCATGCTGGCCGTCGTTCTCGATGCTGTCGATGGGCGTCTGGCGCGGCTGCTGAAGGGGACATCGCGTTTCGGCGCGGAGCTCGATTCGCTGGCCGACTTCGTCAATTTCGGCGTTGCGCCCGCGATCCTTCTTTACACCTGGTCGCTCAACTCGCTGAAGACGGCGGGCTGGGTGATCGCCCTGGTGCTTGCGATCTGCTGTGCGCTCAGGCTCGCACGCTTCAACGTCGCCCTTGACGATCCTCACAAGCCGGCTTGGTCGAGCCGCTTCTTCACCGGCGCCCCGGCACCGGCCGGAGCGGGCCTCGCCCTGCTGCCATTCTATCTCGGTTTCCTCGGGCTGGTCGATGACGGGCACGATTTCGCGATCCTCATCGGTCCCTATGTGGTGGGCGTCGCGCTCCTGATGGTGAGCCGCGTGCCGACCTTCTCGGGCAAGAACATGGGGAGCATCCCGCGCGAAATGGTCCTGCCCGTGCTGGGCCTTGCCGCCTTCGCGGTGATCATGCTCATCGCCTTCCCGTGGGAATTCCTCACCGTCGTGTCCCTGGTCTACCTGGCCCTGATCCCCGTGAGCATGCGCAGCCACAGTCAGCTCAAGCGGGCCGATGCCGCCCGCAGCGAAGCATCGGCCGGTCCCGGCGTCTGACGCTACAGCACGCGCGCCAGATCGGCGATCAGGTCGTCGCCATTCTCGATCCCGACCGACAGGCGGAACACGCCGTCACCGGCATAGTCGCGATAGCGCCGGAGCTGTTCAGGGTCGTGCCGGAAGGTCGAGCTCTGGATGTCGCCGGTGCCGATCCAGTAGACCAGGCTGCGGTGATGGCCGAGCGAGACGGCATAGTGGATGATCTCCAACTGCTTCACCATGCGCGCCGCGATGTCTGGCCCCGGCGTTCTCGTCTGGAAGGTCATCATGCCGGAAAAATTCTTCATCTGGCGCTTCGCCAGCTCGTGCTGCGGATGCGAGGGAAGGCCTGGATAGAAAACCTTGGTCACTTCCGGATGGCCTTCGAGGAAGCGGGCGACCTTCAGCGCGGCCTCCTCATGCGCCTTCATGCGGATCGGAAGTGTGGCCGCGCCCCTCAGGATGAGCCAGGCGTTGAAGGGTGACATGATGCCCCCGAAATGCACCGTGGCTTCGAGGTTGAGAGCCGAAAGGTCTGCCTTCCGGCCAATGACGGCGCCGCCCATCGCGTCGCCATGGCCGCAAATGTACTTCGTCAGCGAGTGCACCACAAAATCCGCCCCAAGCTTCAGGGGCTGCGTGGCGATCGGCGTCGCATAGGTCGAATCGACAGCAACGTCGCGCACGCCGCGCTCATGGGCAAGCCGGGCGAAGCCTTCGATGTCGCAGAGCTTCATCGTCGGATTGGCGGGCGTTTCAAGCCACAGCATCTTCGTACTGGGGCGGATGGCGGCCGCCACTTCCTCGGGCCGCGACAGATCGACGTAGGACACGTCGATGCCGAAGCGGGGCAGGGTGTCGCGCGCCAGTTCGGCGATCCCCACGTAGTTGGCATCCGGCACGATGAGGTGATCGCCCTTGCCGAGCCGCCCGCAGATGACGGCATGAGCGGCGGCAACGCCCGAGGCAAAGCACAACGCGGATTCGCCGCCTTCAAGCACCGCGAGCTTGTCTTCCAGCTGCTTCACCGTCGGGCTCGACACGCGGCCATAGACGAAGCCTTCATAGCCTTGTTCATCGCGGGCCGAGAAGCCGGTCACGGTCTCGGGCGCGAAGGTGACGGACATGACGAGGTTGGGAGAAGAGGCCCGCGTGGCCGGGTCGATATACTCGCCCGCATGGACGGCGGCGGTCTCCGTGGCCCAGTTCTCGTTCCGCCTGTTGTTGTCCGACATCGCGCACTCCACTTTCCTAAAGACAAATCTTGCCTATGATGCTGATAGACAAGCGAATCTGCAACCGCAGAGCAGGGGATAGTCAAATCAGCATGGAGTGGCAGCAGCCTCATTGGAGCGGAAGGCAGCAACCTCGTTCGCCTCCCCGCGAGAAGCTGCGCCCGAATGGCTTCGCGCGCATGGCGCGCTTTTCTGTCGAGAACCGCAACATCCTGGTGATTCTCTATGTGGTGCTTGCGGCCGTGTGCGGCGGCTGGGCCATTGCCACGCTGGAAGTCGATCTCGATCAGAGCCCGCGCATCACGCTCGACGAGACCACGGCGAAACTCCAGGCGGAACTCGACAGGCAATTTCCCGGTGTCGAACAGACATTCCTGGCGATCGTCGAAAGCCGCGATCCGGAGACATCCCGTGAACAGGCTCTAGCACTCTCGGCGTCGTTGGGCGAACGGAGCGATCTGTTCCTCTCGGCTTTCGTGCCGGGTACCGGCGACTTCTATGGCCTGAATGCCTTGCTGTTCCGTGATGCCGCCGACGTCCGTTCGCGGGTTGACGCCTTGCTGCAGATGCAGCCGCTCTACCTCGCCATCGCCGCCGCGCCCGACATTCAAGGGTTTGCCACCCTCATCCACGAGATTGGCAATGCCGTGGAACAGGGTCGCTCTCCACCCGGTCTTGAAACCTTGTTGCTGGCGGCGGCCTCCGCCATCGAGGGGGAAGTCAGGGGGAGGCCGCGTCCGATCCAGTGGAACGCACTGGCTGGCCTAGGCGGCGAGGCGCGCAGCATGCGGTGGTTCGTTCTGGCAACCCCGATCCCTGGCATGGAGCGCCAGGCAGCGGCCTTTGCGCGGCAGTCCGCCGACGGGATGCAAGGCGTGCGGTGGCTCTGGCCGAGGCGCGCCCTGAGTTCTGCCCCGAGCCCCTTGCGCGATTTCGTGGTGCCGGCGGGACTTTCCATTTTCGTCACCTTCACGCTCCTCGGGGCCGGGCTCGGGTCCTTCCGGCAGACACTTGCCATCTTGCTGACGGGTGCGGTCACGCTGTCGGCAGCAGCGGCGGCGGCCTCTGCGATGGGCCGGCCGCTCGACTCCGCCACATGGTCCTTTGCGCTGGCCGCGCTTGCGCCCGTGCTGGTGTCGGGCACACTGCTCTGCGTGTCCTATGCGGGGGCACGGGCGAAGGGTGTTTCGGCGGCACAGGCGGTGATGCTCGCGACCCACCGCAAGGGCGGTCTGGTCTCTGCCATCATGTTCCTCTTCGTGGCCGTCTGGGTCTCCTGGCTGGTGCGGCAATTGCCTTCGCTGAACCAGTTCGCCGTGATCTCGCTCATCGGCACCGCCGTAGCCTGGCTCACCGCGCTGACCCTGCTGCCCGCCTGCCTCGCTCTCTTTGCACGCGGGGGCCAAAGCGGCCAGGTGCATTGGCTGGATGATGCCTTGGGCGATGCGGCCTCCCACCACACCCGCAACGCGATCGATGTCGTGGCAATGGTGGTTCTGGCGGCGGCAGTGTTCAGTATCGCCTTCCTGCCCGGCATGCGCTTTGGCGAACGCCAGACACCATCCTCCCCCGTCGCCCTGCTCGAAACGCCCGATGCGCGCGGCGCCGTGCATGTCGTCGTGCCGCGCGCGGAGGTGCCGGGAATTGTCGACCAGCTCATGCGCCTGCCTGAAGTGGGCGCCATCCGCACCGCCGAACAGTTCCTGCCGCCGGATGCGGCACCCAAGGTGGCTGAACTTCACCGCCTCGAGGCCATGGCGCCATTCGAGCCCGCGCCGCGCGAACCTTCAGAGGAAGAATCGCTGCCGCAGACGTTCATCGAGCTTGAGCGGGAACTGACCGCAATTGCCTCCGGGCCGGCGACGTCGCCCGATCTGCGCGACGCCGTTCTGAAGCTGAGACGCGCGGTCAGTCTCTTCGCCAATCCCCAGCAGCCGACGGCCGGAAGGGTCGACGCTCTGGAGCAGTCGCTGTTTGGCAGCCTGGGCTCGCTTTCCGTCACTGCGCAGCGCCTTGCGCGCCTGCGGCAACCGGGCGTGGAGGATCTTGATCCGCATCTCCTTCGCCGCTTCGTGTCGAGCGAGGGGAACTGGCGCGTGGAGGTCATGCCGCGCACCGGCACCGGCACGCTGTCCTTCGCGGCGGCCATGCGCCGGGCGGTTCCTGCCGCTGTCGGTGAACCCATGCAGGCGCTGGTCCGCAACGAAATCATTCATCACGAGACGCTGCTGGCCCTCGCGGCGGCCCTCGTGGCTGCGGCGATCCTGG
>NZ_JBGSOZ010000140.1:0-15989 GCF_041738905.1 Aestuariivirga sp.
TGATGGTGTCCCAAGTACCCACAAGGAACAGGGCTGGAAGCCGGCGAACGGCCTTCGAAGCGGGTGAGCGAGCAGCATCTTGCGGCGCTGTCTCCCATCGGCGATGTCCGGGCGACGGCGGCATACCGTCTTGAGGCCGCCCGCTTCGTGGTGTGCGCGGCGCTGGATCGTGCAGCGGGAGCGGAACCTTTTGCCTGATACCATCTCCTTCACGCTCAACGGCGCTGTCACGTCCTGTGACGCAGCCCCGATGACCCGCCTGAGCGATGCCCTGCGGCACAACCTCTCGGCCACGGGAACCAAGATCGGCTGCGATGCGGGCGACTGCGGTGCCTGCACCGTCCTCATCGACGGTGAGATGGCTTGTGCCTGCCTTGTTCCGGTGTCGCAGGTCATTGGCGCGCAGATCGTCACCATCGAAGGATTGTCATCACAGACGGCCAAGGGCGGCCTTCTGCAGAAGGCCTTCCTCGCGCGGGGCGCGGCGCAGTGCGGCATCTGCACGCCCGGCATGCTGGTGGCGGCAGCCGCACTCCTCGAACGCGATACCGAACCCACCCGCGAAGCCATTGCCGATGCGCTGGGGGGCGTTCTCTGCCGCTGCACTGGCTATGCCAAGATCATCGACGCCGTGGCCGATGCCGCGCGCGGCCAAGTTCCTCACCATACCGCTCCCTTGCAGGGCAAATGCGTGGGCACGCGTATCGCCCGCCTCGACGGCGGCCCGAAAGTGTCTGGCACCGAAAGCTTCGGTGCCGATGGAATCCCTTCTGACGCATTGTGGGTGCGCGCGGTCCGCTCGCCCTTCCACCGCGCGGGCTTCACGTTCGGCGACCTTGAATCCTATGCCGCGTCGCAGCCCGGCATGGTCCGCGTCCTCACGGCGCGGGACATTCCCGGCCGCAACATCTTCGGCGTCATTCCGCCCTTCGCCGATCAGCCTGTCTTCGCCGAGGCCGAGACCCGTTTCCGGGGCGAGGCCGTGGCGGCCATCGTCGGCGAGCGCGATGCGGTGAATGCCCTCGACCTTTCGCGCTTCCCCGTCGAATGGGAAGAGCGCGATGCCCGGCTTGGTATTACCGAGGCTCTCGCGGTAGACGCGCCGCTTCTTCATGCGAACCGGCCCGGTAACATTCTGATCAAGGGCCGAGTCGTCAGGGGCAACGTGGATGATGCCTTCGCCTCGGCCCATGCAATTGTCGAAGGGCAGTTTGAAACCGGTTTTGTGGAACACGCCTATATCGAGCCGGAGGCCGGGTGGGCGCGGCGCATCGGTGACCGGATCGAAGTCACGGCTTCGACGCAGGCGCCCTATCTCGACCGTGACGACACGGCGGCGATCCTCGGGCTTGAAGCCGAGAACGTTCGGATCATTCCATCGGCCTGCGGCGGCGGCTTCGGCTCCAAGCTCGATCTGTCGGTGCAGCCCTTCGTGGCCCTGGCCGCGTGGGTCACGGGCAGGCCCGCCGCCATGGTCTACACGCGGCCGGAATCGATCCAGTCCACCACCAAGCGCCACCCGGCCATCATGCGCTCGCGCATGGCGGCCACGCGGGAAGGCGACTTGCTCGCCATGGATTTCGACGGCGACTTCAACACGGGCGCCTATTCGTCCTGGGGGCCGACGGTGGCAAACCGCGTGCCCGTTCACGCATCGGGCCCCTATCTGGTGCCGAACTACCGCGCGCAGAGCCGTGCCATCCTCACGAACTGCGTTCCCTCAGGTGCCTTCCGCGGGTTCGGCGTGCCGCAGACGGTGATTGCTCAAGAGCAGATGCTCGACATGTTGGCGGAGAAGTTGGGGCTCGATGCACTGGAATTCCGCATCCGCAACGCCTTGACTGATTCAGCGCCAACGGTGACGGGGCAGGTGATGGGCGATGGAGTTGGAATCCGCGAGTGCCTCGAAGCGCTCCGCTTCGACTGGCTGCGCTCCCGGAAGGATGCGCGCATGTTCAATCGCGCCAGCGAACACAAGCGCCGCGGTGTCGGCATCGCTGGCATGTTTTATGGTTGCGGCAACACTTCGCTGTCAAACCCATCGACGATCCGTTTTGGCTTGAAGCCTGATGGCCGCCTGTCGCTGCACCAGGGCGCAGTCGATATCGGGCAAGGCTCGAACACCGTGATCGCGCAGATCGCGGCGGATGCCGTGGGCCTGCCCCTGTCCCTCATCGATCTCGTTTCTGCCGATACCGACCTGACGCCAGATTGCGGCAAGACCTCGGCCTCGCGCCAGACCTTCGTGACGGGCACGGCGGCGGAGCGGGCAGGCCGCGCCTTGCGGCACCAGCTCCTGAGGCTTGCCAATGCGGGTGACGATGCCGTGATCGAAGTCACGGGTGAAAAGCTGTTGGTGAGAGCTTCATCCATCGTCCGCACGGTCGAACTGTCCAGCCTGCCGCGTGACCGGTTCGGTTATGTTCAGTGTGCGGAGGAAACCTTCGACCCTCCGACCACGCCGCTCGATGCCGATGGCCAGGGTTCCCCCTATGCCATCTATGGCTATGGCGCGCATCTGGCGGAAGTCGAGGTCGACATGCGGCTGGGAACTGTGAAGGTCCTGCAGATCATCGCAGCGCATGATGTGGGCCGAGCGGTGAACCCCATTCTGGTCGAGGGCCAGATCGAGGGCGGCGTTGCGCAAGGAATCGGCATGGCGCTGATGGAGGAGTTTACGCCGGGCCGCGGCGAGAATCTCCACGACTACCTGATCCCCACCATTGGCGATGTGCCGCCCATCCGTTCGATCCTGATCGAGCGCGCCTCGTCCGCCGGTCCCTTCGGCGCCAAGGGCATCGGCGAACAGGCATTGATCCCCACGGCACCCGCAATCCTCAACGCCATTCATCATGCAACGGGCGCCCGCATCACCCGCACGCCTGCGACACCTGACCGTGTCCGCGCTGCCATCCGCGCCATGGAGAAAAGCGGATGAGCCGGATGCAGGTGCAGATGCTCTCGGACGGAAAGAGGTTGCACCTTCAGGACGGCCCCATTGACCTGATTGTCGGAGCGGATGGTGATCCCGTGCATGTGGCGCGGGCCTATGACGTGGCGCAGATCCGTTTTTCCACCATCCTCGACGAACTCTGCAGCGAGCTCTTCCTGCTGCGCCAGCCCACCAACGTGATGCCGGACGGACAGGTGGCGGCCCGCATGTGGCGAGCCACCGCCGACCTCGCACGCACCACTTTCCTCACGCCCATGGCGGCAGTCGCGGGCTCCGTGGCGGAAGAGGTTCTCTATGCCATGGTGACCGTTGCCGAGGTCGAGCGTGCGCATGTCAACAATGGAGGCGACATCGCCATCCACCTTGGGCCGTGGACCGACTATGACATCGGCCTGGTGGACAGGCCCGAAAATCCCTCGCTGTTCTCGAAGGCCCATATCGACTGGACGGACGCTGTGCGCGGCATCGCCACCAGTGGCTGGCGCGGCCGCAGCTTCTCTTTCGGCATCGCCGATGCGGTGACGGTGCTCGCCGTGACCGCGGGCGTGGCCGACGCCGCTGCGACGCTCATCGCCAATGCCGTGGACCTTCCGGGGCACCCCGCCATTCTCCGCGTGCCTGCCATCGAGATTCAGCCAGACAACGACCTGGGCAACCGCCTCGTCACCCGCGATGTGGGCGAGCTCACGCCGAATGAAATTGCCGAGGCGCTGGACCGTGGTGTAGCCTTCGCCAGTGGCCTTGTGGCGAACGGCACCATCATCGCCTGTGCCATTCATCTGGCGGGGGAAACTCGCACGGTGGGCGACGTGTTGATCGACCAGCCAAGGAGACTGTCCAGCGATGCCCGACGTGAAGGTCAGGAAATTCCTCGTCTCGGTCGAGGACGTCTTCCATGAAGGCGGACCCGTGGCGGAAAAACCCCAGCGCCGGGGCGCCGTTCTGGCGGTGATCGAAAACCCGTTCGCGGGTGCCTATCACGAGAACATCCAGCCCTTCATGGAGGACCTGAAGCCTCTGGGCCTGCTGATGGCGCAGAAGCTTCTGGCGGCACTCGGTGGAGACGTGAAGTCGATCGAGGGTTATGGCAAGGGCGCCATCGTGGGCGAGGCGGGAGAACTTGAGCACGCCGCCCTCTGGCATGCGCCGGGCGGTTACGTCATGCGCGACGTGCTGGAGGGCGCAAAGGCCATCGTGCCATCGACCAAGAAAGTCGGTGGCCCCGGAACCAGACTCGACATTCCCGTCACTCACATTGATGCCTCCTATGTGCGCAGTCACTTCGATGCGATCGAGGTGGGGCTCACCGATGCGCCGCGCGCCAAAGAAATGGTAGTGGCGCTGGTGATGACGACAGGCCCACGCGTACATGCGCGTGCGGGAGGCCTCGCGGTGAAGGACATCAAGGGAGAGGACGGCTTGAGATGAAGGCGAAGATCCGCAAGTTGCTGACGGTTGTCGACGAAACGCTGAGCGAGCAGGGGCAAGTTGTGTCCCCGCCCATCCGCCGCGCCGCGGCAATTGCCGTCATCGCCAATCCCTTCGCAGGCGCATATCAGGAAGACCTCAGCGAACTGATCGACATAGGCGAAGAGCTGGGCGGGCTGCTGGCGGAGCGCGCGGTCGCAGCACTCGGCATTCCGGGCGATCACGTCGAAAGCTACGGCAAGGCCGCCGCTGTGGGCGAAAATGGCGAACTGGAACACGCCGCCGCCATTCTCCATCCCAAGCTTGGCGCTCCCGTCCGCAAGGCTCTGGGCAAGGGCGCGGCCCTGATCCCGTCGTCAAAGAAGCGCGGCGGCATGGGCGTGGTGCTCGATATACCGCTGGGCCACAAGGATGCTGCCTTCGTCAGAAGCCATTTCGACGGCATGGAAGTCCGCGTGACCGACGCGCCGCGCGCCAACGAGATCATGGTGGCGGTGGCCGTCACCACCGGCGGCCGTCCGCTGTCGCGCGTCGGCGGGTTGAAAGTCTCTGAGATCAAGGGCGAGGATGGGCTGCGTTAGGCAGCCGCGCGGATCTGCTTGCGGTTCGAGACGAGGTTTTCGAACATGATACGGCTCATGCGCTCGATCTTCGGCAACTGCGGGCGCGACTGCGCCTTGACGCGGGCATAGGCATTGGGTCCCATCGCCGCGTCCAGCCATTCGAGATATTGCGGGATATGCGCCCAGCGGTCGATCAGCGCCGGGGTCAGTTCGCCATGAAACTGCGTGGCGAGAATGTCCTGACCGACGGACATGATCTGGACATGCGTGGTGGCGGACGAGGCCAGCACTTCCGCACCATCGGGAAGGACCGATACCTCGGCGTGGTGCCACTGCATCACCTTCAGCGAGGGCTGAAGCCCACGCATCAGCGGGTGGGTGAGTCCCACGCCATTGAGCTCAACCTTGCCGAAGCCGACTTCAGCGGCTGAGGCGAGGCCCACTTCGCCGCCCAGCGCCTGCGTCAGGAGCTGCAAGCCAAGACAGACGCCCATGAACGGGCGATTGCGGTTCCAGGTCCATTCCCGAATCGCCGCCACTTCGTGCCTCAGCCACGGGTGGGCATCTGTCTCCCACACGTCCATGGCGCCGCCCATGACCAGCAGAAAATCATAAGGGGCGAGCGACGGAATCGCCTCACCCCTGTGCAGCATGACGATATCAAGCTCCGCTCCCTGTTCTTCCAGGAAGCGGCCGAACAGGCCGGGAGGTTCGTCGTCCATGTGCTGAAAGGCGAGGGCGCGTCGGATCATCGGAGAAGTCCCCACGAGAAACTGGAACGCGGCGATGTAATGGCTGCCGCGCGAATGACAAGGTCGCTTTTGTCGCAGCGATCCTTTAGGGCACGATTACGAAGAGATTGTTGCAGTCATGACACCATTTCGCATTGTATTTTCCGGCTTGCTGCCTTTCGCGGCAGGCTACTTCATGTCGTACCTGCTCCGCGCGGTGAACGCGGTTGTGGCGCCGGACCTCGTGACGGACGTTGGCCTGAGCCCGGCGCAGCTTGGCCTGCTTACGGCTGCCTATCTCGGCGCCTTCGCCCTGTTCCAGTTGCCTCTCGGCGTGCTGCTCGACCGCTATGGGCCCCGCAAGGTGCAGGCGGGGCTGCTCTCGCTGGCCGCTCTCGGCTGCCTGGCCTTCGCCTTCGCACCGGGCTTCATCGGCCTTTTCACAGCGCGCGCCCTCATCGGCCTTGGCTTTTCGGCGGGGCTGATGGCGAGCTACAAGTCTTCCGCCACCTGGGTTCCCATCGAGCGCCGCTCGCTCGTCAACACGTCCATCATGGCGGTGGGCGCCATGGGCGTGATCGTTGCCACGGAGCCAACCGAATACCTGGTGAGCCTCATCGGCTGGCGAAACACTTTCGCGGTCTTCGCCGGATTGATCATGCTGGCAGCGATCTTCATCCTGTCGGTGGCCCCGCGCAACGATACGGTGGGTGCGCCCGCTCCCCTGGCAACCCAGTTCGCGCAGATGATGGCTATCCTCAAGACGCCGCTGTTCTGGCGGGTGGCGCCATTGCTCGGCCTCACCTCCGGGATACAGATCGGAATCCAGACCCTCTGGGCTGGCCCGTGGTTCAGGGATGTGATGGGCTTTACCCGCGAGGAGGTTGCCCGCCATCTCCTGTTCATGGCCGTTGCCTTCATGGTCGGCATCCTCTCGGCTGGCGTCATTGCCGACCGGCTGGGCCGGCGCGGCATCGGTCCCATGCAGGTTCTGCTCGGCTTCAACATCATCTATTTCCTCGCCCAGGCCATCATCGTGTTCCGCATCGAAGGGCTCATGTTCCCGGCCTGGCTTGGCGTTGCCGCCTTCGGTCAGGTCGCGGTCCTGGCTTTCCCGTGGTTCGCCGCCCACATCGGCAAAGACCTTGCGGGCCGGTCCAACGCCACGATCAATTTCGCCATGTTCGTGGCGGCATTTTCGTCGCAATATCTCGTCGGCCTCATCATTGGATTGTTTCCGGCAACCGCCACAGGCTACAGCCCGGAGGGCTATAGCTGGGCCATCGGCATCTTCCTCGTGTTGCAGCTCTTTGCCTTCCTCTGGTATCTCCTTGGCTCGCCACACAAGGAACGTGCCGCATGACAAATCCCGTGATCGCAGAAGTGACCCGCGGAGGCATCGTCGAGAGCCGCCACCGGGGGGCTTTTGCAGTGGTGGATCACACGGGTCACGTCGTCGCTGCGGAAGGGGCCATCGCCGCAGCGGTATTCCCGCGCTCGGCCGTCAAGGCCTTTCAGTGCCTTGCGATGGTCAACAGCGGCGCTGCCGACCGTTTCGGCCTGACCCCTGAAGAGATCGCGCTGTGCTGCGCCTCCCACAATGGCGAGCCCGATCACGTCCGGGTCGCCCGCTCGATTCTGAAGAAGGCGGGGAATGGCGAGGACCTCTACGAATGTGGCGCCCATTGGCCCAGCGCGGAGCAGACGCGCTTCGACCTCATCCGCGAGGGCCATCAATACCAGCAGGTCCACAACAATTGCTCGGGCAAGCATGCGGGCATGCTGGCGCTGGCCCGACAGCTCGGTGTCGATCCGCACGGCTATTCGACGCGTGAGCATCCGGTCCAGCAACTGATCGCCAGGACAATGGGCGAAATCTGCGATGTCGGTCTTGATGCGCAGCCGTGGGGCATCGACGGGTGCTCGGTGCCGACCTGGGCCATGCCGCTGAAGAACATGGCGCTGGGCTTTGCGTGCCTTTCTGATCCCGCTTTCGATGCCGGCCGCAGAATCATCGAGGCGGTGCAGGCGCATCCCTTCATGGTGGCCGGCACCAATGACTTCGACACGCTCCTGATGACGGAGGTGCCACGCGTTTTCGTCAAGACCGGTGCCGAGGGCGTCTATTGCGGCTGCATTCCACACGCGAGGCTCGGCATCGCGCTCAAGATCGACGATGGGGCGTCCCGCGCGTCAGAGGTCGCCATGGCCTCCGTGCTCGCCGGGCTTGATGTGTGGACGGAGAAGGAAAGGGAGACGCTCCAGCGCTTTCGCCATCACGAGCTTACCAACTGGCGGAAGTTCGAGGTGGGCGAGGTGCGGGGCCTCAGCCTGTGAGATTGTCCCTGATCTGAACGCCAGCCGGAATCTCGGCACCCGGAAGCGACAGGTCGCCCGTCACCGGATCGGAATGGTCATAGCCCGCAATCGCCATGTCGCGTGCGCCTGAAATCCTGTTGTTGGCGATCAGCACCACATCCGCTCCCTTGGTCATCGAGAAGCGGATGCCGATGCGCGCGTCCCGCACGATGTTGCCGGTGGCCGTCAAAGTGCGCGAGTGCGGACCCCAGCCCAGCGAGATGCCGGAATCGCGGGTTTCCTCAACGACATTTCCGACAACCGTCGCGTCGCCCTCGCAATGGATTCCAGTACCGCTGGTCTCCTTCAACGAGCCTGGCCCCTTGCAGCGGCGCACCACGTTATTGGCAACGGTCGCGAGCCGCCCATTGTAGTCGAGATTGGTGATCGAGATGCCCAGCCCCGTATCCTCGATGATGTTGCCGCTCACCACAGCGCCATCGAAGGCGAATTCGCAGTAGATCGCCACCTCGCCCATGCGAGAGATGTTGTTGTTCACGATATGGCAGTTGGCGCCTGAATTGTTGCGAACGGCTGTGAAGGCGCAGTCGCTGATGCGGTTACCTTCCACGATGACATTGCCGGCGCGGAACACGATCACGCCATTGCCATTCTGCCCGGTGCCGCCGTCTGTATAGGCAACGCGCGCGATGCGATTGTTGGAGACGATGGTGCCGTCCTCCGCGGGCGTGCTCGTCCACACCTGGATCGCATTGTTGCCGATGTCGGTGATGGTGTTCTCCGAGATGACAAGGCCCTTGGCATCGCGCGAGAAGATGGCGCTGCGCCCGATCTTGATGAAGCGGTTGCCGCTGATGCGCCCGCCTGAACCTTCAAGCTGCAAGGCCGTGTCTGACGTATCGGCGAAACGGCAACCGGTGACAGTCAGCTGGGAAGAATTCTCGGCCAGCACCATCGCCTCGCTCGCGCTCTCTTGCCCGCCAAAGGAAACCCCGGAGATTGTCACAGGCTCGCCTGTCGCGATCCTGAGAATTGCCTTTCCACTGCGCGACACCAGCCGTGTGCGGCCTGCAATACCCGTGATGGTGACGCCGCCATCGATCATGACCGTGTCGGTGACTATGTCGCCCGCCGGCAACACCAGCATCCCGTCACCTTGAATCGCTTTCTCAATAGCAGCGTCCAAGTTCTTGATTTTGGACGCTTTCGTCTGTGCGGCTACTGGAGTAATCGAACCTGCCGCGAGTGCTGCCCCGGCAATCATCATGCGGCGGTTGAGTGTCATCGGCCTTGCTCCCTCACGCGGCAGGACTGCGCTTCCTATCAAATCCCATGGGAGTCTTAATGCTCCGTCACTCAAGCATTCACTGTGCCGCGATCTCGATCCGCGATGTCGCCTCGCCCCCGAGTTTCGAGATTGCGGTGAACAGCTTTTCCGGCGGGGGACCGGGCTTCACGAAGCAGTCGTCCTTGTCGTGCTCCACCCATTTCGCCAGGCTCGCCTCTGCCTTGATGTCCGTGCAGGCGATGGGCCGAACCTCGGCAATGCCATTGGTGACGTTCCCAAGCATGTAGGCCGCCGCCTTGCCGCTCTCCCGGCCTTGGACGACATAGGTTGAACCTTTCAGCTTCACGAAGTTCAGGGCGACGGTGGATGTGCCAGACGTCACCTCATAGTGCTTGCCAACCACCTTGATGGTGATTGCCTCCTTCTCCGGCACCCACTTGCCCTCGATGCGGCTTGCAAGCTTCGCGGCTCCGCCCCTGGTTCCCAGTGCGAGGACGGAAGAAGTGTCGTCATAGAGCGGCGTGCCCGATTGCAGGACGCAGCCTGTCAGGGCCAATGCCGAGAGACAGAGAAGAACGATCCGAAGAACCATCATGGGTGCCAGCTAAAGAATTTCAGTAAAACTTGCTCATCGGCAACCGAACATTGAGTTGGATCAAGGCCGTTCCATGACGCACGATCAATGTTGGCCCATCAATACATGGAGACAACACATGAAGTGGCTTCCCCTTCTCGTTTACGTTTTGACAGCGCCCACCATCGCGGGGTCGATCATGGTGGCGATCCTGACCATGAGAGATTTTTCCAACACCATGCTGATCGGGGGTGCTTTGGCCGGATTCATCGTGGCTGTGCCGGTGACATGGTTCATCACCCGGCAATTGAAGGCCAGCATCAAGGCCTGATGGCTACTCCGCCGCCCTCTGGGCATAGCCAAGGCGGAGGTTCAGCCTTTCGAGGAGCGCAAGCGCCGCATCGGGGATGACGGTGCCCGGCGGGAACACGGCAGCCGCTCCCATGTCGAGCAACGTCTGCACGTCTTCCGGCGGGATGACACCACCCACCACGATCATGATGTCGGAGCGGCCCGCCGCATCGAGCGCCGCCTTGAGCAGCGGAACGAGGGTCAGGTGGCCCGCCGTCAGCGTCGAGACGCCGACCGCATGAACCTGCTCCTCGACCGCCATCTTCGCCACTTCTTCCGGCGTGGCGAAGAGCGGCCCGATCTTGACGTCGAACCCCATGTCGGTGAAGGCGGATGCGATCACCTTCTGGCCGCGGTCGTGCCCATCCTGCCCGACCTTGGCGACGAGGATTTTCGGTGCCCTGCCGTCGGACTCACGGAACGCTGTCACCGCGTGCCTCGCCTGGTCAATCTTGTGCTTGTCCTTGGGCGTCGCGGCATAGACGCCCTTGGCTGCGCGGATGATGGGCGTATGGCGATTCCACACGCGTTCCATCGCCAGCGAGATTTCCCCAACCGTCGCCTTGGCGCGTGCGGCGTCGACGGCGGCGGCCAGCAGATTGCCTTGGCCTGTTCGCGCGACGTCCGAAAGCTTCGCCAGCGTCGCCATGGTCTCGGCTTCGTTGCGTTCTGCCTTCAGGCGTTGCAGCTTCTCGATCTGGCGCGCGCGGACGGCCGAATTGTCGACCTTGAGAATGTCGATCTTGGCATCTTCTCCGGTGCGGTACTTGTTGACCCCAACGACGGTCTGCTCGCCGGTATCAATACGCGCCTGCGTGCGGGCCGCCGCTTCCTCGATACGCGACTTGGGGATGCCGGCCTCGATGGCCTTGGCCATGCCGCCCATCGCTTCCACTTCCTCGATATGCTTCCACGCCTTTGCCGCAAGGTCGGCGGTGAGCCGCTCGACGAAGTAGCTGCCGCCCCACGGGTCGATGACTTTGGCAGTGCCCGCCTCTTGGCTCAGGAACAACTGCGTGTTGCGCGCGATGCGGGCCGAGAAGTCGGTGGGGAGCGCGAGCGCCTCGTCCAGTGAATTGGTGTGGAGCGATTGAGTGCCGCCTTGCGTCGCTGCCATCGCCTCGATGCAGGTGCGCGTCACGTTGTTGAAAACGTCCTGCGCGGCAAGGCTCCAGCCGGAGGTCTGGCAATGGGTGCGGAGCGACAGGGACCGCTCGTCCTTCGGGTCGAAGCGCTTGATGAGCTTGGCCCAGATCATGCGGGCGGCCCGCATCTTCGCCACTTCCATGAAGAAGTTCATGCCGATGGCCCAGAAGAAGGAGAGCCGCGGCGCAAACTTGTCGATGGCGAGTCCCGCTTCGACTCCGGCTTTCGCATATTCGAGCCCGTCGGCCAACGTATAGGCGAGTTCAAGATCGGCGGTCGCCCCGGCTTCCTGCATGTGGTAGCCGGAAATCGAGATCGAATTGAACTTCGGCATTTTCTCCGACGTGTAGCGGAAGATATCCGCCACGATCTTCATCGACGCCGCCGGCGGATAGATGAAGGTGTTGCGGACCATGAACTCCTTGAGGATGTCGTTCTGGATGGTGCCCGCGAGCTTGTCGGCAGAAACGCCCTGTTCCTCGCCCGCCACGATGTAGAGCGCCATGATGGGCAGCACCGCGCCGTTCATGGTCATCGACACGGTCATCTTGTCGAGCGGAATCCCGTCGAACAGGGTCCGCATGTCATAGATTGAATCGATCGCCACGCCCGCCATGCCGACGTCACCCGCCACGCGCGGATGGTCTGAGTCATAGCCGCGATGCGTGGCGAGATCGAAGGCGATGGAGAGGCCCATCTGCCCGGCCGCGAGATTGCGGCGGTAGAAGGCATTGGAATCCTCCGCCGTGGAGAACCCCGCATATTGCCGGATCGTCCAGGGCTGGGTCGTGTACATGGTGGGGTAGGGGCCGCGGAGATACGGCGCAACGCCCGGCCATGTGTGAAGGAAGTCGATCCCGGCCATGTCTTCCGGACCGTAGGCGCACTTCACGGTAAGTCCCTCGGGCGTCGCCCATACGAGACCAGAGCAACCGTCCACCGGGGCGGCATCGAAAGGCACTTTCGAGAAATCGGGGATGCGGCTCATCACAGGGTCTCCGTCTCGGGCGCATGTTCCGTGGGCAGACGATAACCGCTGGTGCCGATCACCGGCTTGTTGAGCGCCGATGCCGGATCGGGCTGTGGCCACTGACCGGCCTCTGCTGTCTGGAACACGGCCCATGCGGCATCACAAAGCTGCTGCGTACAAGTTTCGATGTAGCCCGCGCCCGATGCGGAGTCTGCCACGCGCCACAGGTTGGCTTCCTCGGCGAGCACGGTCTGCACGTTCCGCGCCACCCGCCGCGCGAAGGCGTTCGGCAAGCCTTGCGCAATCGAAAAGGGAAGGACGGTGATCGAGTCGGCGCCGCCGAGGCCTGCGCCAAACACAGCCGCCGTGGCGCGAAGAATGTTCGTGTGCGGATCAAGTGTCGCCATCATTCGCCACGAGGTTTCGGCGTGTAGCCTGAGAGGCGCCTTCGGCAATCCGGCTGCCTCCAGCATCCGCCGCCACAGCAAGCGCATGGCGCGGAATTTCGCAAGCGTCGCGAACATGTCCTGACTTGCCGCCAGTGTGACTCCGACCGCGCGGACGAGATGAATATCGTTCAAGGTGTCGAGGGTACGCAGCCGGGCAACTGCACCCGCCAGCGTGGCGCCAAGCTCCTGCGCCTCGGTCGCGCCGGCGTCATGCCAGGAGCGTCCATCGGCCTCCATGTAGGGCCCGGTGTATCCGAGCCGTGCAAGCTCACCCGCATCGGCGGCGTTGGCGAGCGCGAATGAAACATGAAGCCGCTCGGGGTCGATGGGTTGAGTTGAGATGAGCTCCGCCAGCGCCATGGAGGCGCCGCCTTCGATCTTCAGCGCCACCGCATGCAGGTGAACGCCCTGCAGCACGCGCGCGAGCTTCTCGGAGTCGAAGCCAAACCCGCGCGCCGTGGGTGAATCCTTGGACACCAGCACCAGGCCCGTCGCGCCATTGGCCAGGTCGTCCAAGGCCTGTTCGTTGGCTTTCGCGGCATCGGGATGGTCCACGCGCTGGAACAGCGTCCACGGCGTCTGATGGGGCCGTGCCGCGCGATGGCCAGCAACCTGCCCATAGAGGGGCTGCACGGCAAAGCCATCCGCGGAGCGGGTAACGAGCTTCTCCTCGAAGGAAGCACCCTTCAGCACCGCCTCGACCCGCTTCATCCAGTCGCCCTGCGTGAGGGCTGGAAATTCCGCCGCCAGTGAAAGATCAGTCATGGCCATCCAGTCTGTTGCGCCGCACAATATCTAGCGAAGGTGGCGGGTTTCCGCAAACCGCCCTTTGTCTAATGGGCGGGGAGGGGCGTTACCCTCGCACCATCCTGCATCTGGTCGGAAGGATGCAGGATCACCGTTTCGCCCTCGTTCAATCCTCCCTTCACCTCCGCGAACTCGCCGTTTCTCTGTCCGATCTCAAGGGGGCGCAAGCGGGCCTGCCCATCGATCACGGCATAGGCGGCCCAATTGCCACCCACACGGAACAGGGCCCCGATGGGAACGGCAGCCAAGTTGCTGCCCTTCCACACCGTGATGCGGGCCACCACGCGAAATCCGTCACCCAGGGCCGCTCGCTTGGCAGGTTCGCCTTGAAGCGACAACACCACCGCCACGCGCTGTTCTTCGATGCCGAGTGCGGAGACCTTGGTATTCGCCGAGGGGTCGATGCGGTCCACGGTTGCCGCAAGCGGTGGACCGCCCCAGTTGACGATTTTGGCGGTTGCACCGGGTTTGATCATCACGGCATCACGTGAAAGAAGGTCGGCGGTAACTTCGAGATCGGTGGGATCGCCAATTTCCAGAAGCGCCGTTCCAGCCTGCACCACCTGTTCACTTTCGGTCAGCACCCGCAAGATTCGGCCTGTGACGGGAGCCCGTATGTCAGTGCAGCAGGGGCCCTCCG
Organism: Aestuariivirga sp.; assembly: GCF_041738905.1. Classification (GTDB taxonomy): domain Bacteria; phylum Pseudomonadota; class Alphaproteobacteria; order Rhizobiales; family Aestuariivirgaceae; genus Aestuariivirga. The sequence continues at coordinate 14,220 of NZ_JBGSOZ010000140.1, forward strand.
TGGCCGCCGTTTCGATCAGCGCGGCTTCGGCCCGTTCCAGCTCGCGCTTGCGCACCGTCAAGGAGGCCTTGGCGCTTTCGACAGCCGCCCCAGCCGTTTCGACATCGAGCTTCGCCTTCTCATAGGCGCGATCCGAGATCGTGCCTTGCTTCACCAATATTTCGGCGCGCGTCAGTTCGCTCTGGAGAAACACGTGCTGCGCCTCGGCCTGCCGCACTTCGGCTGCGGCGAGATCGACCGATGCCCGCGCCGATGCGACTGCTGCCTCCGCCACGCGCTTGAGACGCGCATCGAGAAGGCCAGGAGCTGCGGGCCTGATCGAGGCCACGATGGTGAGATCCTTCACCACCACATCACCCGGATGAAGCGTGACGCGAAGGACCTGACCGGGAATGGGTGCCGACACGCTGAACACGTCACGGATGCGCGTCTTGCCCTCTTCCTCGACAATCACCTCGATGTCGCGCCGCTCCACCACAGACGTCTCGACAGCCAGGGGGCGCGGCCAGAGTGCCCAGGCAAGGGCGCCCGCCACCGCCAGCAACACCAGTCCGCTGATCAATCGGCGCAGCATGTCATTCCCTCGTTTTCAACACTTCGATCATGTCCAGCCTGTCGATGCGGCGGCGGACAACGAGGCCCGACACGGCCGCCGCCGCGAAGACGATGAGGCTCGCATAGGCATAGACTTCGCGGTTCACCACCAACGGCACGCGGTAAAGTTCGGTGCGGAACCCCTCGGCCATGGCCCACGCGAAGCCATAGCCGATGAGCCAGCCCAAGGGTTGCGCTACGATCACCACCACCGCGAGTTCACCCAGCAGCAATGCCGACACCTCGCCCTTGGTGAATCCCAGCACGCGGAGGCTCGCCATCTCTCGCCCCTGTTCGGAGAGCGAGATGCGGGCGAAGTTATAAACGACCCCGAATGCAATGATTGCCGCGAGCGAGGCATAGACGGTCACCATGATCACGATGTTCTGTGCCAGCGTTTCACGGAACTTTTGCAAAGCAGCATACTGGAGGCCGATGAAACTGGCCACGGGCGTTGCCTTGAGAGCCGCGAAGAGGCTGTCCCTCTGCGACAGGTCCATCGCGATATGCACGCCCGAGATCACCGATCCCTCGCCGAGCATACGGTTCATCGCATCGAGATCCATGTAGGAGCTGAGGCCGATATAGCCTGTCACGATTGCGGACACCGGTTGCATCACCGTCTGCCTCCGGCCTTCGAGCATTTCGACCTCTGCCATGTCGCCCACCCGGAGGTTCAGAACGTCTGCCAGCGCCTGCGATATCACCAGGCCATCGGGCGGCATGGAGACCGGTTCCATCTTCGCCGACAGAAGTCGCGACAGCGCCGCGCCGGGTGCCTTGCCCATGAGCGACAGGCGCCGTTCGGCAGGCCCGTGCCTGAGCTTCACCGCAGCCGCACGAAAGGGTTCGGCCTGCATCACCGCGGGCAACCGTCGGGCCTCGAACAAGGCACCCAGCGGCCGTTCCCCGGTGAAGCTGATCGAGGCATCCTGGCGGTCGCTGCGCTGGAAGGTGACCTCGATCATGTGCTCGATCGAGCCGAAGGACCACAGCGAGCCCACCAGAATGGCGACGGCCATCGCCATGCCGATGACCCCGCTCGCGGTTCGCCATGGCCAGTGGGTGAGGTGCCGCATCACGATCACGCTTGATTGCCGGACGACATGCGAAATGTCGATGCGGCCCCCGAGGACCTTGCGATAGCGCTGCGGCGCGGGCGGCGCCATGGCGACG
>NZ_JBGSOZ010000158.1:0-2339 GCF_041738905.1 Aestuariivirga sp.
TTGGCGGCGGCGTGACGATCATCGCCACACTGACTGCAGCACGGAAGCTTGCCACTTCACATATCGAGATCGTCAGCTACCTATCGATCTTCTGACGTCCCCGGCCATTGGAGAGCCAGCGCGAGGTCTGGCGTTTCCGCCAATTCACCTTCACCAGCCTGCCGCTGCCAGACAGCGTCACGAAGGCATGATGTTCCGCGGCATCGAAGCAGATGTTGGTGGTCAACGGATCGGGCAGGGGCAGGAAGCCAAGGTCAGCGCCAAGTGGCGATATTGATGTGATGCCACCATTGAAGAGGGATGCGATGTGGAGGGTGCCATCACGGGTAACGGCCATCGAGTCCCAGGCCTTGAAGCCGGGCGCCCCGGCAAGATGCCGTCCTGGCAACAGCCCATCGCGGGCGATGGTGCCCGGAGCCATGATATCCCACGCCCAGATGTGGCCCGTGTCGGTCTCCGCCACATAGACGGTGCGGCCATCGGGCGACAGTCCGACGCCGTTGGCCGTCACCAGGGGATAGACCACTTCGCGGATCAGGCTTCCGTCTGCTTTCGCGTAGTAGAGGCCGCCGCATTCCACATGACGGGCGCGGCGCTTGCCATGGTCACTGAACCAGAACCCGCCGTGGGCATCGAAGACAATGTCGTTAGGGCCGCTGAGGGGATGCCCGTTGCAGGTTTCATACAGCCGCTCCACCTTGCCGGTCTCGATGTTCACCCGCTCGATCCGCCCGCCGCTATAGTCGTCCGGTGTTCCCGTGGGCCAGAGCAGGCCATCGCGCCGTGCCCAGGTGAAGCCGCCGCTGTTGCAGACATAGAGATAACCGTCAGGCCCCAGGGCTGCGCCATTGGGACTGCCGCCTGGCGTTGCGATCACCTGTTTCTGGCCACCGGGGCTCACGCGGCACACCGTGCCAGCAGCCAGTTCCACGATCAGGATCGAGCCGTCAGGCATCCAGACGGGACCTTCTGGAAAGCCAAGGCCACCAATGATCTCGGCAAATGTCTCGGACATGTTGACTCCTCGATTGGTGGGTGAGCGCGAAGCCAGCCTATCCGGTGAGCGGGCTATGTCGCTCATCTTTTTGCTGCAGCCTGTGGTACCAGAAACGCTTACGCGCAGACTGGATCCATCTTCCAACGAGCAGCTGGCCGACAGGGCTTGACAGGTAGTGACCAGCTGGTTAGTTGTTGAATATGACTGACCGTCCAGTAACAACTCGCACCCGTCGGCCCGAAGCACGTCCCGCCGAGATTCTGTCCGCCGCGCTGGATCTCTTTGCGGAGAAGGGATTTTCCGCCACCCGCATGGAAGACGTCGCTTCACGTGCCGGTTTGAGCAAGGCAGCCATCTATCTCTATTTCAAAGATAAAATGGCTTTGCTGAAAGCCTTGGTGAACGAGATGGCCGGTGCAAACCTGGCCGTCGCCAAGGGCTTTGCCGAAGCCCATGAAGGTCCCGTCGGCCCCTTGCTTCAAACGATCCTTACCTTCATGGCGCGCCAGCTGCGCGACACGCGATTTCCCGAATTGATGAAAGTGGTCATCTCCGAGAGCCGCGCGCACCCCGATGTCGGCAAGCTCTATCTCGACAGCGTCGTCTCACAGGGCCTGCCGATCTTCGAAGGCGTCATCCGGCGCGGCATCGCGGCGGGCGAGTTCCGCGACATCGATCCGGCACTTGCGGTCAAGGCCATGATCGCGCCCATGCTGCTGGCCGCCATCTGGAAGACCGTGTTCGAACCGCTGGGTGCCGAGGCGCTCGACATTGAGGCCTATGTCGCCCAGCACGTCGAAACCTTCCTGCGGGGGATTGCCAAATGAAACGGTTCATACTTCCGGTGGTCATTGTGTCGCTGGCAGTCACCGCCTTTCTCTTCCGCGACCGCTGGCTGCCGCAGCCGTCGGGCCGCCTCGCCTATCTGGGTTATGTGGAGGGCGACACGGCCCTGATCGGCGCTCCACAGGCGGGGCGGCTGGTGTCGGTCACCGCCGTGAAGGGAACTTCCGTGAAGGAGAGCGACATTCTGTTCTTGCTCGATCCTGAGCAGGCAGAAGCGGAACTCGCGCGGACCGAGGCAGCCGTTGCAGCTGCGAAGGCTGTCCACGCCAACCTGCTGTCAGGCAAGCGCGAGGATGAGATCGCCGTGATCCGCGCGCAGATCTGGCAGGCCGAGGCCACGCTCGACCTTGCGCGAAAGGAATTTGGCCGCGCCGACACGCTGGCCAGCACAGGCACCGCGGCCCGCGCACGCCTCGACACGGCGGCCGAACAGGTCAAGGGCTATGAAGCGAGGCTGGCCGAGCTTCATGCCGCACTCGCCGTGGCCGGACTGCCC
>NZ_JBGSOZ010000167.1:0-62361 GCF_041738905.1 Aestuariivirga sp.
GCGGCGGAAGCAGCAGCAAAAGGGCTGCCGCGATGAGCGCGGCATCGGTCAGTCTCGAAAGCCCGCTCCGCCCATCAAAGCGCCGCGCCGTGGCGCGAAGTGCGGGAAAGGCCGGTGCCAGTCGGCCCCATCTCTGTGCCAGAAGCGACAGGCTCGCGCACAGCGCCAGTTGCACGAAAGCCAGCAGGGCAGCCCGCTGCGGATCGAAGTCGGCGCGGAGCGACTGGAAGATGGCAACCTCGAGGGTTGTGGCGCGCGGGCCCCCGCCCAGGGTCAGTACAATGGCGAAGCTCGAGGCGCAGAGCAGGAAGATGAGAAGCGCCACGCCGGGAAGGTTGCCCCTGATCTGCGGCCACTCGACCAGCCGCCAGATCTGCCTCTCGTTCAGGCCAAGCTGGGCCGAGAGTTTCCAGCTCTCGGGCGGAATGCGCTCGAAGTCCGACAGGATGAGCCTCGCGGCGAGAGGCAGGTTGAAGAACACATGCGCGAGCAGGATGCCTTGCAGCCCATAGATATCGAACACACCGCCAAGCCAGCCCTGCGTGCCATAGACCTCGATGATGCCGATGATGACCACGATGGCCGGAAGCGCCAGCGGCAGGTTGAGCAGGCGCACCACGATCATGCGCCCGGGAAAGGCAGGCCTCCGCGCCAGCGCGCGTGCCACGGGAAGGCCCAGAGCAATCGAGATGAGGGTGGATAGTCCCGCCTGCAGCAGCGTGAAGTTCAGTACACGGAGGATATAGGCATCGAACCCGGAAAACCCGCGTCCCGCGCCCATCCAGAGAACGGGCAGAAATCCCGCGGCAAGGGCGAGCAGGAGGAAGGCGAGCGCCAGCAGGGCTGGCGCTCGCGGCTGGGTATTATATGTCCTCACTTCGCCATGGCGTTCAGCCATTCATCGATCCAGGCGCGGCGGTTCTGGTCGACTTCGAGAGGCGAGTAGATGAGCGTCTTCTCCGGCTTCACCAGTGCGTCGAAAGCCTCGGGCAGCGGTGCCGAGGTCTGGCCTGCGGGGAACATCCAGTTGTTGGTGGGGATCTGGTCCTGGAACCCGGGGCTCATCATGAAGGCGATGAACTTCTGCGCCAGAGCCCTCTCGGGGCTCTTGTCGATGAGGCCCGCCACCTCGATCTGGAGGTAATGGCCTTCCGAGAACGGCGCCGCCTTGTAGCGGTCGGTGTTCTCGGCAATCACGTGATAGGCGGGAGACGTCGTGTAGGAGAGCACCATCGGCGCCTCGCCCTTGGTGAACAGCGCATAGGCTTCCGACCAGCCGGGCGTGACCGTCAGCACACGGCCCGAGAGCTTCTTCCACGCCTCAGCCGACTTGTCGCCATAGACCTGCTTCATCCACAGCAGGAAGCCGAGCCCCGGTGTGGAGGTGCGCGGGTCTTCGAGCACGATCTTCTGCGACGGATCGCCATTGACGAGTTCATCAAGCGATTTCGGCGGTTCCGTCACCATCTGGCTGTCATAGATAACGGCGAAATGCGCATAGTCGAAAGGCATGAAATATTCGTCGGCCCACGGGATCGGCGTCTTCGCAAGCGCTACGTCCAGGCCATGCTGGCCGAACAGGCCCGTCGCCGCCGCTTCCGCCGTGAGGTTGGTGTCGAGGCCCAGCACCACGTCGGCCTTGGTGTTGGCGCCTTCAAGCTTCAGGCGGTTGAGCAAGGCGACGCCATCGCCCGGTGCCACCCACTCGATGGTGCAATCGCAGTCCTTCTCGAAGGCTTCCTTCACCTTGGGGCCGGGGCCCCATTCGGCGACGAAACTGTCATAGGTGTAGACGGTAAGCGTCTCCTTGGCCGCAGCGGGAGCTGCGAGGACAACAAGCGCGAACAGAGCTGAGAGTGTTCTTTTCATATGTACCTCCATTCGCCGTTGGATGGAGGTTTGGAGGTTCCGATCAGGAACATCCGCCCACAATCCCTCCGCCGGCATGATCCGGATCAGGTTCAGCGGGTCTGAGGCATCAGCCTCGTCTCAGCCGCTCGAGCGCGGCTCCCCGTTGAGAGCAGACCCAAAGGTAGTGCGGCACACGTGCGCTGGCAAGCGGCATTTGCTAGGACAGGTTCCATGTCACGATTTGCAATATTGCTCGGCGGCGATCTGATCGTCACCTCCCGCCTGCGAAACCAGTTGAAGGGCGCCCGCTTCATTGCGGCCGATGGCGGCATGATGCACGCCGCTGCACTCCGCGTGGTGCCCGAACTCTGGGTCGGCGATTTCGATTCGTCGGGCTCCGAACTCACGGTGCAATATCGCGACGTGCCACGCGAGACCTTCCCGGCCGAGAAGGATTCGACCGATGGTGCCATTGCCGTGGACGAGGCGATCCGGCGCGGTGCCACCGAAATCATTTTGATTGGCGGCTTGGGCGGCCAGACCGACCATACGGCGGGCCTGCTGGGCCAGGGCATCCACATCGCGCGCCAGGGACTTTTCTGTCATCTCACCAGCGGCGCGGAAGAGGCGTGGCCCGTTCTTCCCGGTACAGCACTTCTGGATCTTCCGGATTCCGCCCGTTTGAGCCTCATTCCCTTCGCCGATTTCGAAGGCCTCGACCTCGACGGCGTGAAATGGCCGCTGGTGAACCGCGATGTTCCGGTGGGCTCCACCCTCACACTCTCCAACGTGGCGACCGGCCCAGTCCGCATCGCCTTGCGCGTGGGCTATGGCGTTGCCATCGCTTATCCGCCATTGAGCAGCGATGACTGACCATACACTCCACATCGACGACATGGGCCGGCGCGGCGAAGGCATCGCGCATCAGGACGGCCGCGCCATTTTCATTCCCGGCACTCTTCCCGGCGAAACGGTGCGCGCGGCAGGCGACGGCGAGCGCCTCGCGCTGGGCGAAATCCTTGAGGCTTCCCCCGACCGGGAATCGCCTTTTTGCAAACACTATGGCCGCTGCGGCGGCTGCCAGTTGCAGCACTGGAAAGAGGAATCTTACCGCAACTGGAAAATGAGCCTCGTCGAGCAGGCGCTCTCCGCGCGCGGGTTGGAGGCAAAGGTTTCCGGTATCATCGATGCGCATGGCACGGGCCGCCGCCGCGTGGCGCTGCATGTGCGCCGCCGCGATGGCGGCGTCACAGCGGGTTACATGGAGGCTCGCAGCCACAGGCTTCTCGACATCGATACCTGCCCCATCCTCGAGCCCGCGCTGGACCGCGCCTTCGACATCGGCCGCCTGATCGGCGTGAGGCTGGGCGACTGCGACGTAGCCCTGACCTCAACCCTCACCGGCCTTGACGTGAGTGTGAAGGCCGAGCGCAAGTTCTTCGCGCAGGAACACGCCAATCTCGCAAGCCTCGTGAGCGAATTGCGAATTGCGCGGCTTTCGGTCAACGGTGAGGTCATCGCCACCGCCGTTACGCCGCGCATTGCCACTGGCTGTGCTGAAGTGGCGCTGCCACCGGGCGGCTTCCTGCAGGCGACAGCGGAGGGCGAGGCCGTTCTCGCGCGGCTCGTTCAAGACGGCGTGGGCAAGTCCAAGAGCGTCGCCGATCTTTTCTGCGGCACCGGTCCCTTCGCCTTCCGGCTTGCCGAGCGTGGCAAGGTCGAGGCCTATGACAGCGACCGCGCGGCGATTGCAGCGCTCCAGTCGGCGGTGAAATCGACGCCCGGCCTCAAGCCTCTCGTGGCCGCCGCGCGCGATCTCTTCCGCGAACCGCTGGTGCCGAACGAGATGAAAGGCTTCGACGCCGTCGTCTTCGATCCGCCCCGCGCCGGTGCCGAGGCTCAGGCAAAGCAGCTTGCGCGATCTGCGGTGAACACCGTTGTAGCGGTGTCATGCGACGCGAGTTCTTTCGCGCGCGATGCGGAAATTCTTGTAGGCGGAGGCTATGCGCTGAAACAGGTGACTGCCGTCGACCAGTTCAAATGGTCGTCGCATGTCGAGACCGTGGCGGTGTTCCGCCGCGAGCGCTGAGACTGTTACCAAGCTGCAACAGGAAGAAGCAAGTTTCATAAGCACACTTCCGCGCGGCGTGATTCGGTGTTACACACTGCGCTCACGCAATTTCGAGAAGGAGTCAGCCATGGGAAATCAATTTACGCGCTGCTGAACTCCGGGCCGCACTGAGGCTCGGGCCTCAGGCGGATAGCGTATCTTTCGCGCATCGAGCGCTTCACATACATCATTGAACCGTCAGCTTTGTCCAAGGCACCGTGCTGCGTTTGCGCAGGCACCTGGGCACGGTTGACTTGTCTTTCCACGCGCATGGGCTTTGCTGCCCCTGTCTCGCGACGGAGACCGTCATGTTCTCTCTCAAGTTCGACCTGCTGTTCCCCAGCCTCGACATGGCAAAGGCAACGGCAAAGAAGCTCAATGCAACGTTCAGGTGGCCCGACGTGCCGATCGAGCCGCGCGAATTGAAGCGCATGCAGGATGAGCTTCGGCTTGCCCGTGAACGCGTGCGCGCTCAGGTGACAGCGGGGCGGTTGTTCCTGTGATCATGTCCATGTTAGCGTTCCGCCATGAGTACTATGGAAACGGATGTGATCGTCGTCGGCTCCGGCATGGCGGGCGCTGCGGCGGCTTTGAAACTGGCGAAAGCCGGAAAATCTGTGACGATCATCGAGGCGCGCGACCGCTGCGGCGGCCGCGGCTTCATGAAACCCTATGCGGGCGATGACGGCAGAACCGTTCTGGAGTATGGTGGCGCCTGGATCACGCCCTGGCATGATCGCATCCGCGCCTTGGTCGAGGAACTTGGCCTTTCGCTCCGGCCGCGCCACCCCGTGACCACCCGCCAATGGCTTCGCGGCGGCGAAATCCATACCGATTCCTCCGCCGCGCGCGAAGACGTGACGGCGCATGAGCGCGCCATCGCACGAGTTGCGGTCGATGCGATCCTCTTGAAGAAGGGCATGGCCGCGAATGAAAAGGGCGAGGCCCTGCGCGGCATTTCCTTTGCCGATTATCTCGACCGGCTCGACTGTCCGAAATCCACGCGCGACATCTTCTCGGCATGGTGGACGGTTTCGGGCAACGGCGATCATCAGACAGTTGCGGCGTCGGAGTTTCTCGGCAGCTGTTCCTATGACAACGGCCTTGCCGAAGGGATGATCCGCTTCTGGACCGATACGGTGGTGCCTGGCATGGGAGCGCTGGCTGATCGCATGATCGAAGCATCGGGTGCGAAGCGCATCCTGTCCTCTCCGGTGACGCGGATCACGACGACGGCGGACACTGTCGCGATCACATGCGGAGACACAACCTATCGCGCGAAAGCCTGCGTTCTGGCTCTCGGTGTCAACCAGATGAAGTCTCTGGAGTTCACGCCGCAGCTCTCTCAGGCGAAGCGCGACGCCATCGCGCTGGGGCACGGCGGCCGATCCTTCAAGCTGTGGATCAAGGCGGAAGGCGTTCCGGTGGGCACGCTGGTGACGGGTGAGGGATCAGGCATCGAGTTCGCCTTCGCCGAACGCAAGGCGGAAGACGGCTCAACCCTCATCGTTGCCTTCGGACTGATGAACGCAGCGAACCGCCCCGGTGATGCCCAGTGGGTGCGCGAGCAGGCCTCGCGCCTTTTTCCCAATGCGCGAGTTCTCTCGCATGACTGGCACGACTGGCTGGATGATCCCTTCGCACGCGGCACCTGGGTGGCGGCACTCGCCGGTCACGAAGACGGACTCGAGACCGAGAATTGGCAGCCGGAAGACCGCATCGCCTTCGCATCCTCGGATTACGCGCGCGAGCAGGCCGGCTGGTTCGAAGGCGCCGTCATCGCTGGAGAAGACGCGGCGGACGCAGTTCTGAACCTCAAGTAAATAATTTTCCGAAGACATCCATCGAGGTGTTGGCGCCACATATGACGACGCCCACGCGCTCGTCCTTTTCCGGCGTGTAGGCACCGGAGAGAAGTGCCGCGAAGGCGGCGGCACCGCCCGGCTCGGTGACGAGCTGCATGTCACGCCACAGCTTCCGCTGCGCATCGCGGATATCGTCGTCGGACACCAGCGCCACCTGCGCGACATGATCTTTGGCGATGTCGTACATGATCTTTCCAACGGTGGAAGCGCCCAGCGAATCCGCCGCGAGTCCGGAAGGCTTCACGGGAACGCGCTCGCCCGCGGCCAGTGCTGCATGCAGCGTGTTGCAGGTTGCGGGCTCGACGCCGATGATCTTGACGGATGACTGATACCAAGCGGCAATGCCGCCGATGAGACCGCCGCCGCCCACTGCGACGAGCAGGGTGTCCAGGCCAGGTGCCTGGTCTTCGAGTTCGCGGGCCAGCGTGCCCTGGCCCTCGAGCGTGGGCACGGCATCGTAGGCATGAACACCCACGGCACCCGTCTCGGCGACATGCGCCTCGCAGAAACCCAGCGCCTCGTTGTAGTTGGCGCCCTTCTGCACGACCTCGGCACCATAGGACGCGATGCGGGCCACCTTGGCGGGGGACGAGATTTCAGGAACGAAGATGCGCGCCTTGTGCCCAAGTTCACGCGAGGCATACGCGACGGCAGCGCCGTGATTGCCGCCCGACGCCGTGGCGACGCCGCCAGCGCCCACCGTGGCATTCACCAGCGTGTTGAAGGCGCCGCGTGCCTTGAAGCTCCCCGAATGCTGGAGCAGTTCCAGCTTCAGCGTGACGGGGAGAGCGACGCCATCCACCATCACATCCACCACCGGCGTGCGCCGCACGTTGGGCGCAATGCGATGCGCGGCGCGGGTGATCGCTTCCCGGGTGATGCTCATTCGGCCGGCGCCACATGGACGAGCAGGTCGGAGCTGCTGCCGAACACCTGATCGTAATGGCGCTTCTGCGCATGCGCCGCGGTGAGCGCGTTGCGCATCAGGATCGAGACCGTCACCGGCCCCACGCCGCCCGGCACCGGCGTGATCCAGCCTGCAGTTTCGGCACATGCATCATAGTCGACGTCGCCGACCGTGATGTGCTTTCCGCCTTCCTCGATCTGGTTGATACCGATGTCGATGACGGCCGCACCCGGCTTGATCATGTTGGGCGTGATGAAGCGCGGCTTGCCTACGGCCACGAAGATCGCATCCGCCGCCCGGCTGTGAACCGCGAGGTTGCGTGTCATATGATGGCAGACTGTGACGGTGGCGCCCTCCGCCATCAGCAGGAAGGCGATGGGCTTGCCGACGATTTCGGAGTGGCCGATGACCACGACTTCCAGGCCTTCGAGCTTGAGGCCGGTGCGCTTCAGAAGCTCGACCGATGCCGCCGCCGTGCAGGGCGCCAGCGAAGTATCGCGGTAGACGATGTTGCCGATGGAGGCCGGATGCATGCCTTCGACATCCTTCAAGGGATGGATCGCCGTCTGCAACTCGCGGATGTCGAGATGCTTCGGCACCGGGCGCTGGATGATGACGCCTGTCACGCGCGGGTCAGTATTGAGCGCCTGCAGGATGCCCAGCAGCTCGATCCGCGAAACGGACGACGGCAGGTTGCGCTCCTCGAAGGTGATCCCGGCCTTCTCGGCCCCGCGCGCCTGGTTCCGCACATAGAGGCTGACGGCCGGAACGTCGCCGATGGTGATCGAGACGAGCTTCACCGGCCAGCCCTGTGAGGCCAGTTCCTCCACTCCATTATAAACGGCGCGGGTGATTTCCTCGGCGACGGGCTTGCCCAGAAGGGCATTGTGGCGGATGGCGGTCTGGATCGTCATGGGCAGCAATCTCTCTTGAATCGGCGCCTCTTTCTCATGCGTTGATCTCCATGCGCAAGCCCCTTGCGTCGCGGGGCGGATCGGCAGGAAGTCGCAGTGACCGACCCTCGGCAATGCGCCGTGCCGACCACGCACAGGCGCAGGCATCGAGAAGGTCGTCTGCCCCAACGTCGGCTCTCCGGTATGACGCAGGAGGAAGACTCTGCAGGGGAAACCCGGCCTTGAGCAGCAGGTCACGTCGAAGGTCGAGGCCGTCCGGATAAACGCTCCCCTTTTTCTTCTTGGGAAGGTTGAGCGGCGCTTCTCCGTTCATCACCCAGAAGGCGAGTTCGGGATGAACCTCGAACACAAGCGATTGAACTTGGGGAGTCATCAACGCATCGATCTCGCGCATCTTCGCGAAGATGTGGAAGATCTGCTTCGAGACCTTCCTCGGCGGATCGGAATTGAGAAGATTCGCAACGCACGACTCGCGATAGTCCAGACACATCACGGCGGCACGCGAGGGGACGGAAAAGACACTCGACTGCCGCTCGCCCAGCCGCGCCCGCGCCTCGCGCTCCGCCAACCGGCCCGAACCGGACGGAAACCCGATGGGCATGTCGACGGCAACGATGTCAGCGTCGAATGCCAGCACTTCGGAGAAGCTGCGGCAGAGATGGTGGGTCAGGCTCTCCGCCCAACGAACCGCGATCCAGCCGCCCGGGCAGCCATCGACGCCGACAACGGGGATCATCTGCCGTGCAACGCGCCCGCAATGTCCAGCACCGGTGTTCCCGCGCTCATGGCGATGGCGCGCGCGAGGATCTTGTTGGCGCCGGCAAAGGCCTCGGGCGCCCGCTCCGCCAGCCGCCTAGCCAGATAGAGCCCGCTGAGAAAATCCCCCGTGCCGTTTGCAACGGCCGCCAGCTTCAGCGACGTCGCGATGTGATAGGTTTCCACCGTCACCAGCAGGGTCGCTATCTGGTCGGTGTAGTGCGGAATCGATGTGGCGAGCACTTCCGGCGTTCCGATGGCGCGTGCTGCCGCAATGGCGCTGTCCTCATCGCTGACGGAATGCCCGGACAGCCAGGCCAGTTCGAAGCGGTTCGGCGTGATGCAGGTGGCAAGCGGCACCAGCCTGTCGCGGATGGCCTCCGCGACCGGTTGCGGCACATAGAGACCGCCCTCGTCTCCCATCACAGGATCGACCAGGACATAGAGTGAAGGCCTGGCCGAAGTCATCCGTTCAAGGACGATTGCTGCGGCCTCGACCTGTTCGGGACTGGCGAAATAGCCGGTGAACACTGCATCGCAACCAGCGAGGATGCCGAACCCGTCCAGCGCATCGAGTATGCGCGAAATGTCCTCGGGCTGCGTGCGGAAGCCCGCCGGTGTCCCATGGCCCGGATGGTTCGACAGCATGATGGTTGGAACCGCGATGACCTCGTGTCCCCGCGCCTGAAGTGCGGGCACCGCGGCTGTATTTCCGACCGGTCCCCACGCCACCTGGCTGGAGATGCTCAGGATACGCATCAGATCACGTTCTTTTCGAACAGCGGTTCTTTCAGCGCGATCCGTTCATAGCCGAACCGATTGAGATCGATGGTGCGATATGCGCCATGCATGATGAGCTCCGAGACAGCATTGCCTGCCGCCGGGCCCTGCTGGAAGCCATGGCCCGAGAAGCCGTTGGCGAAGATCAGGTTGCCCACCTCAGGATGTGCTCCGATGATGCCGTTCTGGTCGAGTGCGTTGTAGTCATAATGCCCCGTCCACGAGCTGATCACCTTGATCGCCTCGAACAGCGGCACGCGCTCGGCCAGCACCGGCCACAGCTGTTCCTCGAAAATGCTGTAGTCGACCTCCCAGTCGAAGACCGTGGGTTCGTCATGCTCTTCTGGAGAAACGCCGCAGATGAAATTGCGCCCCTCGGGCCTGAACCACACGCCGTTGGGCTGCACGGTGAGCGGACCCTTGTGCAAGGCCTCGGTCGCCGCCGGGCAGTCGAAGACATAGACATAGCGCTTCCGAGGGCCAACCGGCAGTTCAATTCCTGCGAGTGCTGCCAGAGCACCCGCGCCAGTGCCCGCCGCGTTGACGATCGTGCCACAGGAGATTTTCTCGCCGTCGGCCAGTGTCACGCCCGTGATGCGGTTGCCGTCACGCGAAACGCCCGTCACCTCGCCCTGAATGAGCTGAACGCCTTGGGCGATGGCCGCCTTCCGCATCAGCCCCATCATCGAATAGGGGTCCATCCAGCCTTCGCCGGCAAGCCCGAAACAGCCTCCGGCCAGCCCGTCGGCCACGAGCCATGGGAACCGCTGCGACAGGTCGTCACCATACAGCAGCACGTTGTCGGCGCCGTTTGCCATTTGCACGGCGTGATTTTCCTCGAGGATCGGCATGCCGCTGTCGGACGCCAGGATCAGGTAGCCTTGCTCCTTGAAGCCCACATCGGCTTCCGGCCCGAACTCCTGTTTCAGGTTCCGCACCAGCTTCAGTCCGAACAGCGAGAGCGCGATGTTCTCGGGCGTCGAGAACTGCTGGCGAAGCCCCCCTGCGGACCGCCCCGTGCAGCCGAACTGCCACGTGGTGTCCTTCTCCACGATGGCAATCGTGCCCGTGAATCCGTTCTTCTTCAGGTAATAGGCGGCGGCGCTGCCGACCACGCCGCCGCCCACGATCACGACATCATATGTTTTCATGTGGCGCACATTGCCGAATGCACCTGCCCTCCACAAGGGCCGGAGCCATGCGGCTTATCCAAAAGTGGGCTTCCCACAGCGCAATGCGGCGTCTAGCGTTGCGGCGCAACATTCAATGGACGTCACATGACCTTGCGAGCCCGCCGCAGCGTTCTCTACATGCCCGGCAACAATGAAAGAGCCCTCGAGAAGGCGAAGTCGTTGGCGGCCGATGCGCTGATTCTCGATCTTGAGGATTCGGTCGCGCCCGATTCCAAGGCGGACGCCCGCGCCAAGGTGGCCGCCGCCGTGAAGGCCGGGGGCTACGGTCGCCGTGAACTCGTCATCCGCATCAACGGCCTCGACACGCCATGGGGTGTGGAGGATTTGAAGATGGCGGCGGAGGCGAACCCCCATGCCATTCTGGTGCCGAAAGTCGCGAGACCCGGCGACATCGTGAATGTCTCGAAGATCCACGCCGGCATGGGCGGCGCCGAGCACACCCGCATGTGGGCGATGATGGAAACGCCGATGGCAATCTTCAACGTGCGCGAGATTGCTTCTGTGCATCAGGCGGCAAGGCTGTCCTGCCTCGTGCTCGGCACCAACGACCTGCTGAAGGAATCGCGCGCGCTGGCCACCGGCGGCCGCTTCGCCATCCTGCCGTGGCTGTCGATGACTCTTCTCGCCGCCCGCGCCTATGGGCTGGACGTGATCGACGGCGTCTACAACGACTTCCGCGACGAGCAGGGCTTCCGCGCCGAATGCGAACAGGGCCGCACGCTGGGCATGGACGGGAAGACCCTGATCCACCCCGGACAGATCGCCGTGTGCAACGAACTCTTCTCGCCCGCTCCGGAAGAAGTGGCGTGGTCGCTGAAGATCATCGAAGCCTTCAAGCTGCCCGAGAACCAGAAGAAGGGCGTCATCACCATCGACGGCAAGATGGTCGAACGGCTTCATCTCACGATGGCCGAACGCGTGGCAGCGATTGCGGAGGCGATCTCGGTTTGACTAGCCTTCTGCAACTCGATCCCGTAGATAGCGCTCTTGCGTTGCTCGATTGCATCACAGGCAGGAATGGCGATCCTGGCTCAATCGAAGCGCTTGCCAGAAATATCGATGCCTTCTTGTATTCAATGCACTCCCTCCAACCGGCCTTAGCTCCAATCGGCCGACTTGTTGACGACGAGCCACCTGAAACTCCTGATCATCACTGGCAGGCAAACATCGGGCCGCGCTATCCAACGCTTGGATTGTACTGGACAATGCTGAGTTCAAGGATCGTGTCAGGTGAAGAGCCGCAGATCTCTGCTGGTGATGCGATTGACGATTTAACAGACATTGCGCGCGAACTTGCAGCAGTGGACTGGCATCTGAATATCCACGGCCGCAGCGAGGCCCTAGCTGCGCTACGGTGGTGCTACAAGGTTCACTTGTACATGCACCTTGTCCCCTTGCGTGCGCACCTCGAAGAATTGATCTTTGGGAATTGAAACATGATGACCAAGACCAACCCCGGTAGCTTCTTCGAGGACTTCAATCTTCATCAGCGCATTGACCATGCCACGCCGCGCACTGTGACGAGCGGCGACCAGGCGCTCTATACCGCGCTTTACGGTTCGCGCTTTGCTGTCCAATCTTCTGATTTCTTCGCGAGCAGCATCGGCTACCGCCACGCACCAATCGATGACCTCCTCACCTTCCACATCGTTTTCGGCAAGACCGTGCCCGATATCTCGCTTAATGCGATTGCGAACCTCGGTTACGCTGATTGCCAGTTCCTTGGTCCCGTATACCCGGGCGACACGCTGATGGCAGAGAGCCAGGTCATCGGCCTCAAGGAAAATTCCAATGGAAAGACTGGTACCGTCTATGTCCGAACCATTGGCATTAACCAGCGAGACGATGAAGTCCTCTCCTACGTTCGCTGGGTGATGGTGCGGAAGCGCGACGAGAGGGCTGCCGCACCGGAGGCCTTCGTTCCGCAATTGCCAAAGCGCGTCGAACCTTCAGCACTGGGGCGCGATTGTCCCGTCATCGATCCGGCGCTCTGGGACAATGACTGGTCCGGCTCGCCGCACCGCTTTGGTGACTACGCCGCGGGCGAGAAGATCGACCATGTGGACGGCATGACGGTGGAAGAGGCGGAGCACCAGCTCGCCACGCGGCTCTACCAGAACACCGCCAAGGTGCATTTCAACCAGTTCTCGGAAGCACAGGGCCGCTTCGGCCGCAGGCTTATCTATGGCGGCCACGTCATCTCGCTGGCCCGCGCCCTCTCCTTCAACGGGCTGGGCAACGCCTTTCACATCGCGGCCATCAACGGCGGCCGCCACGTGGCGCCGCTGTTTGCAGGCGGCACCGTGTTTGCGTGGTCCGAAATTCTGGAATCCGCCGATGTGCCGGGCCGCAGCGACGTGGGCGCGCTCCGCATTCTCACCCGCGCCACGCGCGATCTTCCGTGTCCGGAGTTTCCGGTTGTGGATGGCACGCCCGACACGCCGGGCGTGATCCTCGAACTCGACTACTGGGCGCTGATGCCGCGCTGAGCCGTTACAGCATCAGCCGCTTTTCGACCCAGGGGAAATTCCGCGCCATGTCGGGCGTCGGGTGCGAGGGCCGCGCCGGTGACGCGATCTTCTGGGCCTGCCCGGTGCGCGATGCCGCCTCGATCGCCAGCAGGGCACGCACATCGTTGGCGCCGTCGCCGCCATCAGGCTCCGGCCTCATGCCCTTCAGGATGCAGTCCGAGAAATAATGCGCCTGCCCGCTGAAGTGATCGTATTGCGGGAAGTTCTTCTCCGTGACCTTGCCGCCCGACGTGATGCGGAGCGAGATCGGCCTGTCCAGCCGGTAGGCGGAATCGACCTCGATCTGGCCCTTGGTGCCGACGACCCGGTAGCTGTCGCGGTCATCCGCCCCAAAGCTGACGATGAACTGCGCCAGCCGGTCGCCCGGAAAGCGGAGTGTGGCCGAGATCATCTCCTCGACCTCCGCAAAACGTGGATCGCCATCGCCCCAGCCCGACATGGCAACCGCCTCGGTGGGCTCGGTGCCGAACACGTGGCGCGCGGCATTCATGCAGTAGACGCCGATGTCCTGAAGAGCACCACCCCAGTGCTCGGCCTTCAGGCGGTGGTTGCCGGGCGCCACGGGGAAGGAGAACACCGAACTGAACAGGCGCGGATCACCGATCTCGCTGCGGCGGATGGTTTCGAGAACCTCGATGGTGCCGGGCTCGTTGTGAAGCCGGTAAGCCGTCATCAGGAACACGCCGGCCTTGTCGGCGGCGGCGATCATCGCCTCGCATTCGGCAACCGTGATGGCGAGCGGCTTCTCGACCAATGCATGAACGCCCGCCTTCGCGGCCCGGATCGCGTAGTCGGCATGCATGGAGTTGGGCAGCGCGATATAGACCGCATCCACGATGCCCTGCCGCAGCATGTCGTCATACTGCTCGTAGCTGAAGATGTGCTCGATGCCGTAGAACTTCGCCATATTCTCGGCATTGGCCCGGTTGCCGGAGACGATGGCCGTCATCTCGGAGTTTCCGGTCTGCTCGATCCCCGGCATGAAGGCGATCTGTGATATCCAGCCGCCTCCCACCACAGCGTAGCGGATCTTTGTCATATGATGCCCTCCCAAGCGAATACGGGCAGACCTTAGCTGCGCCCCCGGCTCCGGTCGAGATGGAGTTTCAGGAGACCGGCGTCCACAGCACCTGGTCTATGCGCGTGGCGCCCGCCGCCAGCATGACGAGACGGTCGAAGCCCAGGGCCACCCCGCTGGCCGGTGGCATCAGGGCAAGGGCCTCCAGCAGGTCCCCATCCACCGGATAGCGTTCGCCGTAAATCCTTTCCTTCACATCCATCTCCGCCTCGAAGCGGCGGCGCTGCTCTTCAGGATCGGTCAGTTCGCCGAAGCCATTGGCCAGTTCGACACCACAGGCATAGAGCTCGAAACGCTCCGCCACGCGGGGATCACGCGAGCTGGTGCGGGCAAGGGCCGCCTCGACGGAGGGATATTCATAAAGCACCGTAATGCGGCCATTGCCGAGATTGGCCTCCACCTCTTCTGCAAGTATGCGGCTGAAGATGTCGGACCATGTGTCATCGGCCGCGATCCGGACCGGCGAAAGCCCGGCCAGCTTGTCGCGATCGGCATTGCCCTCAGCGTCGAGCGTCGAGAGAAGATCGACCCCGGCATAGCGGATGAAGGCGTCGTTCACGGTCAGCCATTCGGCCTCGGCCAGCGGAGCGGCTTCGCGCCCCCGCCACTGGAACTGCTGCGTGCACGCTGTTTCCGCCGCCAGCCGCACCAGCGCCAACGTATCCTCGATGATGACCTCGTAGTCCTCCCGCACCCTGTACCATTCGAGCATGGTGAACTCGGGCGAATGCGTGAGCGTCCGCTCGCGGTTGCGGTAGACATGGCCGAGGTTGAAGATGCGCGTTTCGCCCGCCGCCAGCAGTTTCTTGCAGGCAAATTCCGGCGAGGTGTGGAGATAGCGCCGTTCGGCAGAACCATCCGGCTGGATCAGGTCGGTGGCAAAACCGTGGAGATGAGCCTCGTTTCCGGGCGAGACCTGCAGCGCCCCGCAATCCACCTCGATGAAATCCCGTGCGGCAAACCACGCCCTCATGGCGGCGAGGACCCGGTTGCGGGCCAGCAGGAAGGGCCGGCGGTCGGCATGGCGCTCGGGCGAGAACCAGCGGGATTGACTGTGCGGCACTGCGTTCTCCCAAGGGGGTTGGCTTCCTCAATGGGCGCTGCTAATACCGCGCGCAATCCCATCCGGCAAATTTCAGGAACGAGAAAACAACGTGGTCAAGGTTATCGCAAGCGGTGTCCGCAAGGGCAATGTCATCGAGCACGAGGACGGCAAGCTCTACGTGGTGCTCAAGGCCGAGTCCATGCATCCCGGAAAAGGCACGCCGACGACGACGATAGACATGCGCCGCATCTCGGACGGCGTGAAGACGGTGGTGCGCTACAAGACGACCGATCCGCTGGAACGCGCCTTCGTTGAGACCATCACGCATTCCTATCTCTACAAGGACGATGACAACTACATCTTCATGAACCCCACCAACTACGAGCAGATCCAGGTTCCGGAAGACATGCTGGGCGACCAGGCTCCCTTCCTTCAGGAAGGCATGGAGTGCCAGATCGCGCTGTTCAACGATACCCCGATCTCGATCGAACTGCCGCCGCGCGTGACACTCGAGATCGTAGAGACCGAGCCCGCGATCAAGAACCAGACGGCGTCGTCCTCGTTCAAGCCCGCTGTCCTGTCGAATGGCGTCCGCACCATGGTGCCGCCGCACATCGTCTCGGGCACGCGCATCGTCGTGTCGACGGAAGACTCGTCCTACGTCGAGCGCGCCAAAGACTGAGCTGCAGCGATCCCGAGCGAAAGAGGCCGGGCGATTGCCCGGCCTTTGTTTTTTGGTGTTTACGAGAAGGCCTTCGCCATCACGTCGGCCATGCGGCGCGCGAAGTTCGAGGGGTCTGGCACCTGTTCGCCTTCGATGATGAAGGCCTGATCGAGGAGCAGTTGCGCCGCGTCTTCGACCGAAGCCGCCCCCTTCGACTGAACTTGACGGGCAAGTGCCTGGATCATCGCATGCCCGGCATTGATCTCGAGGATCGGTGCCGAGATCGACACCCCTGAATCCTTCTGCCGCGACAGAAGTTTCTCCAGCGTGCGGTCCATGTCGTTGTCGTTGACGATGCAGACGGCGCTTTCGGTCAGCCGCTTCGAATTGCGAACGTCCTTCACCTTGTCGCCCAGTGCCTGCTTCAGCGCAGCGATCAGGGTCACGGTGGCGGGCTCGTCCGCGGTCTCGGGCGTCGCCTCGTCCTTCAGTTTGATCAGGTCGAGGTCGGCGGCTCCCTGCGTCACCGACTTGAACGGCTTTCCGTCAAAACCCAAAGCAGTGCGTACCCAGAACGAGTCGACAGGGTCGGTCAGCAGCAGCACCTCCACGTCGCGCGCCTTGTAGCCTTCGAGCTGCGGGCTGGCCTTGGCCTTCGCCGCATCCTCGGCTGTGAGATAGTAGATCGCGGTCTGGTTCTCCTTGAGGCCTGCGATATAGTCCTTGAGGCTTACCCATTCGCCCTTGGTGGAGCGGAAGCGGGCAATGTCATAGATCTGGTCGCGCCGTTCCATGTCCTCGTAGAGGCCTTCCTTGATGACCGGGCCGAAGACTTCCCAGACCTTCCGGAAATTCGCCTCGTCGCTCTCGGCACTCTTCTTCAGTTCGGAGAGAACCTTGTTGGTGACCGCCTTGCGGATCGCCGCCACCTGCGGATTGTTCTGCAGCATTTCGCGCGACAGGTTCAGCGGCATGTCCTCGCTGTCGATGATGCCGCGCACGAAACGGAGGTAGGGCGGCAGCAGTTCGACGTCATCCGCGATATAGACGCGCTTCACATAGAGCTTCTGGCGGCCGCGGCGCTCGGGGTCATAAAGGTCGAAGGGCTTCTCGCCGGGAACGTAGAGCAGCACGGTATATTCATGCCGGCCCTCGGCGCGGTAATGCAGCGTGATCGCCGGGTCGGAATAGCTGCCCGAGATATGCCCGAAGAACTCCTTGTGCTGGTCCGCCGTGATCTCCGTCTTGGGCCGCGTCCAGATGGCATTGGCCGTATTGATCTGCCGCGGCGCCTCTTCGCCATCCACCAGCATGATCGGATGCGCGATATGGTCGGAGTAGGTCCGCACGACGGTCTCGATCTTCCAGTCCTCGAGGAACTCGAGGCTGTCGTCCTTGAGGTACAGAACAATGGTGGTGCCGCGCGGAGCGTCCGCCACCGGCGCGATGGTGAAGCTGCCCGAGCCGTCGGACGACCACAAGTGAGCCTCCTGCGAGCCCGCGCGCCGCGAGATCACGTCCACCTTCGAGGCGACGATGAAGCCCGAATAGAAACCGATGCCGAACTGGCCGATCAGGTGAATGTCGCCCTGCGCCGCCTTCGCCTTCTCCACGAAGGCCTGCGTACCGGACTTGGCGATGGTGCCGAGGTTCTCGACAAGCTCCGTCTCGCTCATGCCGATGCCGCTGTCGGCGATGGTCAGCGTCTTTGCCGCCTTGTCGGGCGTGATGGTGATCTTGAGATCGGGAGCCCCTTCGAGTAGCTCGGGCTGGGCAATCGCCTCGTAGCGCAACTTGTCGAGCGCGTCGGCGGCATTCGAGATCAACTCGCGCAGGAACACGTCGCGGTCGGAATAGACCGAATGCACCATCAGGTGCAGGAGCTTGGCGACTTCCGCCTGGAACGCGTGGGACCGGGGGGCGCCATGAGCGGCGGCGTCTGGTGTTGCCGTGGTATCGTTGGCCATGTCACTCTCTTCCTGAAGCACTGGAACTGACGGCCAGCCATATCGGGTGTGACAGATTTCCGGTCAAGAGCCGAAAGAAAAAGCGGCCGGGCTCCCCAAGGGATCCGGCCGCAGAACTCTACTCAAACGCCTCAACACACTTACACTTGGGTGATGGGGTAACGGCCCGGCCGGTTGAACAAGCTTCGGGGGGCTGGGGGGCTGAGATTTCCGTCGCTCAACACCAGCCGGGCTTTAGAGGCAACGCAGTTCTTATCGCCTGCGACATGGGCGCAAGCTTGATGCAAATGCGGCGGAAAGGTGAAACTTGTTGCGCCCTGTCCGTCACAAGCTTGTCACGTTGACTGAATGGGTCCATGTTCGGGACCAGTCCTCACCCAATGGCAAAGGGGGCCTCTTGGACAAGACCGAAGATATAGTTCCACTCCGGCCCTGGGGTTCCGGCGCCTCTCCGGGCCGGGACGAATCCGGCAGCCGGGGCCACAAGCCACCCGAGCAGGTGGCCTTCGACCGAAAGGAACTTCAGGCCATTTTGAGTCTCTACGGCTCCAAGGTCGCCGAGGGCGAATGGCGGGACTACGCTATGGAATTCGGACACGAGACGGCGACCTTCTCGGTGTTCCGGCGATCGTCCGAAATACCCCTCTACCGTATCGTGAAGGACCCATCGCTGGCCCGCAAGCAAGGCGCCTACGCGGTCATTGCGCAGGGCGGCCTCATCCTCAAGCGTGGCCACGACCTGGCGATGGTCCTCCGGGTTCTGGTGAAAACGCCAAAGCTGCGGCCGATCTGACCTTCTCGAAGCAGCCCGCCAAACAAAAAAACCCCGGCCTTTCGAGCCGGGGTTTCCGTGTGAGGCAGGTGCGGGTCGTTACTCGCTCCGCATGATCCCGAGGATGTTCAGGATGTGGATGAACAGCGTGATGAAGCTGCCATAGAGCATGAAGGCTCCGAAGATCGACTTGCCGCGCTGTACGCCCGGCGCATCGCCTTCCACATACATTTCCTTGATCTGCTGGGTTTCATAAGCCGTGATGCCGGCAAACAGCAGAACGACCACCACCGAGGTGAGGAGGCTCATCATGCTCGACTGCACGAAGAACACATTCACCAGCATCGCGATCAGGATGCCGATCGAGGCCATCATGAAGAAGGTGCCGAAGCCCGAGAGGTCACGCTTGGTGACGTAGCCCGCGAGGCTGGTGGCGCCGAAGGTGACGGCCGAGATCAGGAAGGCCTGCGTGACCATTCCGGGGGCAACCGCCAGATAGGTGCCGACCATCGGTGCGATGGCGAGGCCCCAGAGGGCGACATAGCCCCAGAACGCGCCATGGGCGACTGCCGGGTTCGACGAGAAGATCAGGCGTGGCGCCAGGAAGCCCATGCCGATGATGGCGATGAAGAATATCCACTTCAACGAGTAGACCGCCTGCATGGCGGCCGGGTTGGACGCCACCAGCATCGTGATGATGGCGGTCGCCGCCACACCCAAAGCCATGTAGTTGTAAACGCCCAGCATGTAGGAACGCAGACCCTGGTCGATTTCGGCCCGGGTCTCGGTCCTTGCTTGGGGTTGATAACGGGATTCAGCCATTTACGTTCCTCCAGCGGTAAGATTTGACAGCGAATATGGGGAAAAGCCCCACTTGCTTCAAGTTACAGGAATTTTAGGTGCCTTAACGGCCATTAACTAACTGTTTGCATACTGGTCCATCTTACGCGCCAGCGCGATGTCCAGATCGGTGACCCCACCAGCGGTATGCGTCGAAAGCGTCACTTCCACCCGCCCATAAACGTTGAACCATTCGGGATGATGGTCGGTCTTCTCGGCGAAAAGCGCCACCCGGCTCATCCAGCCCCAGGCCTGGCTGAACGACTTGAATTGATAGGTCTTGGCGATCGCATCTCGTCCCTTGGCCTCCGCCCAGCCCTGAAGCTCGTGGAGGGCCTTGGCCCGTTCGACGCCGACCAATGCTTTGTCCGTCATATCCCTGCCTGCAAGCGGTATGATTCCTCTATCGCGTAGGGACCGCCCCCGCGCGATGGCCGGGACGAGAAGAGCACGAAACGCGGCACTTCGAATACCCGGCTGCGGTAGAGGTTATGGGAAGCGATGAAGTGGTGCAAGGCCGTAAGGTCGGGGTCCTTCAACCGTGCCAAAGTGACATGCGGTGCAAACTTGCGGGGGTCAGGCGGCAGGCCCAGCACCTGGCAGATGCGTTCGTGGATGGATTGCAGCCTTCTGAGCTCAGCATTTTCCTCGACCCCCGCGAACAGCACATGAGGCTTGTTGCCGCCGAATACCCCGCAGCCGGTCAGCTTCAACGCGAAGGGCCGCGCCTCCACCCCGTCAAGCTCATAGGCGATCTCGCGGGCCAATCCCTCGTCGATGTCGCCGATGAAGCGGAGCGTGATGTGATAGGATTCGCGGTCGATCCACCTCGCACCGGGAATCCCGCCTCGCATCAGATCGAGATCGAAGGCCACGTCACTGGGGATATCAAGACCGGTAAACAGACGTGGCATTGCGGGGACCTCCTCTGCGGCGAAGGATGTGCGAAACGCTTGGAACCTACGCTAATGTGATTCCCGGGAAACCCAAGCGCTATTTTCCGGCAACCCTGGCGATCAATTGTTCAACGCTGGGCAGGATGCGGGACACCACGATGTCGACGCCCGCCGGATTGGGATGAATGCCGTCGGCCTGGTTGAGCTTGACCTCCGCCGCAACACCGTCGAGGAAAAACGGGTAAAGCAACGCGCCATGCTTTTCGGCCTGCCGCGCGTACATGCCGTCGAAGCTCGCCTGATACTCAGGCCCCAGGTTGGGGGGCGCGCGCATGCCGGCGACCAGCGCGGGAATGTCCTTTTCCTTGAGCGTCGCCAGAATTCCATCGAGTGCGGCTTCCGCCTGCGGGGCGGGCAACCCGCGCAGCGCATCGTTGGCGCCAAGCTCGACGATCACCGCATCGACGTCCTCCGAAAGCGACCAGTCGAGGCGCGAGAACCCGTCAAGCGCGGTATCTCCCGACACACCGGCATTGACCACCTTCACATCGTGGCCCTTCGCTTTGAGCGCCGCTTCGAGCTTCACCGGGAAGGCATCGGATGGTTGCAGCCCGTAGCCCGCCGTCAGGCTGTCGCCCAAGGCCAGAATGGTGATGCTTTGGGCATGAAGCGGCTGGAGCATGAGGAGAAGGAAGGCCAGGACGGCGGAAAGTTTCATCATGACGGACAATTAAGCGCCATGGTTGCCGTGTTCAAGCATCCGTAACTCGACAAAGCACGTAAGGCCAACCATGTTCGATGCAATGACCACCACGGCTGTTTCCCTGAAAGACGTTCACCTGACCCTGCCGAGCCGCGCCGGCAATGTCGATATCCTGCGCGGCGTCGACCTGACAGTCATGCCGGGCGAGGCTCTCGGCATCGTCGGTCCCTCGGGCTCGGGCAAGACCACGCTGCTCATGGTGATCGCCGGGCTGGAACGCGCCAGCCGCGGCTTCGTCAGCGTTGCGGGCCAGGATCTGTCGGGAAAGAGCGAGGATGAACTGTCCGCCTTCAGGCGCGACAATGTCGGCATCGTCTTCCAGTCTTTTCACCTCATCCCCACCATGACGGCGCTCGAGAACGTGGCCGTGCCGCTGGAATTCCGTGGCGAACAGAACGCCATGCTCATCGCCACGGAAAAGCTGAAGCGCGTGGGTCTGGGTCATCGCCTGACCCATTATCCGGGACAATTGTCGGGCGGCGAACAGCAACGCGTGGCGATCGCGAGAGCACTGGCGTCCGGCGCGAAGATCATCATCGCCGACGAACCCACCGGCAATCTCGACCATGTGACCGGCGAGCAGATCATCAAGCTGCTCTTCGACCTGAAGCAGCAGGACGGCGCGGCCCTGCTCCTCGTCACTCATGACCGGACGCTCGCGGAGCGCTGCGACCGCGTGGCCGAGGTACTCGACGGAAAGATCGTGGCCGGGGCCCAGCCCGGAGCACTCGCATGAACCTTGCGCTCTGGCTGCGATTCGCGGCCCGCGATCTCCGTTCTGGCCTGCAAGGCTTCTGGATCTTTCTCACCTGCCTCGCACTCGGCACCGGCACCATCGCCATCATCGGTTCGCTCTCGGCAGCCATCGAACGCGGCCTCGACGAGCAGGGCCAGCCGCTTCTGGGCGGCGATGTCGAGTTCTCTCTCATCCACCGCGAGACGACCGATCCGGAACTGGCCTTCATCTCGTCCAAGGGCACCGTGAGCAAGGTGGCAACCGTGCGCGCCATGGCGGTGGCAGGCGACAACACCACACTTGTCGAAGCCAAGGCCGTCGACGCGAATTACCCGCTCTACGGCACGGTAGACCTCGACAATGGCATGACGCTGGCCGATGCGCTTGCGACCCGCGATGGATTGCCCGGAGCGGTGGCTGATCCGCTGCTCATGGGACGGCTGGGCTTGAAGCCCGGCGACCGCGTGAAGCTCGGTTCCATCGATGTCGCGATCCGCGCGCTCATCAAGCTGGAGCCCGACCGCATTTCGGACGGTATCGTGCTGGGCCCCCGCCTGCTCGTGACCGAGGAGACGCTGCGGTCGACCGGCATCGTGCAGCCGGGAAGCCTCATCACCTGGCGCTATCGCGTGAAGCTGCCCGATCCCTCGCCCGAATCCATGCGGGCCGTGATGTTGCAGGCCCGCGAGGAGTGGAAGGACTCCGGCTGGCGCGTGAAGAACCGCAACAACGCGGCCTCGGGCGCCGACAATTTCATCGAGCGCCTCAGCTACTTCATGACGCTGGTCGGTCTTGCGTCCCTCATCGTCGGCGGCGCGGGCATCGCCAATGCGGTTCAGGCCTTCGTGACGCGGAAGATGAATTCGATCGCCACCTTCAAGTGCCTCGGCGCATCCTCGCGCGATGTGCTCGGCATCTACCTGACCGAAATTCTTCTTGTGGGACTGCTCGCCATCGGGCTCGGGCTAGCAGCGGGCGCCGTGGCACCCGCGCTGGTCTCGGCCACGCTCGGCGGCGTACTGCCGCTTCCCATCGCGGCGCGCGTGGAAGTGATCCCGCTGCTCTTCGCCGGAGCGCTTGGCCTTCTCACCACCATCGCCTTCGCCCTGTGGCCGCTGGCACATACGCGCCGCGTTCCGGCCTCGGCCCTGTTCCGCTCACGCATCGCGCCGGTTCATGGCCGTCCCGGAGCATGGGAGCTTGGCGCCATCGCGATGGCCCTGGCGCTCATCGCGGGACTGGTCTTCTTCGCATTCGAGAACACGCGCATCACCGCATGGTTCTTAGGGGGGCTCGTCGTCAGCTTCGTCGTGCTGCTCGGTCTTGCCCGGCTCATCATCATGGGCGCTCGCCGCATGCCAAGGGCCTCTTCTGTCATATGGCGCTATGCCATCGGCAATCTTCACCGTCCGGGAACAGCCGCGGGCTCGGTCATCCTCGCGCTGGGGTTGGGTCTCACGCTCTTTGTCACACTGGCCCTCACCGACCGCACCATCTCGACCGAACTCAGGTCCGGCATCCCGGAGAAGGCCCCGGCCTTCTTCTTCCTCGATGTCCGCAACACCGAGCTTGAGGCCTTCAAGGATGCAGTCACAAAGGAAGCGGGTGTTACCCATGTCGCCAATTCGCCCATGCTGCGCGGCCGCGTGGTCAGCGTGAAGGGCGTTCCCGCCGAGAAGGTGGAAGCTTCGCCAGAGTCCAACTGGGCGTTGCGCGGCGACCGGGGCCTCACCTATGCCGACAGCCTTCCCGAGGGCTCCACGCTGGTCGAAGGCGAGTGGTGGCCGAAGGACTATGCGGGCCTGCCGCTCGTCTCGCTGGTCGATGAGATTGCCTCAGGGATTGGTGTGAAGATCGGCGACGAGATCACCGTCAATGTGCTGGGCCGCGAGATCACCGCCAAGGTCGCCAACACCCGCAAGGTGAACTGGCGGAATCTCGGCATCAACTTCGTGATGGTGTTCTCGCCCAGTGTGTTGAAGAGTGCGCCGCACAGCCATATCGTGACCGTCGAAATGAATGGCGGCGACAAGGCGGCTCTCCTCAACAAGATGGCCCGTGCCTATCCTTCGGTGACAGCCGTGCGTGTCAAGGACGCGATCGACATCGTGAGCGGCTTGCTGGGACAGATGCTCGCGGCCATCCGTGGCGCCAATGTGTTGACGCTTCTCACGGGCGTGCTGGTTCTCGCCGGAGCGCTGGCGGCGGGCCTTTCGGAACGGCTCTACGAGGCGGTCGTGCTGAAAACCTATGGCGCTACAAAACGCCAGCTCGTCGGCGCCTTCACCATCGAATATGCGGCCTTGGGTCTTGCCGCCGCCGTGTTTGGATTGGCCGTCGGTTCGCTCGCCTCATGGTTCCTCGCGCATTACATCCTCGAAATTCCGTGGAGCTTCTCGTTTGTAACCGCAGGCCTGACGGCGCTCATCGCCATGGTGGTGACGGTGGCGGCAGGACTGACCGTCACATGGGCTGCCCTATCGGCAAACCCAGCGCCTTACTTGAGGAATGAGTAGCGCGCGGGGCTGCTTCCCGCTACATCCAAACATCAACTTCAATCATCGAGTTTCATGGTCGTTCTCAATCGCATCTACACCCGCACCGGCGATGCCGGAGAAACGGCACTCGGCTCCGGCGAGCGCGTGTCGAAGGCGCATCTCCGGATACAGGCCTATGGGACGGTGGACGAGACCAACGCCACGCTGGGCATCGTGCGCCTCCACACCGCAACGCCCGACATGCAGAAGCTCGATGCCATGCTGGCCCGCATCCAGAACGAGCTGTTCGACCTCGGTGCCGACCTCTGCGTGCCCGACACCGGCAAGGACCTGGGCTACGAGCCGCTCCGTATTCTCCCGAAGCAGTACGAGCGCATTGAGGCCGAGATCGATGATCTCAATTCGGAACTCTCGCCGCTGCGGTCCTTCGTGCTCCCTGGCGGCCATCCCGCCGCCGCTCATCTTCACCTGTCCCGCACCGTCTGCCGCCGCGCCGAACGCCTCATCGTCGAGCTTGGCCTGCATGAGGGCGAGCACGTGAGCGAGGGCGCCATCGCCTATATCAACCGGCTGTCGGACTTCTTCTTCGTCGCCAGCCGCTGGGCCAATGCGCGCACCTCCGGCGACGTGCTGTGGGTTCCCGGCAAGACACGCTGAGACCCGATGTTCATCCCCCTTCACGATTCCACCCCGCTGAAGGTCATCCGCTTCCAGCTCGTCACCGTCACCATCATCGCACTCAACGTCGTGATGTACCTGACGACAGGCGCCTTCAACACGGATGCGGTTCTCTCTGTCATCGCGGTGGGCTGGGGCCTTGTGCCCGGTGAGCTGACCGGCATGTTGCCGCCGGTTCTGGGCTACAATCCCATTCCGGAGCCCTTCACGCTCATCACCTACGAATTCCTTCATGGCAGCTGGTGGCATCTCATATCCAACATGCTGTTCCTGTGGGTCTTTGCCGACAATGTGGAGGACGCCTACGGCCATGCGTCCTTCGCCATGCTCTATATCGTCTGCGGGGTGGTGGCGGGCCTGGCCCATGTCGCCCTGCAGCCCGGCTCCGGCCTGCCGCTGGTCGGAGCTTCCGGCGCCGTCTCGGGCATACTTGGCGCTTATGTGATCCTGTTTCCCAAGGCGCGGGTCTGGATCCTGCTGTTCCTGCGCATTCCCATCCGCATCGGCGCCCTCTGGGTGCTGGGCGGCTGGTTCGGATTGCAGCTGTTTTCGTACTGGATGGATTACGGGAAGCCCGATGCGAATATCGCCTGGGGCGCCCATATCGGCGGCTTCCTGGCGGGCATGGCCATCACCTACGCCATCCGCCGCCGCCTCTGGATGCGGCTTGCGGCCTAAGCGAAACGTCGCATTCGGCCATCAAGCGGCGTTGGTGGAATTGACTTGAGGGGTTCCCCTCACTAGGGTCCGGCCACTTTTCAAGACCGCCATATCGAGGGAAATGATGAAAGTCCTTGTCGCTGTGAAGCGGGTCGTTGACTACAACGTCAAGATCCGTGTGAAGGCCGACGGTTCGGGTGTCGAACTGGCCAACGTGAAGATGTCGATGAACCCCTTCGACGAAATCGGCGTCGAGGAGGCCGTGCGCCTCAAGGAATCCGGCAAGGCGACCGAGGTCGTGGCCGTTTCGATCGGGCCGCAGCAGTCGCAGGAAACGCTCCGCACGGCGCTCGCCATGGGTGCCGACCGTGCGATCCTCGTCAAGACCGACGCGCTGGTCGAGCCGCTCGCCGTCGCCAAGATCCTGAAGGGCGTGGTCGAGGCCGAAAAGCCGGAGATCGTCATTCTCGGCAAGCAGGCGATCGACGACGACTGCAACCAGACCGGCCAGATGCTCGCAGCCCTCCTAGGCTGGGCGCAGGCCGCATTCACCTCGAAGCTCGAGCCCGGTGACGGCGAAGCCGCGATCACCCGCGAAATCGACGGCGGCCTCCAGATGCTGAAGGTCAAGCTGCCGCTCGTTGTGACGACCGACCTCCGCCTCAACCAGCCGCGCTATGCCTCGCTGCCCAACATCATGAAGGCGAAGAAGAAGCCCCTGGACGAGAAGACGCCCGCCGACTACGGCGTTGACGTTGCCCCGCGCCTGAAGGTGCTCAGAACCGAGGAGCCGCCGAAGCGCCTCGCCGGCATCAAGGTGAAGACGCCGGCCGAACTCGTCGCGAAACTCAAGGAAGCAGGAGCAATCTGACCATGGCTGTCCTCCTCGTTGCAGAACACGACAACGCGTCGCTGAAGGACGCGACCCACAAGGCGCTGACCGCCGCCGCCCAGATGGGTGGCGACGTCCATGTGCTGGTGGCCGGCAACAATGCGGGTGCGGCTGCCGCGTCCGCTGCGAAACTCGATGGCGTCTCCAAGGTGCTTCATGTCGAGAGCGGGTTGCTGGAACGCCCGTTGGCCGAGCCGATGGCCGCCCTCGTGGTGGCGCTGGCACCGGCTTACGATCACATCGTCGCTCCCGCCACCGGCAACGGCAAGAACTTCATGCCGCGCGTGGCTGCACTTCTCGACGTCATGCAGATTTCCGACATCGCGGAAGTGAAGTCCGCCGATACCTTCGTGCGCCTGATCTATGCCGGCAACGCGGTGCAGACCGTGCAGTCGACGGACCCGAAGAAGGTCATCACCGTTCGCACCGCGTCGTTTGCGGCGGCGGGTGAAGGCGGGTCCGCCGAAGTCGTCTCGATGAACGCGCCATCTGATCCGGGCCTGTCGTCCTACGAAGGCGAAAACTTGTCGAAGTCCGACCGTCCGGAACTCACCTCGGCAAGGATCGTGGTCTCGGGCGGCCGCGGCATGCAGAACGGCGACAACTTCAAGCTGCTCGAATCGGTCGCATCGAAACTCAACGCCGCGGTGGGCGCCTCGCGCGCCGCCGTCGACGCAGGCTATGTGCCCAACGACTACCAGGTCGGACAGACCGGCAAGGTAGTGGCCCCCGATCTCTACATCGCGGTGGGCATCTCCGGCGCCATCCAGCATCTGGCCGGCATGAAGGACTCGAAGATCATCGTCGCCATCAACAAGGACGAAGAGGCACCGATCTTCCAGGTCGCCGACTACGGTCTCGTGGCCGACCTCTTCACCGCCGTTCCCGAACTCGACGCGGAACTGGCGAAACTCGGCAAGTAGATCTGCTGACAGTGCCTGACATGGGGCCGGGATAGAACGCATCATGCATCTCTATTCCGGCCCTTTGAGTCTGTTCGGCCGCAAGGTTGAAATCGCCCTCCGCGAAAAGGGCGTGCCCTATACTTGCGACATGGTGCCTTTCACGCAGACGGAAGGCTACGCGCCGAAGCATCAGGCCGTGCTCGCGGCAAACCCCAAGGGCCAGGTCCCGGTGCTGGTAGACGGAGATGTCACGCTCTACGATTCAACCGTCATTCTCGAATACATCGAAGACAAGTACCCGGAGCCGAGGCTTTACCCGCGCGATGCAAGTTCACGTGCGCTTTGCCGTCTTGCTGAACTCGAAGCCGGAGAGGTGCTTCTTCCGCCGGTTCGGAAACTGATGTTCCGCACTGAACCGCCGGGACCCGACACCGCCCGCCGCGACGCACAGGAGCGCGAGGCCGCCGCAGCTGAGCCCGCCATCATCGAAAACCATCGGAAACTCGATGCAAGGCTTCAGGGCAGCGATTTCCTGTTGGGTGAACTCTCGGTGGCTGACATCGCCACGTTCCTGACTGTCCTCTACACAGTGCGAAATGGTGGCCCCGGCGTGAGCCACCACCGCAATCTCAGGCGATGGTACGAGACGCTTGCCGCGCGGCCTGCGTTTGCCGGGATCGCGGCCGAGATCGCCGACGCCGACCGGGCACTTTCGCACCCGGTCGAACGCCGAGAGTTCTAGACGCTGAGGCCTTTCGAGAATGGCAGCACGCGCACGCGTTTCTTGGTGGCCTGGTAGACAGCATTGGCGACCGCCGGTCCGATTGGCGGAACGCCCGGTTCGCCAGCACCCGTCGGCGGCGCATCCGACGGTATGATATGGACCTCCACCTCTGGCATCTGATCGATCCGAAGCGGTGTGTAGCTGTCGTAGTTGGCCTGCTGCACTTCACCGGACTCCAGCGTGATCTCTTCGCCGAGAATGGAACTCAGCCCGAACCCGATGCCGCCTTGCATCTGCGCCACCACCTGATCGGGATTGATGGCCGTGCCGCAATCCACGGCGCAGACGACTTTCTCCACCTTGATCTGGCCCTCGGCCGGAATGCTGATCTCGGCGATCTGCGCCACAACGGTGTTGAAGCTCTCGGCCACCGCAACGCCCCGGAAGCGGCCTTGCGCCGGGGCACTGCCCCAGCCCACCTTTTCGGCGGCCAGTTTCAGAGCCGCGAGATGGCGCGGATGATCCTTGAGAAGCTCAAGCCGCAGCGCCACGGGATCTTTCCCCGCGGCTTCCGCCACCTCGTCGAGGAAGGCCTCGACGGCATAGGCCGTGTGGGTGGAGCCCACCGCGCGCCACCACAGCACCGGAACCCCGGCCTGCATGGTGGAGAGGCCCACCGCGAGATTGGGGATGGCATAGGGAATGTTGGCCGCACCCTCGACGGATGTGAAGTCGATCCCGTTCTTCACCGCCATGCCTTCGAACAACGTGCCCGACATGATCGACTGCCCGACGACGTGGTTCGACCACGCGACGATGTTGCCTTCAGCATCTAGGCCGGCCTTCATCGCGTGCACATAGGCCGGGCGGTAGCGTCCGCCTTTCATGTCGTTGTCGCGCATCCACTGCACCTTGACGGGTCGTGACCAGCCGATGGCCTTCGCCACCTCGACCGATTCCGCCACCACATCGGCATCGAACACCGCGCGGCGGCCAAAACCGCCGCCCGAGCGCATGACATGAAGCTTGACCTTGTCGGGTGTCACGCCAGCAATCTGCGAGGCGATATACTGGTAGAGGTCCGGCATCTGGTGTCCGCCCCAGATCTCGACCACACCATCCTTCATCTGGGCCACGGCATTGAGCGGTTCCAGCGCCGCATGCGCGAGGTAGGGGAAGGAGAACGTGGCTTCCAGCGTCTTCGCTGCACTTGCAAGTGCCTTGACCGCGTCGCCATCGTTGCGGGCGACCGCAAGTGGAGTTGCCTTGGCCCGCGCCTCATAGGCCGCGAGAATCTCAGGCGAAGACCGCGTCTCGGCCTTCTCCTCGTTCCACGTCACGGTGACGAGATCGCGTCCCTTGATCGCCGCCCACATGGTCTCGGCCACGATGGCCACGCCGCGCGAAATCTGCACGACGTCGATCACGCCCTTCAAGGCCTTGGCCTTCGACGCATCGAAAGAGGTAACAGTGGCGCCGAATTTCGGCGGATGGATCATCACGGCGGTGGCCATGTTCGGCAGCTTCACGTCGATGGTGAATTCCGCCGTGCCGTCGGTCTTCATTTTCGAGTCGTAGCGCTTGAGGCCGGCGTTGCCGATCTGCGTCCACGCGCTGGCGGGCTTCAGCGGAATGTCCGTGGGCGGATCAATACCGGCGGCTTTCGCCGCCATCTCGCCATAGGTGGCGGTCTTGCCAGAGGCATGCGCCAGCATTCCACGCTCCGCGACGATCGAGGAGGCCGGGACGCCCCATTCCTTGGCCGCCGCCTCGACCAGCATCATGCGCATCGCGGCTCCAGCCTTGCGGTAGCGCTCCCATGACGATGTCATGGATGTGGAACCGCCCGTGCCCTGCGCGGCAACACCCCAGGCGAGATTGCCGAAGGCGGCGAGATTGCCAGATCCACCCTCGACCGTGATCTGCGGCCAGTCAGCGCCCAGTTCCTCGTTCACCAGCGTGGCGATGCCGAAGTATGCGCCCTGACCCATCTCGAACTGCGAAGAATAAATGGTGACCTTGCCATCGGGCGCGATCGCCACATAGGGCTGGAACGGATGGACCTTGGGCTGGTCTTGCGCGGCAGCGGGGCTGTTCCAGCGAAAGCCAACGGAAAGGGCGCCTGCGGTGACAAGCGCGCCCAGCAGGAAGCCGCGGCGCGTGGCGTTCAGCTTCGGAACATGGGGAGCGGCAAAGGAATCGAATATCTTGGGATACATGGCTCAGGCCTCCAGCCGGCGCGCGGCTTCGTGAACGGCGGAACGGATGCGGGCATAGGTAGCGCAACGGCAGAGGTTGCCGGACATGGCGGAATCAATGTCGCCATCGCCGGGTTTCTTGTTCTGGCTCAGCAGCGCCACGGCCGACATGATCTGTCCCGACTGGCAATAGCCGCATTGCGGCACGTCGAGCTCCGCCCAAACCGCCTGTACGGTCTCGGCAACCTTGCCGCCAACGCCTTCGATGGTGGTGATCTTTGCGGTGCCGACATCGCCAAGAGCTGTCTGGCAGGACCGCACCGGTTGCCCGTCGAGATGAACGGTGCAGGCGCCACACTGGGCCAGGCCGCAGCCGAACTTGATGCCCGTCATGCCAAGAACGTCGCGGATCGCCCAGAGGAGCGGCATGTCCGCTTCGGCATCGACCTCGCGGTCGACTCCATTGATGTTGACCTTGATCATGCGCGGTCCCTCCTTGCGATTTCTGTCAAGCATCGGATGTCAGCGCGAAGAGATGCGGTTACAAGGACCTCACGAAACCGTGATCTGCTCTCTGAGTGAGGGAACGATCCATCCCGCACTCACAGCTTGCGGGCATCCCATCATATGGTCCCTCATCCC
This sequence comes from Aestuariivirga sp., assembly GCF_041738905.1. GTDB lineage: Bacteria > Pseudomonadota > Alphaproteobacteria > Rhizobiales > Aestuariivirgaceae > Aestuariivirga. The sequence continues at coordinate 30,866 of NZ_JBGSOZ010000167.1, forward strand.
CGCAGGGCCGCCGCATCGTGACCGTTCTTGCCCCTCCAAAGTGGCATTGCTGCACTTGCGAAACGCTCTTGCCCTGCGCGGGTACCCGTTATAGGCTCCCTCGACTTTAGAATTCAGGCACTTGATCAACATGCAAATCAGGAAAGTCGGCGTCATCGGCGCCGGTCAGATGGGCAACGGCATTGCGCATGTCTGCGCTGTCGCGGGTTATGACGTCGGGCTCTACGACGTCGCCAAGGAACGCATGGAGGCTGGCCTCGCCACCATCAACGGTAATCTCGCCCGCCAGGTGCGCTCCGGCAAGATTTCAGAGGCAGATCGCGACTCGGCCCTTTCGCGAATAAAGGGCGTTCCGGCCTATGAAGGCTTCGGCGACTACGATCTCATCATCGAGAGCGCGGTCGAGGACGAGCAGGTCAAGCGCAAGATCTACCAGGCGCTTTGCCCGCACCTGAAGCCCGAGTGCCTTGTCGGCTCGAACACCTCCTCGATCTCGATCACGAGGCTCGCCGCCGCTACCGACCGGCCCGAGAAGTTCATGGGCATCCACTTCATGAACCCGGTTCCGGTGATGGAACTGGTGGAACTGATCCGCGGCATCGCAACAGACGAGCCGACATTTACGACGGCCAAGGAATTCGCGCAGTCACTCAGGAAGACCATCGCGGTCGCCGAGGACTTCCCCGCCTTCATCGTCAACCGCATCCTGCTGCCGATGATCAATGAAGCGATCTACACGCTCTATGAGGGCGTGGGCGGCGTGGAAGCGATCGACACGGCGATGAAGCTGGGCGCCCGCCATCCCATGGGCCCGCTCGAGCTTGCCGATTTCATCGGCCTCGACACCTGCCTCTCGGTGATGCAGGTGCTGCATGATGGTCTGGCGGATTCAAAGTACCGCCCCTGCCCGCTGCTGGTGAAATATGTCGAAGCCGGCTGGCTCGGCCGCAAGACCAACCGCGGCTTCTATGACTATCGCGGCGAGAAGCCTGTCCCCACGCGCTAACGGCTCAAGCGCTGCGGAGCCACGTTGCGCCAGGCCATACGCAATGCGCTCTCCACGGCGGGCTCGTCTGCCGCCTTGAGGTGAACGAGCGTCCAGCCCTGCCGTCCCCAGCCTCCTGCAACAGAAGCGAATATCGTTGGTTCGGCAGCGGCAAGCGCGGCCTGCTGGTCCGGCGTGAATTTCACCACGCCCGTGGCGTCGTCTTTGAGCGAGGCGAAGATCTTGTTCCTCACCCGGAAGTCCGCTTTTCCGAAGTGGGACTTCTCGATCGCTTCGGGCAGCGCCAGAGCGAGTTCACGAAAGCGCTCAGGAGTCATGCGCCCTCGCCAAGCGCTGCCTTGATGAGTGCCACCGCTTCAGGCCCAGCCCAGTGTGCAGGGCCGATGAGCCTGCCGATCTCGTTGCCTTGCCTGTCCACCAGAAGCGTAACCGGCAGGCCGATGGCCTGCAGGTCGTTCACGATGGCCGTGGTCGGCTCGACATAGAGCTTGAGGTTGTCGGCGCCTGTTTCCTTCAGAAATGCAGATGAGGCCTCGGCCCCCTTGCGGTCGACGCTGATCGCCAGCACCTCGAAATTCTCCGAACCCAGGTCCTTCTGGAGCTTGGCGAGGTCCGGCATTTCCTTCCGGCACGGCGCGCACCAGGTGGCCCAGAGATTGACCAGCACCACGCGGCCCTTCCAGTCGCTGAGCTTGACGGGTTTCCCTGTGCCATCCTGGAAGGCGATGTCGGGCACGAGCTTCCGCTCCGATTTCACCAGGAATGCTGCCATCTCTCCTGTGGCGAGTTCACGCGTTACACCGGCCAGGGGCATGGCGGCGGGCAGGGCGGCGGTCGCCTGCGCCACGGCGGTTTCAGGTCCGGCCTTGCGTGGATCGGCCTGAAACAAGTAATAGCCGGTTATGGCGGCAATGACGGCAAAGCCCGCACCGATTTGCGTGAGGACTCCGGGTTTTTTATCTTTGCTCATGTGGTGCTTTTCGGTGGGGAAGAAGGATTTTCGATGACCAACAAGATGTGGGGCGGGCGGTTTCAGTCGGGGCCGGACGCGATCATGGAAGAGATCAACGCTTCGATCGGCTTCGACAAGCGCCTGTTTCGGCAGGACATCGCAGGCTCGAAGGCGCATGCGGCCATGCTGGCGAAGCAGGGTATCATCACGAAATCCGATGCCGCTGAAATTAGGAAGGGGCTCGACCAGGTTCAAGGCGAGATTGAGGCTGGCACCTTCACCTTCTCACGCGCGCTGGAGGACATCCACCTCAATGTCGAGTCGCGCCTGAAGGATATCATCGGTCCGGCGGCGGGCAGGCTCCACACCGCGCGCTCGCGGAACGACCAGGTCGCGGTCGACTTCAGGCTCTATGTGCGAGACACTGTCGACCATTTCGACGCACAGTTGAAGGAGCTGCAACTGGCGCTTGCGGAGAAGGCCGAGGCACATGCAGGAACCGTCATGCCGGGCTTCACGCACTTGCAGGTGGCCCAGCCCGTAACCTTCGGCCATCACATGCTGGCTTACGTCGAGATGCTGGCCCGTGACCGCTCGCGGCTGGCCGACGCCAGAAAGCGCATGAACGAAAACCCGCTGGGCGCGGCGGCGCTGGCCGGAACATCATTCCCCATCGACCGCCACATGACTGCTGAGGCTTTGGGCTTCGACCGTCCGACGCGCAACTCGCTCGACACGGTGGCCGACCGCGACTTCGTGCTGGAGACACTTTCCGCCTGCGCCATCTGCGCCATTCATCTATCGCGTCTGGCGGAGGAGATCGTCATCTGGTCGACGAGCCAGTTCCGTTTCGTGAAGCTCTCCGACAAGTTCACCACCGGCTCCTCGATCATGCCGCAGAAGCGCAACCCGGATGCCGCCGAGCTGGTGCGAGCCAAGCCCGGCCGCATCATCGGCGCCTTGACCGCGTTGCTGACAGTTATGAAGGGCCTGCCGCTCACCTATTCGAAGGACATGCAGGAAGACAAGGAACCGGCTTTCGACGCCTTCGACAACCTGTCGCTGGCGATTGCCGCCGCCACCGGCATGGTGAAGGACATGGTGCCGAACGAGGACGCGATGAGGGCTTCCGCCGCATCCGGTTTCTCGACAGCGACGGACCTCGCCGACTGGCTCGTCCGTACACTGAAGATGCCGTTCCGCGAGGCGCATCACGTCACTGGAAGCCTTGTCGCGCTGGCGGAAACCGAGGGCTGCGACCTACCCGAATTATCCCTCACGCTGATGCACACGGTCGAACCGCGCATCACGAAGGACATCTACAAGGTGCTGACCGTTGAAAATTCCGTGGCCTCCCGCACGAGCTTCGGCGGCACGTCCCCGAAGAACGTGAAGCGCGAAGCAAAGCGCTGGCTGAAGCTGCTGAAAGCCTGATAGGGTGAACCCATGAAAACCTTGGCACTCATCCTCGCGCTGTCCCTGTCGCTTGCGGCCTGCGGTATCAAGGGCGACCCGGAGCCGCCGCCTGCGGAACCCTCAACGAACTCGGATCAGGCCCAGTAGACATGCATCATTTTGCCTATCGCGATGGCGTTCTCCACGCCGAGGACGTGAACCTGAAGGCGCTGGCCGAGGAAATCGGGACACCCTTCTATTGCTATTCCAGCGCCACGCTGGAACGCCACTACAAGGTCATGCGCGATGCCTTCGCAGGCACCGACCACATGATCTGCTATGCGATGAAGGCCAATTCCAACCAGGCCGTGATCCGCACCATGGCGGAACAGGGCGCCGGTATGGACGTCGTCTCCGAGGGCGAGCTTCGCCGCGCGCTGGCCGCAGGCGTTCCGGCCCGCAAAATCGTCTTTTCCGGCGTCGGCAAGACGGCGCGCGAGATGTCGCTGGCGCTGAAGGAGGGCATCGCCTGCTTCAACGTCGAGTCCGAGCCTGAACTGGAACTTCTCTCCGAGGTCGCCAAGCGCGTCGGCCAGCGGGCGTCCGTCTCGATCCGCGTCAACCCGGATGTCGATGCAAAGACCCACCACAAGATCTCGACCGGCAAGGCCGAGGACAAGTTCGGCATTTCCTACAAGCTGGCACCTGAGGTCTATGCCCGCGCGGCTGAGCTCCCGGCGATCGACGTCGCCGGCATCGACATGCATATCGGCAGCCAGATCACCGAGCTTGAACCCTTCGAGAAGGCGTTCCGCCTGATGGGCGAGCTGACGGAGACGCTGCGGGCCCAGGGCCACAACATCCGTCACCTCGACTTAGGGGGGGGCTTGGGCGTTCCCTATCGCGGCACCAACGACGTGCCACCGCACCCTGATGAATACGCCGCGATGGTGAAGCGCACACTGGGCCAACTGAACCTGAAATACGTGCTGGAACCCGGCCGCATGATCGTCGGCAATGCCGGGATCATGGTGTCGCGCGTGATCTATGTGAAGGATGGCACCGAAAAGCACTTCGTCATCCAGGACGCGGCGATGAACGACCTGATCCGCCCCACACTCTATGACGCCTATCACGAGATCATTCCGGTGGCGGAACCCGCGACGCCCGAGACGATGATGGCCGATGTGGTGGGCCCGGTCTGCGAGTCGGGCGACTATCTCGCCAAGTCGCGGCGGCTTCCTCGCATGGAGGCGGGCGACCTGATCGCCACCATGACGGCGGGCGCTTATGGCGCGGTTCAGGCCGGGACATACAACACGCGGCCGCTGATTGCGGAAGTGCTGGTCAAGGATGGCAAATGGGCGCTGATCAGGCCAAGGCAATCATACGAGGAACTGATCGGCCTGGATCGCCTCGCCTCGTGGCAGGAGAAGGTGAAAGCCTGAAAGCGTTGGCGCGATTGTGATCGGGAGCGGGGGGCACAATTTGGCCCATCTGTGCTAGCATCCTCGTCAAATGCCAACGCGCCCCGACGAGACACCAGATCGCACCGCCGCCCATAATGCGGCAAACCGGGTCATCGACCGCAAGATCGGCTTTGCACAGGCAGCCCTTGCCTTCGAGCGGATCTGGACGGCCCTGCACTGGCCCCTCCTCATCGCCATGGTCTTTGCGGGGCTTGTGTTTGCAGGCCTGTTGCCATTTCTGCCCCAATGGCCGAGGCTGGCGCTCTTCGCGGCATTCGCGGTTTTGTTCCTGTGGTCGCTGAGGCCCCTGACGCGCATGATGTGGCCCAGCCGCTACGAGGCGATGCGGCGCGTGGAGGAAAAGACAGGGCTATCCCATCGCCCCGTCTCGGCCCATGCCGACCGGCTTTCTCCGAACTCGGATGATCCGCTGCAACAGGCGATCTGGGAAGAACACAGGCTTCGCCAGCTCCGCGGCCTCGACTCCCTGAAGGCTGGCGCTCCGCAATCGTCCTGGCGCGACATCGATCCGCGCGCATTCCGTGTGCCCGTCGCATTGGCGCTGCTGGCTGCCATTCTGCTCGGGCAGGGCGACCCGCGCAGCAACCTGACAGACAGCTTTGCCTTCGCCAAGCCGGAAGCCGCCATTCCGCTTGTGATGGACGCCTGGCTGAAGCCTCCTGCCTATACGGGCAAGCCTCCCGTGCTGCTGACCAGCCCGGCCATGACGGAACGGCTCAAGACCGATCCTGACATTCTGGTGCCTGAGAAAGCCACGCTCACGTTGCGTATCACAGGCGCCAAGTCGCCGGTTCTGTCGTTCCACGAGCTGAGCGATACCGGGGCCGAGACGCCCGAGGTGACGGGCTTTGCACCAAAGGTGAAGAATGCAGACGGTATCTTCCAGGCCGAGACGCTCATCGCGAGACCCGCACTTGTCAAGGTGATGGACGGGCAGAGCGAACTTGGACGCTGGCGCATTTCCCTTATTCCAGACGCCGCGCCGACGATCGAGATCACGGAAGAGCCCAAAGGTGATTCCTCAGGCTCCCTGACGGCCAAGTGGAAGGCGACTGACGATTATGGCGTGAGCGGTATCACGGCCGACATCTATCTGGCGGACGAGCAGGACGATGGCGTGGGTTTCACTGATGGCGGCATCTTCGAGTTTCCGCCGCCGAAGTTCCCCATCAGCCTGCGCAAGGCCTCGCCGAAGGAGGAGACCGGACAGTCGAAGGCCGATGTGGCAGAGCACCCGTGGGCCGGCTTCATGGTGGAAATGACGCTGGCCGCTAAGGATGCGGCGGGTCATGAGACCGAGAGCGCCAAGACCACCTTCCGCATGCCCGAGAGACTTTTCTTGCGGCCCTTGGCCCGCGCGCTGATCGAGCAGCGGCGCAATCTCATTCTCGCACCCGACGAGGCAGGCTCCGTCGTGCAGATGCTCGACGCCCTCCTGACCTACCCCGAAGGATTGATCGAGAACAGCGGCACCCATATTGCCATCGCCACGGCACTCTCGCGCCTCAAGGCGACGGAGGATCAGGCCGGAATCGACAGCGTGATCCGCATGCTCTGGCAGATCGCGGTCAATATCGAGGAAGGCACCATAGCCGATGCCAAGGCGCAACTCGAAGCCCTACGCAAGGAACTGGAACGCGCCCTTCGCGAGGGTGCGAGCCCCGAGCGCATTGCCGAACTGACCGAGAAGCTGCGCGAGGCGCTCGACCGTTACATGCAGTCGCTGATGGAAGAAACCCAGAAGCGGATGACGCAAGGCCAGCAGAACCAGCAGCAGATGCAGCAGCAACAGCAGGGCCGCACGGTGACCCCGCAGGAACTGCAGAAGATGCTCGACATGATCGAGAAGCTGGCTCAGAGCGGCGCCAACGAGGCGGCCCAGGAAATGCTCTCGCAGCTCGAGGACATTCTCCGCAACCTGCAGCCCGGCCAGCCGCAGCAGGGCCAGATGCAGGAAGGCCCGCTGGGCCAGATGCTCGACAAGCTGTCCGAACTCATGCGCCAGCAGCAGAAGCTGATGGACGATACCCAGCGGTCCCAGCAGGACGGAATGGGAGAGCAGCAACAGGACGGCGGCCAGCAGCCGGGCCAGCAAGGCCAGGGCATGGGCGGCCTCGGTGACCGCCAGCAGGACCTGACCAAGATGCTGCAGGAGCTTATGGAACAGTTCGGCCAGAACGGTATGCAGGCGCCAAAATCATTCGGTGAGGCAGGCAAGAGCATGCAGGGGGCGGAAGGTTCGCTCCGCGAGGGTGACCGCGACCAGGCCCTGGGGAACCAGGGCGATGCGATGGCCAAGCTGCGCGAAGGAGCGCAAGGCCTTGCCCGTCAGATGATGCAGCAGGGACAGGGTCAGCAGGGCAACCAGGGCCGCACCGGCGAGGCGCGCGGCGACCGCGATCCGCTGGGCCGCCCGATGCCGAACCGTGGCGAGGACTATGGTCCGGAAGAGAACATGCTGCCCTCTGAGCTGGCGATCCAGCGTGCTCGCGAAATTCTGGAAATGCTGCGCTCGCGCGCCGGCGAATCGCAGCTGCCCAGGCTTGAGCGCGATTACATCGAGCGCCTGCTGCGCGGATTGTACTGAGGCTCAGAAGCGTTCGGAAAAGAGCTTCACGCCGCCCGCGACCAGCCGCCACCGGCCGTCAGCACGCTCCAGAGTCTCGACTGTGCCCGCGCCCGGCAACCGGGCACCCTTCGTTATGGGCACGATGTCAGTACCGCGGAATGTCTTCATCTCGACGAAGGCAACGCCGTCTATCACCGTCAGCAGGCGATAGAATTCGACCGGAGCCTCGGAGGTGTAGGGCTGGACGGGCTGCGCGGGCGGCACGGCATTGTCCTGAATGGGCGCAACGGATTGGGTGGTGACGGGGTCCACTTCGACCGCAATATCGGTGATCATCTTGCGCCTGGGAGCCGGAAAATTCAGGCCGAGGTCGGGCGGCGGGTTTTCCATCATCCTGAGCTTCACGACCTTGTAGCTGGCGAAGGCAAGGCATCCGGCAGCGAGGCTGACCGCAAGCGTGTAGGTCAGGAGATCGGTGACTTTCGATAGGGACTGATTCGCCATGGTGTGACCCGCCAGACGTATGGGCACCCATCCTGCATCCGTGTTCTTGCGCGAGGCATGCGATTTCGATTTATTTTACAACCGTGACGCTCATCACAGATTGTTTTGGTGCTTTCAGCCATGCTGGGCTTGCAAGTTGGACGCAAGCTCAGGCCCAGAGACGACGCGCAAGATAGACGGCAGCCCCGGAGGGGGCCGGCGTGGATCATGTGGCGGAGACAGTGGATCAGTTCAGGCGTTCATGAGGAGGCGGCGTCTATGGCCCCCTCTGCCGCCTCCTCACTTGCTTCATCTTCAGGGGCATCCCCTCAGTTGCGGTCGGTCCGCAAGGCAAGGCCTTTCCGCGCAAGCGACAGCAGGCAGCGGCCGGCGATGGCTTCAGCCAGAGCGGCATTCTGCCGGGCCGCCAGCACAGTGGCGCCGAGCGTATTTCCGGCAGTTACGAGGTCGCCGAGGCTCCAGGCCCGGAGCTGGGCCTGGATCGGCCGTTGCCGCTTGAAGAAGACCGGAGGCCGCGCCGAGCGCAGGACCTGTTCGGCCGAAGCACCCTTCTCGATTGCAAGCTTGAAATCCTGCAACCTCATCGCCTGCCCGTGCACCACCATGAGCAGGCGTCCCGCATCGGTTCCGCCCCGCACCAGATCCTGGAACAGCCTGTCGGTTTCCTCGACACCGCCGCTAAACACGCTTTCAGCAAGATCGTCGGGCGTGGACCCGCTGTCATTGCCGCAAACCGCCTCGACGTCCTCGAGGCTCACCCGTTGGGCACCAAGGCAATAGAGCGCCAGTTTCTCGGCCTCGCGGCGGACCAGTCCGCGCGATGTTCCGGCGAGTTCGATGAAACGGTGCAGTGCGTCGGGTCCGATCTGGAGGTCGTCTTTTGCAAGCAACTGCTCCACGAGACCCGCGATTTCACCAGGCTCCGCTTCGTAGAGCGGCACCACCACCGCATGCGTGCTTTTCTCGAAGGCCGTCCTGAGCTGCGACGACCTGGTGAGCGCACCAGCTTCGGCGATGATGAAATTTCCGGAAATCTTTCCTTCAAGAACCGGAAGAACCGCCTTCAGGAACGAATCACCCGCTCCCTTGATCCAGACGGCCTTGTTGCCGCCGAACATCGACATCGACTGCACCTCGTCAGCCAGCCGGCCGGGGTCGGACGACAGGTCCTGATCCTGCAGCGCAGTGACGGAAAACGGGTCGTCGAGCGAACCGGCAATCCTCTTCACGGCCCGCTGCGCCATCTCGCGGACCGCATCCGGCTCGTCACCATAGATCAGCAGCGCAAAGACTTCAGGGCCCGGCTTCCGAAGGAAGGCGTCAAAGCCCGAGGACCTCAAAGCCGTCATGGCTCAGCTGAACGGGACGCAAAATAGGCCGCAAGCCGCGTGCGGATGTCGCCGCTCACCTCATGCGCGGCGCGCTCCGTGGCATTGGTCTCGGCCTGGAGGTCGGCGAAGGGTTGGCGGATCACATCGAAGCTGGCCTGCGAGAAGGTCTTGCCCTGGTGAAGAGTCTTTCCCGTCGACCGCTCGATCAGTTCGAAGCTGACCGACAGGTTGATGGCCTGCCGCGTCACGTTGGGCTGCTCTTTCTTGATCATGCCCGTGTTCCGCACGACGGGCTTCAGCAGCAGCGTATAACGGTCCTCGCCGGAGCCGGACCGCATCGAGGAGATGAGGTCATTGCGAATCAGCTGCCCGACACGGTCGGACGCCTCCGGGATCGACACCGAGGCCAGCGTGGCGCTGACGCCCGCCGTCTCGGCGGTCGATCCATAGAGGGGCTTGTAGCCGCAGCCGCCGAGGGCGAGCGCAGCCAGGACGATGAGAATGGCGGGTGCCTTGCGCATCAGCCGACAATATTGGCGATACGGTCGGGCACCACAATCACTTTCTTGATGGCACGGCCTTCGAGCGCGCGAGCGACGCTGTCGAGACCGCGCACCTTGGCCTCAACCTCGGTGGCAGGGGTTCCCTTGGCGATGGTGATCTCGTCGCGGCGTTTGCCGTTGACCTGCACGGCAATCGTCACATGGTCATCGGCCACGAGTGCGGGATCGGCCTTGGGCCAGGGCGTGTCGACCACGTAGCCGGGCTTGCCCAGTGCCTGCCAGCATTCCTCCGCCAGATGGGGCATCATGGGCGCTGCCATCAGGATGAGGAACTCGGCAGCCTCATGCAGTGCCGCCGCATCCGCCTTGGCGGTGATCGCCGTGCCCAGTGCATTGGCGAGTTCGTAGATGCGCGCGATGGCGCGGTTGAAGCGCAAGGACGACAAGTCGTCGGTCACCGCATGCAGCGCCTTGTGGGCCATGCGGCGAAGCTGCAGCGATTGTGCCGCATCGCCCGTTCCCGTCGCCTGCGCCGCGTCATTGACGAGCCGCCAGATACGCTGCGTGAAGCGCCAGGCACCTTCAGCCCCTGACTCCGTCCACTCGATGTCACGTTCAGGCGGCGTATCTGATAGCATGAACCAGCGCGCCGTATCGGCGCCGAAGCGGGCGATGATGTCATCGGGATCGACGACGTTCTTCTTCGACTTCGACATCTTCTCGACGCCGCCCACTTCCAGCGGCTCGCCGGTTTGCGCGTGAACCCACTTGCCATCCTGGTTGACTGCATCGGACGGCAGCACCCATTCACCCGTCAGTGTACGGAAGGTTTCGTGGATCACCATGCCTTGCGTGAACAGGCTCTCGAAGGGCTCCTTGATATCGAGGTAGCCCGTGGCCGTCATGGCGCGGGCATAGAAGCGCGAATAGAGCAGATGCAGGATCGCATGTTCGACACCGCCGATATACTGGTCGACACCCATCCAGTATTTCGCGGCCTCGGGCGTCACCGGCACGTCGGCGTGCGGCGAACAGAAGCGCGCGTAATACCACGATGAATCAATGAAGGTGTCGAAGGTGTCGGTCTCGCGCCGCGCGGGGCTGCCGCAGGACGGGCAATCGACATGCTTCCATGTCGGGTGATGTTCCAGCGGGTTGCCGGGCTTGTCGAAGGTGACATCCTCCGGCAGCGTGACGGGAAGCTGCGCCTGCGGCACCGGCACGATGCCGCATGACGCGCAGTGGATGATGGGGATCGGGCAGCCCCAGTAGCGCTGGCGCGACACGCCCCAGTCGCGCAGGCGGAAGTTCACCTTGCGCTCGCCGATGCCCATCTTCTCCATGCGGGCGGCGATCTCGGCCTTGGCATCGGGCACGCTCATGCCATCGAGGAAGTCCGAGTTGATGAGGACTGTATTGTCGCCCTCTTTCTCGACGAAGGCTTCGTTGCCTACGGTAAAGGCCGCGGCATCGTCGCCCTTCGGTGCCACCACCGGTATGACCGGCAGGCCATACTTCCGGGCAAAGTCGATGTCGCGCTGGTCATGCGCGGGGCAGCCGAAAATGGCGCCTTCGCCGTATCCCATCAGCACGAAATTCGCCGCGTAGACCGGCAGCTTCACATCGGGGCGGAACGGATGGCGCGCAAAAAGGCCCAGCGCATAGCCCTTCTTTTCCGCGCGCTCGATCGTCTCTTCCGATGTGCCAAGTGCTGCGACTTCGCGGCGGAAGGCGGCCAGGCCCTCGTCACTTGCGGAAAGCCGCTTCGCCAGATCATGGTCGGCTGAAATCGCACAGAAGCTGGCACCGAAGATGGTGTCATGACGCGTCGTATAAACCGTGAGGCGCTCGTTCAGCAGGGTGCCGCTGGCATCCTCGAGCGCGAAGGAGAAGCGCATGCCCTCCGAACGGCCGATCCAGTTCTTCTGCATCAGCCGCACTTTTTCCGGCCAGCGCGTGAGACCGTCGAGAGCAGACAAAAGTTCGTCGGAGTATGCCGTGATCTTGAGGAACCACTGCGCCAGCTCGCGCTTCTCGACCAGCGCGCCGGAGCGCCAGCCGCGGCCATCAATCACCTGCTCGTTGGCGAGCACGGTCATGTCGACCGGGTCCCAATTGACGAGTGAAACCTTGCGTTCGACGAGACCCGCCTTGAGGAAGTCGATGAACATCGCCTGCTCGTGACGGTAATAGCTCGGATCGCAGGTGGCGATTTCACGGCTCCAGTCGAGTGCGAGTCCCATGGACTTGAGCTGGCGCTTCATCGTGGCGATGTTTTCATAGGTCCACGATTTTGGATGCACGCCACGCTCGATTGCCGCGTTCTCGGCGGGCATGCCGAAGGCATCCCAGCCCATCGGATGAAGCACATTGAAGCCCAGCGCCCGGCGGAAACGGGCGATCACGTCGCCCATCGTGTAGTTCCGCACATGGCCCATGTGGATGCGGCCCGACGGATAGGGGAACATCTCGAGCACGTAATATTTCGGGCGCGAGGCATCTTCCTGCGTCTCGAAGCTCTTGTTCTCGGTCCAGTGCGCCTGCCAGCGGGGCTCGGCTTCGCGCGGATTGTAGCGTTCGGTGCTCAAGATCGGCATCCTGTCGAATTCGGGAGGGTTCTGGCCCGTGCTGGTACCAGTCCTTGAAATGGCCTGCAAGCATGGCCTAAACGAGCCTCTTTCAAGGAGATTTCCCCATGGTCCACGAGGGTCTGAAGAAGGTGCTGAACGGGATCGCCACAGCAGCCCAGGCAGCGGGCCGGGAGGCGCAAGACATTACCCTGATCGCGGTCAGCAAAACCTTCGAGGGACCGGAGATCATCCCCGTCATCGAGGCGGGGCAAAGGATTTTCGGCGAGAACCGTGTGCAGGAGGCGAAGTCCAAGTGGCCGGCCCTCAGGATGCGCTGGCCGGAGGTGGAGTTGCACCTGATCGGCCCCTTGCAGTCCAACAAGGCAGCCGAGGCGGTGCAACTGTTCGACGCCATCCACACCGTCGACCGCCCGAAGATCGCCGAGGCCATCGCCAAGGAAATGAAGAAGCAGGGAAAGTCTCTGCAGCTCTTTGTGCAGGTGAACACCGGCCGCGAGCCTCAGAAGGCCGGGATCGACCCGGACGAGGCCGATTCCTTCCTGAAAACCTGCCGGGAGATTCATGGGCTCGAAGTCGAGGGGCTGATGTGCATTCCGCCAGCCGATGAAGACCCCGCCCCGCATTTCGCCCTGCTGGCGGACATTGCCGAACGCAATGGCCTGAAGGGCCTAAGCATGGGCATGAGCGGCGACTATGCCGCGGCCATCGCCGGGGGAGCCACCCACGTACGGGTGGGATCGGCCATCTTCGGCAGCCGCTAGATCACGATCTTCGTCTTGCGCCCGCAATAACGCAGGATCGTCCGCATGTCCTTGAGCGACACGGCGATGCAGCCGGCGGTAGGGCCACCATCGGGCTGGCGGAGGTGGAAGAACACAGCACTTCCATGGCCCTGAATACGCGGCCGCTCGTTGTGCGACAGCTCGACGACGACATCGTAGAGCCGGTCCTGCCGCTGCATGGTCTCGTGCGAGGTCTCGTAGGGGATGCGGACGAGGCGGTTGTAGTTGCGGTCGCCCACGGTTTCGCACCAGCCGTCATGGGCGCGCATCACCAGTGGCGTGAGGCTCGACTGCGGCGGCATGATCCGGTCGGCGCGGTAGAACAGCCGCCGCATCTGCCATTGGCCCTTGGGGCTTGCCCCGTCACCTTCGCGTTTGATGTACTTGCGGCCCGTGCGCCCCATGGAACACGGAAACTGGAGCTGGCCCACTTTCAGGATTCCGCGCGTCGCCCGCATGCTGATCGCGTGGACGTGAAGAGACTTGAGGGTACTGGTCACGTTGACGTGTCTTGCTCTTTGAACTTGAAAAGACGAAGCAACACCCTAACATCACGGACCGGGTGGGCAAGTCATTTCAAAGGGTTCGCCAGAGGATTCGCCATGAGCGCCACGAAGAAGATCATCATCATCGATGACGACGACATGCTCCGCGAGACGCTCAAGGAGCAGTTCTCGCTGCACGACGAATTCATCGCGACCGATGCCGCCACCGCCACGGCGGGCATCAAGGCGGTGAAGGCCGACCATGCCGACCTCGTCATCCTCGACGTGAACCTGCCCGACATGGATGGCCGCGAGGCCTGCAAGATCATGCGGAAGAACGGCTACAAGGGCCCCGTCATCATGCTGACGGCGCAGGCCTCCGAGTCCGACACCATCCTGGGACTCGACTCGGGCGCCAACGACTATGTGACGAAGCCCTTCCGCTTCGCCGTGCTGCTCGCCCGCATCCGCGCCCATCTCCGCCAGCATGAGCACTCGGAAGACGCGGTGTTCAAGGTCGGCCCCTATACGTTCAAGCCCTCGGCAAAGATGCTGGTCCGCGACGACAACCGCAAGGTGAGGCTGACCGAGAAGGAAACCGCGATCATCAAGTTCCTGCTGCGATCGGGCGAGCAGATCGTCGGCCGCGACGTACTGCTGCACGATGTCTGGGGCTACAATGCCGGGGTCACCACGCACACGCTTGAGACCCATGTCTACCGTCTGCGCCAGAAGATCGAGCGCGACCCCTCGCATGCCGAGATCCTGGTCACCGAGGGCGGCGGCTACAAGCTCGTCCCCTGAACTCATTACCTGATCTCTTCTCGCCTGAACTTGGCCCCTTGGACTTGGGACCTGCTCTCATGTAAAGCAGGATCAAAGGGATTCGGGGTCACATGGGCTGGGAAACCGTGACGCGGCTTCGGTCAAGCCGCGCTGGATGAGTGTAAGGGCGGATGCGGAAACGTTCCGGAGCATTCCGATTTTTTCGGAGTGCGAGACCGTGCATCTGCAGCTCCTCGCCTTTTCCGCGGTGCGCCAGAGTTTCGAGGCCGGCGATCTCATCATCAAGCAGGGCCTGAAGGGCGGGGCCGCCCATCTCATCCTGAGCGGCCGCGTCGATATCTCGACCGACTCCTCTGGCCGCATCGGGTCTGCGGGGCCAGGCGCCCTTCTGGGCGAAGTCGCGATGATCGGTGACAGTCCCTATGCCATTTCGGCCCGCGCGACCGAGGCTGTCTCAACGGCAAGAATCGACCGCGATCTGTTCATGCGGGTGGCGCGCGAATATCCGGAATTCGGGCCTGCGGTCTTCTCGGCCCTTGCCCGCAAGCTCGACGGCGCCATGGCCGACCTGTCGGACGTGCGCCGGACCTTCGAGAACGCCAAAGGCTTCAGGACGCTATAGCCCGAAGCGGGCCATCACCGGCACATGGTCCGAGGGCTGCTGCCAGCCGCGCGCTTCACGCAGGATGTCGATCGACTTGCACTTCGGCGCCAGTCCTTCCGTCGACCAGATGTGATCGAGGCGGCGGCCCTTGTTGGCGGCATCCCAGTCCTTGGCGCGATAGCTCCACCACGTATAGAGCTTCCTGTCTGCCGGAACATGCTGGCGCATGAGATCAACCCACTGGCCGCGTTTCTGGATGCGGAGCAGGCCTTCGGTCTCGATGGGCGTGTGGCTGACGACCTTGAGGAGGTCCTTGTGCGACCACACATCGTGCTCGAGCGGCGCGATGTTGAGGTCACCCACCACGATTCCCTCATGGCCCTTCGGCACGCAATCCGATCCGAACCAGTCTTCAAGCTCGTCGATGAACTGGAGCTTGTGGGCGAACTTTTCATTGATCCTGGGGTCCGGCTCGTCACCGCCCGCCGGCACATAGAGATTGTGGATGGTGACGGGCTTCGCGCCTTCGACCGTCACTGAAATGTGACGGCAGTCTTCCTTGGCGCAGAACGGCTTTGTCGACTGCGCGAGAAAGGGCCGGCGCGACACGATGGCGACGCCGTGATAGCCCTTCTGGCCGAACTCGGCGATGTGCTCGTAACCGAGTTCACGGATCGGTCCCGAAGGAAACTGGCCCTGCGGGCACTTGGTCTCCTGAAGGCAGAGCACATCGGGCTTCCAATGTTCGAGAAGCTTGGTGACCAGACCGATACGGAGACGGACCGAGTTGATATTCCAGGTAGCGACTGAGAGGCTCATGGCAGAAGCCAATAGCCCCGTGGGACGCGCCTGCGCAAGTGGCGCCGTCGGAAGGCCTCAGCGGTCCTTCTTGTCCACCCGGTCGATCTTGACGACGAAGAGTTTGGGATCGTTCTTCACCCCGGCCTCGACGTTTTCAAGCGTCACCGTGGTGCGGCGGCCCTTGCCGTCAATCACCACCCACTGCTGCAGCGCCTTGCGGGCCTGGTCGAAGACGAGTGTCAGCTGGCCATTGCCGAGTGTGGTTTCCTTGTCCTCGAGTGTCACCGCGATCAGGCCGTCCTGCTCCTCGAGATTGAGAATATGGGTATCCTTCGCGATATCGACCTTGTTGCCGAGCACCAGCCGGAGCGGCGTCTGCGATAGCGGGAACTGGTCGCCCTTTTCCTTCTTGGTGTTCTTGACCGTCAGCCACTTGCCGTCGGACACGATGAGGAACGGATTGGGCGGCGCATATTCAAACCGCATCTTGCCCGGCTTCGAGATGAAGAACACCCCGCGCGACAGGTTGCCCTTCGGGCTGATCTGCGTGAACTCGCCCTGCATGGTCTTGAAGCTGTTCAGATAATCGGAAATCTGGTCGATGGAAGCTGTCTGCTCGGGGGAAAGTTTCATGGGCTTGGCGGCCGACGCAGGAAGCACCATGGCGGCGAACACAAGAGCCATGACGGCACGGCGGGTAAACTGCGTAAGAATGGTCATCCTGCTCTTTCCGGAATCGGGGCTGAACATGCCCCGCTGTGTAGGTGATCGCTTCGTTATCCGCAAGAACGGGCCGATTTTGAGGCGGCCTCAGACGCGGGCGCTGTCTCCCGGCACCAGAATCTCGCGTTTTCCCGTGGCATTGGCCGCCGAGATCACGCCTTCCTTCTCCATGCGCTCGATGAGGCTCGCGGCCTTGTTGTAGCCGATCTGCAGGCGGCGCTGCACATAGGAGGTCGAGACCTTCTTGTCGCGCAGCACGACGGCCACCGCCTGGTCGTAGAGATCGTCGCCGGAGCTGCCGCTGTCGCCGCCGCCCATGGCGCCCGGTTCGCCATAGGCGCCCTCCTCGGGCTCCTCGGTGACGGCTTCGAGATACTGAGGCGCTCCTTGAGACTTGAGGAAGCTGACGATGTGCTCGACCTCGTCATCGGCCACGAAGGGCGCATGGAGGCGCGAGATGCGGCCGCCGCCAGCCATGTAGAGCATGTCGCCCTGGCCAAGCAATTGTTCGGCACCCTGCTCACCCAGAATGGTGCGGCTGTCGATCTTGGACGTCACCTGGAAGGAAATGCGGGTGGGGAAGTTGGCCTTGATGGTACCGGTGATGACGTCGACCGAGGGGCGCTGTGTTGCCATCACCACGTGAATGCCGGCGGCGCGCGCCATCTGCGCCAGTCGCTGGACCGCGCCTTCAATGTCCTTGCCCGCGACCATCATCAGGTCGGCCATCTCGTCGATGATGACGACGATATAGGGCATGGGCGTCAGGTCCATGCTCTCCTTCTCGAACGTCGGCTCGCCCGATTCAGGATCGAAGCCGGTCTGGATGGTGCGCGAGATCTCCTCGCCCTTGGCGGCGGCCTGCTTCATGCGGGTGTTGTAGCCATCGATGTTGCGGACACCGACCTTCGACATCTTGCGGTAGCGGTCTTCCATCTCACGAACCGCCCACTTCAAAGCCACGACGGCCTTGCGCGGATCGGTGACGACCGGTGCAAGCAGATGCGGAATTCCTTCGTACACGGACAATTCCAGCATTTTGGGGTCGATCATGATCAGTTTGCAGCGCTCCGGCGGAAGCCGGTAGAGCAGCGACAGGATCATGGTGTTGATGCCGACCGACTTGCCAGAGCCCGTGGTGCCGGCGATGAGCAGATGCGGCATGCGGGCCAGGTCGGCGAAGACCGGCTCGCCGCCGATGTTCTTGCCGAGTGCGATCGCCAGGTTGAGGCTCGACTTCTCGAAGGCCTCGGAGCCCAGCATCTCGCGGAGGTAGACGGTTTCGCGCTTGATGTTCGGAAGCTCGATGCCGATGGCATTGCGGCCCTGCACCACCGCGACACGCGCAGAGATGGCGCTCATCGAGCGGGCGATGTCGTCGGCCAGGCTGATGACGCGCGATGACTTGATGCCGGGTGCGGGTTCGAGCTCATAAAGCGTCACGACCGGGCCGGGCCTGACCTTGATGATCTGTCCCTTGACGCCGAAGTCGTCGAGGACGCCCTCGAGCATGCGAGCGTTCTGTTCCAATGCTTCATCAGAAAGATCGGCGGGTTTCCCCACGCGCTTGGGCTCGGCCAGAAGCGTCAAAGGCGGAAATTCGTATTCATCGGAAGGTCCGAAGGCGAGGCCGGGCTGCACGTCCTTCCTGAGTTTCTTGCCCTGCTTGATGGGCTTGTCAGTGCGCGAGACCTTCGGGGCAGGCGGCGGCTCGGCCTCTTGCTCTTCCTCCTCGTAGTAGCCTTCCTCTTCGTAGGCCTCTTCAGGAGCTTCTTCAGCTTCTTCCTCATACTCCTCTGCCTCAGGAGGTGGAGCGGCACGGCGGGACGAGGGAGACAGCACGGGCTCTATCCGAGCGGACTTCTTGGACGGCTTGCGGCCAGAGATGTCATGCTGGGGTGCCAGCCTGCGGATGATGTCGTCTTCGGAACCCCTTTCTTCAGGCTCTGCTTCGGCGCGGCGAAGTTCGCGCCAGCGGCTCCAAAGGCCGCCCACGCCACTTAAGGCGGACGAGACGAGGTTGCGGCCACGGCTCTGGGCCACGTTCACGCGCTGCACGGCTTCGGCGCGGGCAAGACCCAGGGCACGCAGGCCCAGTGTTACGGATGCCGCCAGCATCACGCTGCCCGCAATGAGCTGAGCGATGGGGCCTGCGATGCCGAAGCTGAGGATCATGAGGATCAGGTTGTGGATGACATCGCCCGCATTGCCGCCAAGCCCCGCGACGAGCGACCAGCTCAGCGGAACCGGCACCGCCGAGAGTGCCGCACTGGCCGCAAGCACGCAGCCGAGCCATGAGGCGACCGAGCGGATGGGACGGCTCACGCCCTCATGCGACAGGAAGGCCACGGCCCAGCGCATGGGTATGGCGATGAAGGGCAGGACGCCCAGACCGAAGAACTGCATCAGTTCGTCGGCGATGACGGCACCCGGATAACCCAGCCAGTTGCGGGCCGGAGTATCGAGCGCATGGTTGAGGGAAGGGTCATCGACCGACCATGACGCGAGGGCGACGCCCATCGCGATGAGCAGGATGAACAGCACGGCGCCGGTAAATTCGAAGAGGCGTTTCTTGAAAAAGATGCGGACGGCTGCCGGCACGGCGCTGTCGTCGGTGTCGTATGAAGGGTGATACGCCATGCAAATCTCCACCGGGGCGACAGTGTCTCCCGGGCCACGCCAATTCGTCGTGCACAGTCTGGATGGTCATGGTTAAGGTGCCGTAAAGCAGAAGGGCCCGGATGAACCGGGCCCCTCGCATTCTGTGGATATGTAGTCGGTCAGCTGTTGTGATAGGCGACTTCGCCGTGGCTCGGCTGGTCGAGGCCCTGGGTTTCCACTTCGGGCTTGACGCGAAGGCCGACGACAACATCAACGATCTTGAACAGGATCGCCGAGGCGACGCCGCTCCAGACCACGGTGATCACGACGGCCGTGAGCTGGATCATGAACTGTGCGCCGACCGCATAGTCATCACCCTTGATGCCACCCAGAGCGCCCGCGCTGAAGAATGCGGTTCCAAGCGCGCCAACAATACCGCCGACACCATGGATGCCGAAGACGTCTAGAGAGTCATCGTATCCGAGCTTATTCTTCACCACGGAGACGAAGAAGTAGCAGACGACACTGGCGAGGGCACCCAGAGCGATGGCACCGACAGGACCGATGGTGCCGCAGGCCGGCGTGATTGCCACGAGACCCGCGATCATGCCCGATGCAGCGCCGAGCATCGACGCCTTGCCGCGATGAAGGGTTTCGATGAGGCTCCATCCCACGATGGCGCCTGCGGTTGCAACGAATGTGTTGATCATCGCAAGCGTCGCACCGGCATTCGATTCAAGGTTGGAACCGACGTTGAAGCCGAACCAGCCCACCCAGAGGATAGATGCGCCAATGAGGCAGAGCGGCAGGGAGTGCGGGGCCATCATGTCCTTGCCATAGCCGCGGCGCGGGCCAATCATGATGCAACCGACGAGTGCCGCGATGCCGGCATTGATGTGGACGACGGTGCCGCCGGCGAAGTCGATGGCGCCCAGCTTGAAGAGATAGCCATTGGCATCCCAGACCATGTGCGCGACCGGGAAGTAGACGACTGTAGCCCAAAGCACCGAGAACAGGACCACGGCCGAGAATTTCACACGCTCGGCGAAGGCGCCGATGATGAGCGCCGGTGTGATGGCGGCGAACGTCATCTGGAAAGTGATGAAGAGGTATTCGGGGATAACCACGCCTGATGTGAATGTCGCGGACATTGATTCCAGCGTGACACCCTTCAGGAACAGCTTGGCAAAGCCGCCGAAGAACGCGTTTTCACTGCCGCCGAAAGCGAAGGAATAGCCGTAGACGACCCACACCACCATCATCACGGCGGCGATCATCGTCGTTTGCATCAGGATGGAGAGGATGTTCTTGGCGCGGACGAGTCCACCGTAGAACAGCGCGAGGCCCGGGAGTGCCATGAACAGAACGAGCAGGCTCGATGTCATCATCCAGGCGACGTCGCCCTTGTCCATGATTGGCGCTGCGGGCGCGGTTTCCTGCGCGAGAGCGGGCAAGATGCCCGCGAGGAGCACGGCCGTGGCCACGGCCAGCGACCTTGCGGGTTTGTAAACACCAAACGTCATATGTCTTACCCCTTGTTTCTTTGTCAGAGCGCTGCGGCGCCGGTTTCGCCGGTGCGGATGCGCACGGCCTGTTCGAGCGGCAGGACGAAGATCTTGCCGTCACCGATCTGCCCGGTCTGGCCGGCCAGCTGAATGGTTTCGATGACCCGGTCCGCGATGGCCTCGTCCACGGCCAGCTCGAGCTTGACCTTGGGAACAAAGCTCACCGTGTATTCGGCACCGCGGTAGAACTCGGTATGGCCGCGCTGGCGCCCATGACCCTTCACTTCGGTGACGGTTATGCCCTGGATGCCGAGCCCCCCGAGGGCTTCGCGCACCTCCTCGAGCTTGAACGGCTTAATGATTGCGATCACATATTTCATGCACCACCCCTTGTGTGTTGTGATGCAGTGCAAAACAAGAAGCGTGCCAGATTCACTGAATCAGATAAGCTTTTGAAAAATCATGATATTGTGACTCTGGCCGAATTCTTTCCAGAATGTTTACGCCGTAAAAGAAGGCAGTTTTTTTCATTTGCCCTAATTATGTGCAGAATGATCCGCGACGACGCACCGCCTGTAATCGGTAAGGAAACAGTCTGAAAAGCAATCATGTCCAAACCATCCGATATCATCGTCATTGGCGCAGCCCTGAACGGGCTTGCAGCTGCCCTGGCCCTTGGCGGGAGACGCGCAAAGCGCCCGCTGGACGTCGTCGTGGTCGATGCGAAGGACCCCCGCGGCTTCGCCCGCAACAGCTTCGATGGTCGCGCCTCCGCCATCACGGCCGCCGCGCGCCGCATGTTCGAGGCACTCGGCATCTGGCAATCGGTGGCCAGCGAAGCCCAGCCCATGGCGGAGATCATCGTCACCGACAGCACAAGGCCCGGCGATGCCCGCCCCGTGCTGCTGCAGTTCGGGCCAGATGACATGAAGGGCGGCCCATCCGCCCACATGATAGAGAATCGCCATCTCTATGGCGCCATGCTGGATGAAGCCCTTGCATCGCCCCGCATCCGCTTCGTGGTGGGCGAGAAGGTCGAGGCCTACGACTTCGGGCCAGGTCTCGCCGCTGTCACGCTGGCGGACGGAACCACGCTGCGCGCCTCGCTGATCGTCGCGGCCGACGGGCGCAACTCACCGGCCCGCGAGGCAGCCGGCATCAAGCTTGTGGGCTGGCCCTACGACCAGATGGGCCTCGTGGCTACGGTCGAACACGAGCTGCCCCATGAGGGCCGGGCCGAGGAACATTTCACGCCGTCCGGACCATTTGCCATCCTGCCGCTGCCCGGCAACCGCTCCTCGCTGGTCTGGTCGGAGCGGACCGCTGAAGCAGAGCGTCTTCTTGCGCTGGAGCCTGACGCGTTCGAGGAAGAACTGCGGCTGCGCTTCGGCACGCACCTCGGCACGGTCAACATGGTTTCGGGCCGCCATGGCTATCCGCTTGCCATGTACGTGGCCGATCGCTTCACCGGCCCCCGGCTGGCGCTGGCGGGCGATGCCGCCCACGTGCTGCATCCGCTTGCCGGATTGGGTTTCAACTTAGGGCTGCGCGACGTGGCGGCACTGGCCGAATGCATCCACGATGCGGCGGCACTGGGGCTCGACATCGGCAGCGAGGCCATACTTGACCGCTACACCCAATGGCGCCGATTCGACACGGTAGCGACGGGCGCGGCCATGGATGGCATGAACCGCCTCTTCGCCAACACCAATCCGGTGCTGACGCTTCTGCGCCGGGCCGGGCTGATGGCGGTGAACCGCATGGGCGGCCTGAAATCGGTGTTCGTCTCGGAAGCAGCGGGCATTTCCGGCGCCTTGCCGAAGCTGCTGCGGGGCGAACAGGTGTGACGCGGGCAGGCCTCAGCCCCGGCTGAACCCCGCGGCGGCGATCTTGTCGAGATAGGCCTGCCAGATCGTCTCGCGTTCGCGCCCGAGCTTCAGGAGGTAGGGCCAGGTGAAGAGCCCCGTGCTGTGGCCATCGTCGAACACGATTCGGACAGCATAGGTGCCGATGGGCTCCAGCCTTGCGATCTTCACCTTGAGCTTGCCCCAGACCAGCTGTTCCTGGCCGGGCCCGTGGCCCTTCACTTCGGCGCTGGGACTCTCCACGCGAAGATACTCGGCATCGAGCTGAAACCTTTCACCCGTGTCGAAGCTGACGGCGAGATGGGTTCCGCCTGACCTCAGGCGCAATTCCTCCGGCCACGGATCACTCACGGCCGATCTCGCGTGCCTCTTCGGCCAGCATGATCGGAATGCCGTCGCGGATCGGATAGGCGAGGCCGGCGGCCCTGGAAATCAGTTCCTGGCGCGCCGCGTCATACTGGAGCCTGGTCTTGGTGACGGGGCAGACGAGTAGTTCCAGCAGGCGGGGATCGGTGCGGATGTCGGCCATGGTCACTGCAGCCGCGGCTTGCCGCCGGGCGACATGCGCCGCAGGGCCACTTCGGTGAGCGCCACCAGAACATCGGCACGGGCCTTGAGGTCGGGCGCCTCCAGCAACGCCTGCTTTTCCTGCGGCGGATAAGGAGCCAGCAGCGAGAGCGTATTCACCAGCACCTCCGTCGAGGCGGCATCGACCTGCCCCCAGTCGGCATTCATGTTGTTGGCGTCGAGATAGTCGCGGAAGGCCTTGAGTAGTGCCGGCCTGTTGACTTCGCTTGCACCCGGATCGCTGACGAGATCGACGGCGAAAGGATGATAGTTTGCAATCACCTGGCGGTAGGGTGTGGTGACGGCCAGTTCTTCGACAAGCTGGAAGCGGCTGACACCGGTCAGCGTGATCACCATGCGATCATCGGGCGTCTCGGCATAGGACGTGATCCGGCCCACGCATCCGACCTTCAGCAGGGACGGGGCATCGGCATCACTCTGCTCGGGGACGGGCTGTATCATTCCGATCAGCCTGTCCGTCGAGAGCGCGTGATCGATCATCGCGAGATAGCGCGGCTCGAAAATGTTGAGCGGAAGATCGGCGCGCGGCAGCAGCAGCGCCCCGGACAGCGGGAACACCGGGACGCGCTGTGGAAGATCGGCGGGGCTTCGATAGCGGTCGAGAAAGCTCATGGCACCTCTCAGGAGAACAGGACGGAGGACAGCTTGCGGCGCCCGGCAAGCGTGAACTCGTCCTTCGGACCCCAGGCCTCGAAGAACTTGACCAGCTGCTTGCGTGCCGCTTCTTCGTTCCAGCTACGCATCTTGCGTATGATGTAGATCAGTTGGTCGGTGGCTTCCGCGCGTTCATTCGCACCATTGAGCAGGATTGAAAGATCGAGCCGGGCCTGGAAGTCGTCGGGGTTCTTCTCGATCTGGGCCTTGAGCGTCCCAATCTCGGATACGTCGACCGGGTTTAGCGCAAGCTCGAGCGAAGCCTTGACGCTGAGCACGTCCGGATCATTGGCCTTGGCTGGCGGCACCAGCGCGAGCGTGGCCTGCGCATTCTCAAGATCCCCCATGGCAATCTGGCAGCGCGCGAGACCGGCGATCGCGCCCACATGCTCACGGTCGACCTGCAGGACCTGAGCGAATATCTGTGCCGCCGTCTCGATATCCTGGGCCTCGAGAGCGGCGCGGCCCTCTGCGACCGCAGCCTCGATCTCCTCGGCCATGCTGCCCTGGCCGCCGAGCTTGTCCACGAACTGCTTCAACTGGCTTTCAGGAAGTGCCCCCATGAACCCATCGACCGGCTGCCCGTTGACGAAGGCATAGACCGCAGGGATAGATTGGATGCGCATCTGTGCCGCGAGCTGCTGGTTCTCGTCCACATTGATCTTCACCATGCGGACCTTGCCGTTGGCTTGCTTCACGACTTTCTCGAGCGCCGGGCCGAGTTGCTTGCACGGCCCGCACCACGGCGCCCAGAAATCGACGATCACGGGTGTTGTCCGGGATGGCTCGATCACATCCTGCATGAAGTTCTGGGTGTTCGAGTCCTTGATCAGGTCTCCCGCCGTTGCACCTGCAGCCTTGCTGCCATCGTTCTGGCCGCCAATGATCATGCTCATGGATTATCCCTCAATCTGAATTCATCGTCCTAGATGGAACAAATGACCTTGTTTTTCAATGCGCCAGGTCAAGCCACCGCGACGATCCTGGGCTCATGGCCCAGAGACCGGATGAAGGTGACGAGATCGGCCGAGCGGATGGTGGTTGTCGCGGTATTCTGCAATGGATGATAGTTCAACAGTTCATGCGCCATCATGGCGGCATCGAGCACCACGTTCACCCGCTTGTCCGTGTCGTTGATCAGGCCGAAGGGCGTCACCGAGCCGGGCTCGACGCCCAGAACCTCCATCAGCAAGTCGGGTTTCCCGAAGGACAGCCGCCGCGAACCAATCCTGGCGGGGGCCGCCTTGAGGTCGATCTGCGATTCTTCGAGGCAGACGATAAGCCAGATGTTGCCCTTGTCGTCCTTGAGGAACAGGTTCTTGCAATGCCCGCCTTCGATCTCGCCGCGCAATGCGCGCGCCTCCTCGACCGTGTAGACAGGGGCGTGATCCTTGGTTTTCGTCTCTATTCCCAAGGACTTGAAGCGTGCAAGCAGATCGTCGCGGGTCGCGGGCATGGCGGCCGTTTTTCCTCTGAAAGTGATGTAGCAAGGTTGTTCTTGCATTTGGCAGGGAGTTAGGCAATAACGCGCGCACCTACCGGCCACTCGCCGGTTTCGGATATGGAAGCGGGCGTAGCTCAGGGGTAGAGCATAACCTTGCCAAGGTTAGGGTCGGGCGTTCGATTCGCCTCGCCCGCTCCAATCTTCTCAACGTCATGTATGATCAATTCCAGCCGGCTTGCCTCGCAGGCCGGAATTCTATTTCAATATGGCCTTGTCGATCAGCTTGAAGAACAGCGGATACGGCAAGAGCCGCGCGAATTTCAGGATCGCGGCGAAGCGGCGGGGATATGCCACTTCGAACCGGCCGGACGCCAGGCCTTCGATGGTGCGCCTCGCTGCCTCGTCTGCCTTCATCAGGAACGGCATCTCGAAATCATTCTGCGCGGTGAGCGGGGTTTCCACGAAGCCCGGATTGATCACGCTGATCCTGACGCCCTGCCGGCGAAACTCCGGGTAAAGAGATTCCGCGAGATTGATCAGGGCAGCCTTGGTCGGCCCATAGGCCGCCGCCTTCGGCAGGCCGGCATAGCCAGCAACCGACGCGATCCACGAGATATGCCCGCGTCCTTGCTCCGTCATCCGCGGTGCAAGCGCCGCAAGGCAGTTGACCACGCCCATGTAGTTCGTGGTCATCATATGCGCGAAATCTGCGGGGTTGATCGAATTGACATCAACTGGTGCATAGGTTCCGGCGCCGAAGATCGCGAGGTCAACGGGTCCAAGTTTCGACTCGATAAGATCAACCGCCGTTCGTGTTGAAGAGGCGTCGGTTACATCCAGGGGGACCGCAAGAACGTTCCCTCCCAGTCCTGCCAGTCTTTCGGCAGAGCGCGCAGAGGCCGCGACCTTGACGCCCGCAGCGGCGAGCTGAAGGACAATTTCGCGGCCTATGCCGGTCGACGCACCTGTGACCCAGACGGTCCGCCAGGGCAGGTTTTCAGGCAATGTCAAATGCCGACGAAGGGCTGCATGATGCGGGCGGCGAGCGACTTGAAGCGCGTGGGCCTCTCGGTGGCGACGAGGCAGATGCAATCGCCGTCCTGCTCCACGATCGGCTTGTGCTCGATCTCCTCATCGAGATCGGCAACATCGCCACGTGCGAAACGGCCCATGTGGTCGATGTAGGCGCCCTTCAGCACCAGCGTGATCTCTTCTCCGCCATGACCATGTTCCGGCATGGCCCGCCCGGAACCGATACGCAGCAGCTTGAGCTGGCCCTTCGCATAGGAGGGCAGCCTGACATCGCACATCGACACGCCCGGCGCCTTCTTCTTCCAGGCGATGTCGTCGAATGAAGTCACATTCAGGAGGCGCACAAGGGGTACGGGAAGCTCGGAATGCGGAGCAGGCACCGGCAGCCGGTGCAGCGTCGCCTGGTCGAGGGCCGTCAGGGTGCGGGCCCGGCAATCGGCGGAGATTTTGGTGTCGTCCAGGCGCGCAAGCAATTCGCCACCCAGGGCCTCGGCCTCATGTACGGCCTTCCGGCAGACCGGGCACATGGCAAGATGCGCCGCAGAAACGATCATGAAAGCCTCGTCCAGGGTACCCGCCGCGTAGGCGAGGACGGTGCTGCTGTCGAGATGATGTGAAGGTTTCAAAGTCCGGTCTCCAGGATGCGGCGCAGATGGCCATAAGCCAGTCGCATGCGCGATTTGACGGTTCCAAGCGGTATGGCGAGTTTCGTGGCAATCTCGCTCTGGGGCATGTCTTCCACGAAAGACAGGATCAGAACCTGGCGCTGCTCGTCGGGAATGTTCTTGAGCGCCTTCGCGACCAGTCCATCCTCCTGCTTGCGGCCCAGCAGTTCTTCCCCCTCAGGTGCGTCCGACGGCTCGTCGTAGTCTCCAAGCTCGGTCATCGGCATGTGCACGTCGCGCCGTATCCGGTCGATCCTGAGGTTCCGGGCGATGGTGAACACCCAGGTCGTCACCGAGCCTTTCGTGGGTTCGTAAAGACCGGCCTTTTTCCACACCGCGATCATCGCTTCCTGCACCAGATCCTCGGCCAGTTCAGGCGAGGTGTTCTTCCGCATCATGAAGCTCTTGAGGCGGGGCGCAAAATGGTCGAACAGCTGGGCGAATGCCTGCCGGTCGTGATTTTGAGCCACACGCTTGATCAGGGCGCGGAATTGGGTTTCCTGCCTCTGCTTCTCCTGATCCTGCTTCTTGTCTGCCGATTCCATGACGGCCAACATAACATTGTTTCCCCTGTTCAGCGCAGATTACGGCTTCTCCGGGAGACCGGATCAATGATCCGGGCGGCGGCGCAAGGCGTAGCAGACCGCAATAAGGGGCTCTGAATTGCAACCACGACATATCGCCGTCATCGGCTCCGGCATCTCCGGCTTGTCCGCTGCCTGGCTCCTGTCCCAGCGGCATCGCGTCACACTGATCGAGGCTGACAACAGGCCGGGCGGCCATTCCAATACCGTTGACTGCGACATCGATGGACGCGACGTGGCGGTGGACACGGGCTTCATCGTCTACAATCCGCCCGCCTATCCGAACCTTGCCGCGCTGTTCGACCATCTGGGCGTTCCGACAGCGCCCTCCAACATGAGTTTTGCCGTTTCGATGGGCAATGGTGCGTATGAATATGCGGGCTCCAGCCTGCTTCAACTTGTCGGGCAGGCGCAAAACCTGCTGAACCCCGGCCACTGGAGCCTGATGCGGGACATTCCCCGCTTCTTCAAGACCACGCTGGCCAAACTTCCGAGCCTGCCCGATGACGTTACGATCGCGGAGTTCCTGCGGGCCGAGAAATATTCCGACTATTTTCTGAACCGTCACCTGCTGCCCATGGCGGGCGCCATCTGGTCTGCGGCTCCGGGTGACATGCGGGACTATCCCGCCAAGGCCTTCTTGAAGTTCTTCGACAATCACGGACTTCTGAAACTCACAAACCGGCCGTTATGGCGTACCGTAAGGGGGGGCTCGCGCGAATATGTTTCCCGCATCATGCGCGATGGCCTTTTCGAAACGCGCCTGAGGACCCCGATCAGGAGCATCCGCCGCACTGAATCCGACGTTGTCGTACAGTCAGCCGAAGGCGAGGAGCAGGTCTACGATGACGTGGTCATCGCTGCCCATGCTGACCAGGCGCTGGCACTTCTGGCGGATGCCAGTCCGGAGGAAGGCCGCGTGCTGGGTGCCTTCCGTTATTCCCGCAACCGTGCCATTCTTCACCGTGATGAACGCCTCATGCCGAAACGCCGCCGCCTGTGGTCCAGCTGGAACTATCTGTCCGCGCTGCCGCCGGCTGCGGCCTCGACCAGTTCTGTGACTTACTGGATGAACGCGCTGCAACCCCTTCCCGTCAAGGCACCGGTCTTCGTGAGCCTCAACCCCGCTGAAGAGCCGGATCATTCAAGGGTGCTGGCGGAGTTCGACTATGCGCACCCTGTCTTCGACCCCGCGGCCATGGCGGCCCAGCGCGAACTCTGGAAGCTCCAGGGGCTGCGGCGGACCTGGTTCTGCGGCGCCTATTTCGGATCGGGCTTCCACGAGGACGGTATCCAGGCCGGGCTTGCGGTAGCTGAGCAATTGGGCGGCGTCAGGCGACCCTGGTCGGTTCAGGGCGAGTCCGGGCGGATTCATCTGGCTGCCACGTCCGCCCCGTCGCTCCGCCATCCGGAAGCGGCCGGATAGAATGGCAGAGACCTGTCTATACGAGGGTGAGGTCGTGCATCGGCGGCTCAATCCGGTGCGCCATGTGCTCCGTTACCGGGTGTTCAATCTTTTTGCGGATGTCGACCAGCTCGCCAGCACCAGCAAACGCCTCCGGCTGTTCAGCTACAACCGGATAAACCTGTTCTCCATCATGGACAACAATCACGGCCCAGGGGACGGCACGCCGATCCGCGACCACGCCTGGCGGCTTGTGCGGGAGGCGGGAGCCGGCGGGGACGTAAAGCGGATCTTCATGTTCTGCTATCCAAGCGTCTTCGGCTATGTGTTCAACCCGCTCACGGTCTATTACGGTTTCGATGCCGAAGACCGCCCGCGCCTGATGATCTATGAAGTGAACAACACCTTCGGCGGCCGCCATTCGTACGTCGTGCCCGTGGGCGAAACGCTGTCGCAGTCGGCGCCAAAGCATTTCTTCGTTTCGCCTTTCAATGCGGTTGAGGGCCGCTATGACTTCCATTTTTCGGCCCCGGGGGAGAAGATGGCGCTGGGCGTTGCCCTGACGGTCAATCAGAGGCCCATTCTCAACGCCTATGTCAGCGGTGTGAGGCGCCCCCTCGATGACCGCAATCTACTGCGCTCGTTTCTGGGTCTTCCCTTCCTGACCTTCAAGGTGATCGGTGCAATCCACTTGCAGGCACTGCGGCTCTGGTGGAAAGGTCTTCGGCTGAAGCCTCGCCCCGAGGCTCCAAACCACACCGTCGACATCTTGCCTGAGGTCAGTACCAAACCATGAGTTCCGATACGTTGCCGACCCACGAGGGCATTCTCGGCCAGATCATCCACTCCATCGGCAAGAAGCTCCTTCCGGGCGATCTCAAGGGTGGCATCGCGCTCACGCTGCCGTCTGGCGCGCGGCACATGATCGGCTTCGAGCACCCCGGTCCCGCCTGTGACTTGCAGGTCAGAAACTACCGCCCCGTCTGGAGCGCCATCAGGCGCGGCGCCGTCGGATTTGCCGAAAGCTACATGGTCGGCGACATCGACAGTTCGGACATTACCGCCGTGCTGCGCTTCTACCTGCAGAACCG
Source organism: Aestuariivirga sp. (assembly GCF_041738905.1). Classification (GTDB taxonomy): domain Bacteria; phylum Pseudomonadota; class Alphaproteobacteria; order Rhizobiales; family Aestuariivirgaceae; genus Aestuariivirga. The sequence goes on from NZ_JBGSOZ010000167.1 coordinate 60,822, forward strand.
CGACACGCTGGACAGCGCGGCGGGTCCTGTCTTCTACAAGAGCCTGTTCGACCGCCTGTTTCATCTGATGCGCGCGAATACCAAGGCCGGGTCCCGGCGCAACATCAGTGCCCACTATGATCTCGGCAATGATTTCTATGGCCACTGGCTTGACCAGACCATGAGCTACTCCTCGGCGTTTTTCGGGAAAGGCGCCCAGAACCTCGAGGCTGCACAGGCCGCGAAATACGATCTGGTTCTCAACGCCCTCGAACTTGGCAAGCCCTCGCGCATCCTCGAAATCGGATGCGGATGGGGCGGCTTTGCGGAGGTGGCGGCGAGCCGCGGCCATGAAGTGACCGGCCTCACCATTTCGCGCGAGCAGCTAGCATTTGCGGAAGCACGTCTTGGCGGAAAGACCGAGCTGCGCTTCGAGGATTACCGCGACAACACGGGCCGCTACGATGCCATCGCCTCGATCGAAATGATCGAAGCCGTCGGTGAAGCGAACTGGCCCACATATTTCCGCGTGCTGCACGACAGGCTCGAACCCGGCGGCTGCGCGGCGGTACAGGCCATCACCATGGACGAGCGATTCTATCCCGGCTACCGCAAGACCACGGATTTCATCCAGCGTTACATCTTTCCGGGTGGCATGCTGCCCACGAAGGCGATCCTTGCCGAGCAGGCGGCGCGCGCAGGGCTTGCCTTCGAGACGCTCCAGACCTTCGGCACGGACTACGCCAGGACGCTGGCGCTGTGGCGCGACCGTTTCGAATCCTCGTGGAGCAGCATCGCGAGGCTCGGGTTCGATGAAACCTTCCGCCGCCGCTGGCGCTACTATCTATGTTACTGCGAGGCGGGCTTCGCCGATCACGCCATTGATGTTGGGGTCTACCGTTTCCGCCGGCCGAAGTGATCGGCTTCAAACATGTCCACGTAGTCCGGACATGCTCAAGCGCAACGAAAATGCCAGCTTCGATCTCCTCGCCTTCTTCGAGGGGCGTACCAATGCTTCAGGGGTGTTCGAAGACAGGTCGGGACGCATCAAGCGCCGTTTCACTGTCGGCCTTGTCGGTATTGCGAGTGGCAACACCCTCATGCTGGACGAGGATTTCCTGTTCGACGACGGAGAGCGCCAGCACCGGACCTGGTCGCTGACACGCGGTGACTCCCAGAACTTCACCGGCACGTGCGAGGATGCAGTATCGGTGGCACACGGACGCTTCGATTCCGGCAGGGCCTACCTCGTCTCGGAGCTTCGCCTGGCCGTAGGCAGCCGCATGATCGCAATGACATTCGATGACGTCTTCTATGAAACAGGCGATGGCACCGTGCTCAACCGATCCACGGTGAGCAAGTGGGGCATCAGGCTGGGGCAGGTTCTCATAATTTTCCGGAAGTCCTGATCAGCGGTCTGCATAAACCCGCATTCGCCAGATGACATACTGATTTGTGGCGGCATTGCGCCGATTCAGGTATAATTATCAGCAGTTTAACCTGAACCATATGAGGCCATCATGGAGAACCCAGCGGGTGAACCGAATGATAGTACTCTGCG
>NZ_JBGSOZ010000002.1:0-50526 GCF_041738905.1 Aestuariivirga sp.
GCTCACCCTCCGGTTTGGCTTCCGAACCTTCCGCAGGCTTGACCGGTGACGCCTCACGGGCGCGCTGCGGCGGGCGGCGGTTCTGCTCTTTCTGCCGCTCGGGCCGGTGCCGGAAGGGTCCGGTGTCCTTGGGCCACCAGATCTCGATCTCGACCTCTTCTGTAGCCACTTCCTGGGGAGGCGCTTCCTCGGCGGTCGCTTCCTGCGTGGTTGTTTCGGTTACGGCTTCCGCAGACGCCTCGGCTGGCAACTCCGAAACCGCAGGCTCCGGGATTGTTTCGGCAGCCATTATGTCCTGAGCTGGTGCCGGCGGGAGTTCGACGGGCGTCGCCGGCTCGGCTGGCGGTTCCGCCGGGGGAGCGGTGGGTTCCGGGGGTTGCGGGTCTTCCAGCGGTGCAGGTGGCGGTGTTTCGTCGGGGGGGACGACGGGGATTTCCTGCGGGTTCTTTCCGGGAGTCCCGGCGCTTGCCACCGGTTTCTTCACCATCTTCTTCTGCATCTTGTAGTCGAGGCTCTTGAGGATACCGAGGAAGTCCTCGCCCGAGCAGCCGACGAGCGACATCATGTCGGCCACGACGGTAAATCCGCCCCCTTCGACCGACCCTGCGGGGCGCTGCTCCTCGGGAAAGCGCGGCCGCCAGAAGACCCGATCGCGGATCATGTCGGCGAGGCGCTCCAGCATGTCGATACGGACGACGCGGGAGCCGCAGATGCGATAGCCGCACACGCCGTAAAAACCCTTGGGCGTCGAGCGGTCGAAATTGGCCGACGTCAGGCCCTGGCCGGGAGGCTGATGCAGATTGGCGGGGTCAAGCTTGCCTTCTTTTTGAAGGTTCAGGGCCCAGAGCAGCAGTCGGAGTTCAGTCGGCGCGGGCTTCAGGAGGGCCGGCACATAGACATTGAAGGCGCCGAAGCGGGCGCCGAACGACCGGAGCTTGGCGCGGTCTTCCTGGCTCAGGCCCTTCACTTCCTCGGTCACCTGGTCACGCGGCAGCACGCCCAGCGTCTCGACCAGCCGATAGGCGATGCCGCGTGCGATGCCTTCGAGGCCTTCACCTTCTTCGAGCTTGATGAGCGGCTCGAGCGTTGCCGCAATGTGGCGGTCGACGAATTTCTGCAGCCGGGCCTGAACCTCTTCGCGGTCACCCCCCGAGGGCTGGTCTCCGGCGATGACGGTTGCGCGCGGCTTCAAGAGTGTCGCTCCCGGCTCGATCCGGCCCACGGGCGCATGGTTCCAGATAATCTGGCCGTCCCGGGTCAGCTTCAGGGCCGTATCGGAGGAACCGGCGACCGCCTTGGCGCGCGCCGTGATCTCGGCGGCGACCGCGGACAAGGCCGCGGCTTTCAGCGCGCGGGCCTCGGCACCTTCTGCCGTGCCATCCGGCACGAACAGAAAGCCCTTGATCCGGCCCACGTATTCGCCTTCCACGTGGATGGCGCCATCTTCCTCAACAGTCGACATCAATTCTTCCTTCTGGGCCAGGCGCTTCATCAGCACGCTGGTACGGCGGTCGATAAAACGCTGTGTCAGGCGCTCATGCAAGGCGTCCGACAACTTGTCCTCTATCTCTCTCGCGTAGGATTGCCAATAGAGAGGCGCTTTGAGCCAGTCGGGACGGTTAGCGACGAAGGTCCATGTGCGGACGTGGCTGATGCGGTTCGACAGCGTATCCAGGTCGCCTTGCGTGTTCTCGCAGAACTTCAATTGCCGCACGAACCAGTCCTCATCGATGAAACCGTTGCCGGTTTGCAGATATTGATAGATCCGCGAAACGATCGAGGCGTGCTCCGAGTTCGAAATATTTCTGTAGTCAGGAATCTGGCAGACGTCCCACAGCCGTTCCACATCCTTTCGACTCTGGGCGAGGTCGCGGGTCGCCGGGTCGCGGGCGAGGGCTTCCAGGGCCAGAAGGTCGGCGTTGGGCTGCGCGCGGGTGAGGCCCTGGGCCTGCGGCAGAAGGTTGAGTGACAGCTTCAGCCGTTCCAGCGTCGAGAAATCGAGATCGCGGTTGCGCCATTGCAGCATCCGCACGGAATCGAAGTTGTGACTTTCAAGGCGCTGGACAGTTTCGTCGTCGAATGGATCGGCCTCGCCGGTGACGCCAAAGGTACCGTCATTCATGTAGCGGCCCGCACGGCCCGCGACCTGGCCAAGCTCGGAGGGGTTCAACTGCCGGTACTGGAAGCCATCGAACTTGCGGGTCGACGCGAAGGCCACATGGTCCACGTCCATGTTGAGCCCCATGCCGATGGCATCGGTCGCGACGATGTAGTCGACGTCGCCTGACTGGTAGAGCGCGATCTGCGCGTTGCGGGTGCGGGGCGACAAGGCACCCAGAACCACGGCAGCGCCGCCGCGCTGGCGGCGGATCAATTCGGCCATGGCGTAGACCATGTCAGCCGAGAAGGCGACGATGGCCGAGCGGCGTGGGAGACGCGTGATCTTCTTCTGGCCAGCATAGAGAAGTTGCGAGAAGCGAGGGCGAGCCACAAAACTGATGCCGGGCAGCAGTTTCTCCAGAATGGGCCGCATGGTGCCGGCACCCAGCAACATGGTTTCCTCCCGGCCGCGCCGGTTGAGCACGCGGTCGGTGAAGATGTGGCCGCGCTCAAAGTCCGCACAGAGCTGCACTTCATCGATTGCGAGAAACGGGACATTCACGTCGGACGGCATGGCTTCCACCGTGCAGATCCAGTAGCGCGCATTGACGGGAATGATCTTCTCTTCACCGGTGACGAGCGCTACGGCAGCATCTCCCGCTCGCAGCCTCACCCGGTCATAGATTTCGCGCGCCAGCAGCCGAAGGGGCAACCCGATCATGCCGCTGCCGTGGCCCAGCATGCGTTCCACCGCGAGGTGGGTCTTCCCCGTGTTGGTCGGACCCAGCACAGCAGTCACGGTCTTGGCAGGCGGCATCAACAACGGGCTTTGAAAAACGTTATTGAACACTTGGGACTCATGTCCCTGAAGGTCAAGGAATTTTGCCTCGTTCTGAACCACACCATTAGGGTCTGGATTCAAACCAGAACGAAGCTGGCCCGAATCGCTGACCGATTGAAATTCCGGTTTTGTTCCCCAGCAAATCCACACTTTGGTGCCGGAGGATAGCGAGCTGAACCGGCTGTCAGATGCTGGAAACCAGGCAATATCGGGCACCGGCATTTATCTTTGGCCGGTTATGGTTTCCGAAATCTTTAGAGATCAGGCGGTGGCCTGCTTCAGAACTTAAGGAAGAGCCAGCAAAGGGGAACGTAGGGTGCCCGAATCGCTGCTCACGGCATTTTCTTCTTTTGTTCTCGCAAGATGTGGTAGATTTTGTCCTTCTGACCCACAAGAGCGTTCCTGTTTTAAGGGTGTGGCCTCCACCCCACACGATTTTCCGTTAACCATGCTGTGCCAAAATGGGACAGCATGGATTTCGCCGGGAGACACGAAAATCCGAGCCGGGCGACTTGACCGCCACGGCCACTCCCACTATAGACCGCCCATCCGAGCCGGAGGCGTCGTGCCGTCCGGACTTATATTTATTGTGGAGTTTCGCTTATGGCTCGCCGTTGTGAATTGACGGGAAAGAACGCCCTGGTTGGCAACAAGGTCAGCCATGCAAACAACAAGACCAAGACGCGGTTCATGCCGAACCTGTGCGACGTCAGCCTGATGAGCGACACGATGGGCCTCACCTATCGTCTGCGCATCTCGGCCATCGCGCTGAAGTCGATAGAGCATGTCGGCGGTCTCGACGCGTTCCTGCTGAAGGCTGGCAATGACCAGCTTTCCGAGAAGGCGCTGCGCCTGAAGCGTTCGATCGCCAAGAAGGTCGAGGCCGCGAAGGCCGCCGCCTGATCCGTCAGAAACTCAAAGTCTTACAAAGCCGCTCCAACCGGGGCGGCTTTTCCTTTATGTATGCCACATGACCGTTCCCAGCGAGCCTCGTCGGCTGCCGCCCTCTGCCCCTCGTGACGGAGAGCCGCGCGTTCACGGCTCTGTCTCGCTGCGCAACGCCACACTGGGGCGCTTCACTGAACTCAAAGAGCGCGTGCAGTTCTGCGACTCCACGCTGGGTGATTACTCCTATGTCGAAAGGCATTCGGAAGTGATCTACTCGACCATCGGAAAGTTCTGCGCCGTCGCCGCAGACGTGCGCATCAATGCGTTGAACCACCCGATGGACCGCATCAGCCAGCACAAGATCACCTACAGGCCGAATGAGTATTTCGTGGGCGCAAAACTCGACAAGGATTTCCGCGCCTTGCGGATCGCCGATGCCGTGTCGATTGGGCATGACGTGTGGATCGGGCATGGGGCGATCATCCTGCCGGGCGTCAGCATCGGGCATGGCGCAGTCGTAGCGGCAGGTGCCGTGGTGACGAAGGACGTGGAGCCTCACGCCATTGTTGGCGGTATTCCCGCGCGGCGCATCAAGTGGCGGTTTCCACCTGAGATCAGTGCACGGATCATCGCGCTGGGCTGGTGGGACTGGCCGCACAACCGGCTTGGTCAGGCAGTGGATGACATGCGGGCCTTGAGCGTCGAGGCGTTCCTCGAAAAATACGAATAGGGCTTCAGTTCGGCCGATAGGCGAACTGGAGCAGGATGGTGCTCTGTATGCCTGCGTTGAAATTGTCGTCGGACTGGAGCGTGACGCGCGTCTCGCCATCGCGGTCGCAGACCGCGATGCCTTCCATGTTGTCGATCGCATAGAAGGGCACGCTCGCCTCCAGCAACAGAGTGGGGTGGATGGTACCGGCCTGTTTTGCGTCCTTGGGGTCGAAGTGGCGGATCACCATGCCGGGCAGCGAACGCCGCGTGAAGCTTCGCTCCATCGTCAGTATCGTCCCGTCGGGGAGAACCGCGAGATCGGTGACATTATATGAGCCATAACGCGCGATGCTGAAGGCAAGCGCATCTTTGTCCCGCCAAATCCACGCACGGATGTTACCATTGGTATCCCGCTGTCTCTCTGCGATTGCAATGTAACGGCCAGTCGGCAGCAGCCCGAAGGACTCGACTTCACCGTTCTCTTTCCCCTGGTCGATCTCGGCTGGATGGACGATCACTTCGAAGGAGGCAGACGTGCCCTTCGAGGCGAAGTCATAGGCGCCGAAACGGACCTTGCGCTCATAAGCGACACCGATCTTTCCGTTCCCCAGAGGTGCCAGGGCCTCGGCATCCGCCCAGGACTTGTTGCGCTGCGGCTTGCCCTTGCTGTCAAGCACCGGAGTCATGCGAGGCTCGGACACGCCGGCAAGCTGACCATTCTCGTAAGACAATCTGGCCTGAAACCAGTTACCCCTGTCGCTGACGCTCAGCAGTTCTTCGCAATTCATGCCCAGGGTAATGCCGGACAGACCTCCGAAGTCATCCGTGTTGCCAGTGAGCGTCAGACCGCCGCGCCATGCGAAGGGACCAAACTCGGTGCCTATTCCAATCGTGTTGAAAGACGAGATCTGCGTAGCTGTAACTTCCAGCCGGGACTTCCCGGCAGCGTCTCCGGACATGCGCGAACCGAAAACGCCAAAGGCGACAAGGCCACACAAGCTTGCAGTCAGAACTGCCCGGCGAGTGCGTGAAAGGCTCAAGCCTTGGCGCGCTTCTTCGCGGGCGGGCGGGCGGAGCGCCGCGTCTCGGGGCCGGCCTTTTCGGCAAAGAGTTCAGCCAGCTTCTCGGTCATGGCGCCGCCAAGTTCCTCGGCATCGACGATGGTGACGGCGCGCTTGTAGTAGCGCGTCACGTCATGGCCGATGCCGATGGCGATCAGTTCAACGGGCGAGCGCGTCTCGATGTCGATGATCACCTGACGGAGATGCTTTTCGAGATAATTGCCCGAGTTCACCGACAGCGTGGAATCATCGACCGGCGCGCCGTCGGAAATGACCATGAGGATGCGGCGCTGCTCCTGGCGGGCCAGCAGCCGGTTGTGTGCCCAGATCAGCGCCTCGCCGTCGATGTTCTCCTTGAGGAGACCCTCGCGCATCATGAGCCCGAGGTTGCGGCGCGCACGGCGCCACGGCAGGTCTGCCGATTTGTAGATGATGTGGCGGAGGTCGTTGAGGCGGCCGGGATTGGCGGGCTTGTTCGATGCCAGCCACTTTTCGCGCGCCTGCCCACCTTTCCAGGCCCTCGTCGTGAAGCCGAGGATCTCGACCTTGACGCCGCAGCGTTCCAGCGTGCGGGCCAGAATGTCGGCGCAGGTTGCGGCTACCGTGATCGGGCGGCCGCGCATCGAGCCCGAATTGTCGAGGAGCAGCGTCACCACGGTGTCGCGGAACTCCGTGTCCTGCTCCATCTTGAAGGAGAGCGCGTGCATGGGGTCGATGACCACGCGGGTCAATCGCGAGGCGTCGAGCACGCCTTCTTCCAGATCGAAATCCCATGAGCGGTTCTGCTGCGCCATCAGGCGGCGTTGCAGCCGGTTGGCCAGCCGCGCGACAACGCCCTGAAGGCTCGAGAGCTGCTTGTCGAGATAGCTGCGGAGCCGGTTCAGTTCCTCGGCATCGCAGAGTTCTTCCGCCGAGATTTCCTCGTCGAACTGGTTGGTGAAGACCTTGTAGAAATTTTCGTTCGCGAGTGACGAGAACGGCAGTTGCGGACGCCACGGCTCTTCGCCTTCGGATTCTTCTTCGCCAGCCTCGTCATCGGGCTGTTCGTCGACATCCATCTGGCGGGCGTCCATTTCGGCTGCTTCGGATTCGCCCTCGGCGTCCTGCATCTCCTCCATGGACTGCTGGGAGCTTTCCTGCTCCTCGCCTTCGGGTGTCTCCTGTCGCTCGCCAGAATCCTCGTCGGGCTGGTTGTCCTCGTCGCTCTGGTCGGACTGGTCGGGGTCATCGCCAAGCTCATCCGCCATGTCGAGGGCCGCGATGATGTCGCGCGACATGCGGGCGAAAGAGGCCTGGTCGTGAATGTTCTCGTTGAGATGAACGAGCTGCTGGGCCGCCTTCTCCTCGATCCATGGCCGCCAGAGGTCGACCATGGTGCGGGCGCCCTCGGGCGGCAGTTCACCTGTCAGCTTCTCGCGCACCAGAAGGGCCACGGCTTCGTCCAGCGGGGCATCCTTGCGGTCAGTGTAGCGGGCGACGTCCTTCTTGCGGTAGCGGTCGTCCAGCATGGCTGCCAGATTGTTCTTCATGCCGGGCATGGCATTGGCGCCCAGCGCCTCGATGCGGGCCTGCTCGACGGACTCGAATACGGCGCGCGCGTTCTTGCCCTGCGGCTGGTAGTGCGCGTGAACCTTGTCGTTGTGATTGGCGACGCGCAACGCGAAGCTGTCGGAAAGCCCTCGCACGATGGCGATGTCGGAAGCCTTCAGCTCGTTCGAGATCTGCGGCAGCTTTGCCCGGTTGCCCGCTATCGTGGGCTGCTCGTTGCCGAAGGCCACGGAGAGTTCCGGGTCTTCGGCAATGGTCTTCATCGCGACGGTGAGGACGCGCTTGAACTCGTTCGACGGTGAATCCTTGTCAGCGGCCACCGCCTGTCACTCACGCAATCGCGACGTGGGCGGAGGACTCGGGCAGTTCCTCGCCAAAGCAGCGCTGGTAGAACTCCGCCACCACGCTGCGCTCAAGTTCGTCGCATTTGTTGAGGAAGGTGACGCGGAAGGCAAACCCGACATCGTCGAAGATCTCGGCGTTCTGCGCCCAGGTAATGACGGTGCGCGGGCTCATCACGGTCGAAAGATCGCCCTGCACGAAGGCATTGCGGGTCAGGTCGGCCACGCGGACCATGTTCGAGATGATCTTGCGGCCCTTGTCGTTCTGGTACTGCTTCGACTTCGCCAGAACGATGCCCACTTCCTGCGCGTGCGGGAGGTAGTTCAGCGCCGTCACGATCGACCAGCGGTCCATCTGGGCCTGGTTGATTTGCTGCGTGCCGTGATAAAGGCCGGTCGTGTCGCCAAGGCCGATGGTGTTGGCCGTCGAGAACAGGCGGAAGGCGGCGTGCGGGCGGATCACCTTCGACTGGTCGAGCAGCGTGAGCTTGCCCGAGCTCTCGAGGATGCGCTGGATCACGAACATCACATCCGGGCGGCCGGCGTCGTATTCGTCGAACACCAATGCCACATTGTGCTGGTAGGCCCAGGGCAGGATGCCTTCGCGGAACTCGGTCACCTGCTTGCCGTCCTGCAGCACGATCGCATCCTTGCCGATCAGGTCGATGCGGCTGATGTGGCTGTCGAGGTTGATGCGGATACACGGCCAGTTGAGGCGGGCGGCGACCTGCTCGATGTGGGTCGACTTGCCGGTGCCGTGATAGCCGGTCACCATGACGCGGCGATTGTAGGCAAAGCCCGCCAGGATGGCGAGGGTCGTCTCGCGGTTGAAAAGATAGTCCTCGTCAAGGTCCGGAACATGTTCCGACGTCTTGGAATAGGCGGGGACTTCGAGATTGGATTCAAAGCCGAAAAGCTGCTTCACCGACACCTTGATGTCGGGCATGCCGTTCGCCTCGCCATTGGCCTTTGCATTCATGTTATGAGATCTTCATCTTCCGGGGGTTCGATGGCGGCGGGTTTTAGACGTTCAGGCAGGCGAGGGCAAGCTTCCTGCCCGACTAGCAGAACCCACTGGAACGCAGATGGTCATAGGCCTGGATCACTGCCTTGAGGGTGTCCTCGTTCGCGCGGCTGCCACCATTGGCATCGGGGTGAAGGCGTTTCACCAGTGTCTTGTACTGGGTTTTCACCTGATCAGCCGTTGCGGCATCGTCCAGACCCAGCGTTTGCAGGGCTTTCAGCTCGGTCGACCGCAGGGCGCGGCCCGAGGTGTGGCGGCCTGGCTGCTTTTCGGCGGTGCTGTTGAGGCCGAAGGGATCGGACCGCATCTGGGCAGCCTTGCGGCGCACGCTTGAGGCGGTTGCAGTGGCGTTCTGGCCGAGTTTCCAGGTGGGGCGGTGGCCGAGGCGGGATTCCTTCTGGAAATCCTGCATCTCGTCGTCCTTCATGCCCGAGAAGTAGTTGTAGGTCTTGTTGTACTCCTGCACATGCACGGTGCAGTAGTTGAAGAACTTGCCCTCGTGTCCACGGCCCATGGGGGCCTTGTGGCGGCCGGGGCGCGGGCAGTCCGGCCATTCGCATTGCGGAATGGATTCGGCAGCCTTCTTCTCAGCAGAGGGCTTCACGCGGATCTTGTCGAAGTATTTTGAATCGAGCTTCATCGCGTGTGATTATGATGATAGAGGCGCCCGCAAGCAAGCCTTGGCATGAATGGAAGACAAGATGACGCCTGAGACCGAACTGGGACCCGTTGGACAAACAATCTCCGCAAAGCTCATGCAAAGATTTTCGCCTGCGGCGCTGGAGGTCATCGACGAGTCTCACCAGCATGCCGGCCATTCGGGCTCGCGGCCCGATGGTGAAAGCCATTTCAGGGTGAAGATCGTAGCGGAAGCCTTCCGCGGCAAGTCACGCGTCGATCAGCATCGCATGGTCAATGCAGCGCTTGCGGAGGAACTCCGCGAGCGTGTTCACGCCCTGGCGATACAGGCATCCGCACCACAGGCAGAGCCGCAACTGGCATTCGCCGTTCTGAAGGATGATGACGCGCGATTGCTCGAACTCCTCGAAGGAGCGAAGCTTCCCGCAGACGACCTTTCGGGCAAGTCCATCCTCGGCATTGTGGATGGGGCCGGAGCGCTTCTGGCCTGTGGCGGTCTTGAACGGAGGGGCGATGCCGTGCTGCTGCGCTCCATTGCGGTGCAGCCCACATTACAGAAGGGTGGCCTAGGTTCCACCATCACGCTGAAGCTTCTGGCGGAAGCGCGGAACGGCGGCGCGCAGGCGGCCTATCTGCTCACACAATCGGCTGCCGGGTTTTTCGAGCGGCTGGGGTTCCAGAAGATCGACCGCGCGCGCGTTCCCGCGCCCATCGCGGGAACAAGCCAGTTCAGTGGCACCACTTGTGCCTCCGCCCAGCCTATGGTTCAGGTTCTGAAGCCGGTTTGACGGGCGTTTCACTCCGGCGATGGAAATAGACCTGCCGGGCGAACCAGCTCATCGGGGCGGTTCCGATGATCATGTCGTAGAGCCAGTTCGGCGGGCCGATGTCCATGACCTTTCGCAGCAGCAACTTCTTGCCGAATCCCGGCATCTCTTTCGATAGCACTTGCCCGGGCGGCGGCCCGTGGCGCGTCAGGTGGTCCGCAATGAGCTGCCCGGCGCGGCGGCCATAGCGGAAGGCGAGCCTGATGCCGCCCCCGGTCAAGGGCGAGACGTGCCCCGCGGCATCGCCGATCAGCAACACGTTGGGCGCAGCAAAGGGCGAGACGGGACCGCCGCAGGGAATGAGGCCGCTGCGTCGCTCCTTCACTGTGGCCGCCGAATAGCCGAACACATTTTCAGTGTGAGCGAGAAACGCCTTCAGGTCTGGCTTCACGCGGTCGTTGGTGGCGAGACCGACCTGAAAGAATCCCGGTGCCGGCGCCACCCAGGCAAGATAGCCATGCGCCAGCTTCGTATCGAGAAAGCAGTGCAGCAGATCGGGATCGGCTTTCGGCAGGTCGTGATATTCAATCTCGAGTCCGGTGAGGAATCGCTCGTTGCGTCCAAGATTGAAGAGCTTCGCCACCGTCGAACGGGTTCCGTCGGCCCCGACCAGATAGCGCGTTTCGAGATTGAATTGCGGAAGGCTCACGCCACCCTCCACTCGCGTAGCCTGCTCCACCTTCTGGCCACAGATGATGTCTGCTCCGGCGCGCCGCGCCTCGTCGGCGAACCAGCGGATCAGCCCGGCCGTGTCGGTTGTCAGGAAGTAGTAGTCGCGCGACGAGAGATCTATGTGCCTGAGCGATGGCGAATACAGCCGGACGCCGTGGATGGCGCGCGAGAATTGCGGCGGCGTGTCGACTTCGTCGGCGGCCTCCTTCACCAGGATGCCCGTGGTGTGGATGCGGGCGCCGGGCTCTTCCTTGGCCTCGATGACGACGGTCTTCAATCCGCGCAGTGCAGCCGTCCGTGCGCAGATCAGTCCTGCAAAGCTTGCGCCGACGATGACGAGGTCAACCGCTCTGGGACTCATCGATGTCCCGCTTGAGAGGCGCCATGCGGATCGCCGTCACCTGATGCCGGCGCTTTTTCAGGATCTCGAAGCGGAAGCCGTGAAAGCTGAAGGCCTGGCCTACCTCTGGAATCGTCCGCGCCTCGTGGATGACGAGGCCTGCGACGGTGTTGGCCTCGTCGTCGGGCAGCGCCCAGTCGAAGGCGCGGTTCAGGTCGCGGATCGCCACGCCGCCATCGACAAGATAGGAGCCGTCTGGCTTCGGACGCACGCCCATGGCAACGGCATCGTGCTCGTCCTTGATGTCGCCGACGATCTCCTCGATGATATCTTCGAGCGTGATGAGGCCCTGTACCTCGCCATATTCGTCGACCACGATGGCGAAGTGGCTCTTGCGCTTGAGGAAGGCATTGAGCTGGTCCGGAATGGCGCGCGTGTCGGGCACGAACCACGGCGGCGACAGGATGTCCTCGATGTTCAGCTTCGTGGCGTCGCCATTGTGCTTCTGGAGTGCGGCGAAGAGATTCTTTGCATGCAGCACGCCAATGATGTTGTCGGGTGTTTCCTTCCAGACGGGAATGCGGGTGTGGCCGCTTTTCAGCACCATGCCGACGATGTCCTTGGGATCTTCGTCGCCGTCGATCATGGTCATTCGCGTGCGGTGAACCATGATGTCCGCCACCTCGAGATCCTGCATCGCGAGGATACCGCCCAGCATGTCGCGATCGTTCTTGACGACCGTTCCTTCCTTGTGATGGAGATTGATGGCGCCGCGCAATTCCTCGTGAGCCGACAGCACGTTCTGCGCGCCGTCAATGTCGACGCCGAACACGCGCAGAACCATCTTGACGATGTACTGCACCAGCATCACGACGGGGCCGAAGACAGCTACCAGCACACGGATGATGGGAGCACCGGCCAGCGCCACGCGATCCGGATAGGCAATGGCATAGGTCTTGGGCAGAACCTCGCCGAAGATCAGGACCAGTGCGGTCATGGCAATCGTGGCCACAAAGGCGCCCGAGTCGCCAAAGATGCGGACAAGCGCAACGGTTGCCAGCGCGGAGGCGGATATGTTGACGACGTTGTTGCCAAGCAGCAGCGCGCCGATGAGGCGTTCGCGTGTCGCCGTGAGAGCCAGAGCCATCGTCGCCCTGGCACTCCCGCGCCGCTCGAGTTCGGTGAGCCTTGCGCGGGAAACGGCGGTCAAGCCCGTTTCCGAGCCGGAGAAGAAACCTGAAAGAACCAGAAGAAACAGTATTGCTGCGATCGTGAACCCGAGATCGAGACTCATCGCTGTCGAAGATCCTCCGTGAGAAAATCAAGCACATCATGGTCGGAGACGTCCTTCGCGATGAAGGCCTCGCCGATGCCGCGCGCCAGGATGAATGTGAGCCGGCCCGCCTGGGCCTTCTTGTCCTGGCGCATGATGTCGAGAAGTGTCGCGGGCGGCGGAAGCTCACCCGGAATCTGCGAGGCGTGGATGGGAAGCCCCACGCCCTTCAGATGCTTCGCCACGCGTTCTGCCGTGCCCGGCGCGCAGAGTTTCTGGCGTTCGGAAAAACGGAAGGCCTGCACCATGCCGATCGATACGCCCTCGCCGTGAAGCAGGCGCTGCGAATAGCCGGTTGCGGATTCAAGCGCATGGCCGAAGGTGTGGCCGAGGTTGAGCAGGGCGCGGACGCCTGTTTCGGTCTCGTCCTCCGCGACGATGTTCGCCTTCGCTTCACAGGACTTGCGGATGGCATGGATGCGGGCCTGCGAATCGCCGCGCATGAGGGCCGGCGCCGCACCCTCCAGCCATTCGAAGAAGCCCGCGTCGCCCAGCAGTCCGTATTTCGCGACTTCGGCATAGCCGGAGGCCAACTCGCGCTTCGGCAAGGTGTTGAGCAGCGCAATGTCGGTGATGACGGCCAGCGGCTGATGGAAGGCACCGATCAGGTTCTTGCCGTGGGACGAGTTGATGCCGGTCTTTCCGCCCACTGATGAATCGACCTGGGAGAGCAGCGTCGTCGGGATCTGGATAAAGTCCACGCCGCGCCGCAGGATTGCCGCCGCGAAGCCTGCGAGGTCGCCGATGACGCCGCCGCCGAAGGCGATGATGCGGTCGCGCCGCTCGACACCGGCGCCAAGCAGGCGATCGCAGAGATCGGCCAGATGACGGAAACTCTTGGTACCCTCGCCGGGCGGCATGATGATGGCGGTGGAGCGGATGCTGCGGGCGGCCAGCGCGCGCTCAAGTGTTGCCAGATGGGCTGCCGCCACATTCTCGTCGGTCACGATGGCCGTCATCGGCCGCCGCAGCAGGGGCGCCACGATGTCGCCCGCGCGGGCGAGCAGGCCTTCGCCGATCTCGATTTCATAGCTTCTGTCGCCCAGCGACACAGGCACGGTTTCGCGCCGTTCGGCGTCCTTCACGTCATTCATCCTTCTGGCCGTCCCAGCCGTTCCATTGCGCCAGCGCGCGGATCACATCGTTCACCATCTGGCCGTGCTGCACGTCGCGGCTTTCAACCGTGACATCGGCCTGCGCATAGACGGGGTAGCGCTTCTCGATCAGCGCCCTCATCACCGCCTCGGGGTCCTCGGTCTTGAGCAGGGGCCGGTCCTGCCGCTTCATGACACGCTTCATAAGCAAAGGCAGCGAGGCCTTGAGCCAGACCGATATGCCATGCTCCTGGATGCGCGCGCGGGTCTCGTCATTCATGTAGGCGCCGCCACCGGTTGCAAGCACCTGCGCGCCATTGCTGATCAGGCGCTGGATGACCCGGCGCTCTCCTTCGCGGAAATAGGGCTCGCCATGATCGGCGAAGATTTCGGCGATCGACTTGCCCGCCGCCGCCTCGATCTCGTGATCGGCATCGATGAAGGGAATGCCCAGCTTTTCCGCAAGCCGGCGCCCGACACTGGTCTTGCCCGCGCCCATGAGCCCCACGAGCACGATGGGGTGCGTCCCCAAGCGCTGCCGCACGGCTTCGGCCTCCTTTGCGATCGAACGGCGTGCCATCCTGCTCTGCTTCCCGACTTGGCCCGGTTCTATCGCGCATGCCCAGGCATCGCAAAGGCTTTCCGAAGCGGGCCTTAACCGCTAGACTCGCGCTTCAACGGTTGGACCCATGCCCGATACGATCAAATTCCTTCTGGTCATCGCGTGCCTCGGCGGCGCCATTTATGGCGGCGCATGGGCGCTGGCGCACTTCCCGCCGGAGCAGACCGAAATCGTGAAGCCGCTGTCCAGTGAAAAACTCCGCGCAAAGTGAAGCCCCGCCAGGCGCGCGCGGGCACAGGCTCATCGAGCGGTTTCTCGAGATGATGGCGGCCGAGCGCGGTGCCTCGGCCAACACACTTGCCGCCTACCGCCGCGACCTCGAATCCTATGCGGAAGAAACGCCCGATCTCAAGGCTGCGGGGCCGGACGAGATCCGCAGGCACCTTGCGGGGCTCGAGGCCTCCGGCATGGCGCGGAGTTCGGCTGCGCGGAAGCTGTCGGCCATCCGGCAGTTCCACCGGTTCCTTCATGGCGACGGCCTCAGCCATGACAATCCGGCAACGGCCATCGAGAGCCCGCGGGCGGCCAGGCCGCTGCCCAAGATGATCTCGGAGGACGACGTCGGGCGGCTCGTGGCGGCAGCCCGCGCCCGGCTGGATAAGGCAGAGGGAAAGGCGCTTCTCAAAGCGTGGCGCATGCTATGCCTGCTCGAATTGCTCTATGCAACCGGCCTCCGCGTGTCGGAGCTCGTCGGGCTCACGGTGCAGGCGGCAACGTCCGAGCAACAGTTCATCCTGGTCAAGGGCAAAGGCGGGCGCGAGCGGCTGGTGCCGGTGTCTGGCCCGGCACGCGCCGCCCTCAAGGACTATCTGGGCATCCTTGCCAAGGCCGATGGCGGTGGATCGAAGTGGCTGTTCCCCTCCTTCGGGGCGGCAGGCCACCTGACGCGCCAGCATTTCGCGCTCGATCTCAAGGCCTTGGCCCACGAGGCGGGCCTTGATGCTGCGAAGGTGTCTCCCCACGTCCTCCGGCATGGCTTCGCCAGCCACCTGCTGGAAGGCGGCGCCGACCTTCGTGCCGTCCAGCAGATGCTGGGACATGCGGACATCTCCACGACACAAATCTACACCCATGTGCAAGCCGACCGGCTGCGGGAGGTGGTGGAGACCCACCATCCGCTTGCCAAGAAAAGTTGACTTCCCGCGTCCCAGCGGCCAGTTTCCGCGCCAGACACAGACCCTTGAGGCCCAATGCCCACATATCTCGATTTTGAAGCACCTCTTGCCGAACTCGAAGGCAAGATTGCCGAGTTGCGCACGCTGGCCGCCGGCGAGAATTCGGTTTCGATCGCCGATGAGGTGAAGGGGCTTGAGAAGAAGGCCGCCAAGCTCCTGTCCGATCTCTATGTCAACCTCGATCCGTGGCAGAAGGCCCAGGTGGCCCGCCACCCCGAGCGCCCCCATGCGGTCGACTACATCGACACACTCATCACCGAGTTCACGCCGATGGCGGGTGACCGCAAGTTCGCCGAGGATTTTGCCGTGGTGGGGGGGCTTGGCCGGTTCCAGGACCAGCCAGTCATGGTCATTGGCCAAGAGAAGGGCAACGACACGACGTCCAGGCTCAAGCGCAACTTCGGCATGGCGCGGCCTGAAGGATATCGCAAGGCCGTGCGGCTCATGGAAATGGCCGACCGCTTCGGGCTACCGGTCATTTCGTTTGTCGATACGGCCGGCGCCTACCCGGGCATCGACGCGGAGGAGCGCGGCCAGGCCGAGGCCATCGCACGCTCCACCGATTGCTGCCTGTCGCTCGGCGTGCCGACGGTTTCGGTGGTCATCGGCGAAGGCGGATCAGGCGGGGCCATCGCGATTGCCACGGCGAACGTGGTACTCATGCTGGAACACGCGATCTACAGCGTGATCTCGCCGGAGGGTGCCGCTTCGATCCTGTGGCGCGATGCGGCACGCGCCAAGGACGCCGCCGCAGCCATGAAGATCACCGCGCAGGACCTGAAGAAGCTTGGCGTCATTGACGAGATCGTGGCCGAGCCCAAGGGCGGCGCGCATCGTGGCCGGGCGGATGCCATCGACGCCACGGGTCAGGCGATCGCGAGGGCGCTCAAGGCCTATGAAGGGGTGTCGGGAGACGTGCTGAGGACGCAGCGGCGCGAGAAGTTCCTGTCGATCGGCCGCGGCATCTGAGGCTCTCTGGCCTTACGTGCCGTTGACGATGTCGAAGTAGTCCTGAACGCGGGTGTAGAGCGAGGCGACACCCGTGGAGGTGTCGGTCAGCACCGGCAGCAGTGCGATGCCCAGGATAGAGGCGATCAACGCATACTCGATCGCCGTGGCCCCCTTGTCCTCCTTGAGAAAGGTCTTCCAGATGTGGAGGGCGTGGATCACAGGGGTTTGCTCCAAGGTGCTGCGCGGCACTGCCGGTTATTGACGGAGACTTAAACATGCCGCGCGTGAACGGGTCGTTAAGGCGAACGCTAAGATTGAGTGATTGGCTGAAAGTTTCGCCACTCTGATACGCTGCGCGCTCCACTTCGTACTGTTAAGGTTACGCGCCGGGCCCGGCAGCGTGGCGGGTTGCCCATCTTGCTTTTGCGGGAGGTGTGCCCATGTTCAGGCAAAGAAACTCTGCCAAGGGATGGAAACATCATGATCGTGAACAGAAGAAGACTGGTCGCCGGACTGGCCGGGGCGGCGATCCTGCCTTTGATGCCAGGGAAGATTCGGGCCCAGGAAGCACCGCGCCTCGTCACGGTGTCAAAGCGCACGCTCGATGTGAAGGGAAAGGCTGCCACGGTCTATGGCCTCACCGGCCCGGATGGAAAGCCGGGACTCGACATGCTGCTGGGTGAGCCATTCCGGGTGAGACTGTTCAACAACACCGATACCGAGACGCTCATCCACTGGCACGGCCTTACGCCCCCCTCGGCACAGGATGGCGTGCCGATGATTTCGCAGGATCCCATCGGGCCCGGCCAGTCCTACGACTACGACTTTATCAACACGCGCTCCGGCACCCACTGGATGCATTCCCACATGGGACTGCAGGAACAGCAATTGCTGGCCGCCCCCTTGATCGTGCGCGAGACCAGGGAACCGCTGTTCGACGGGCAGGAGCATGTCGTGCTGCTGCATGACTTCACGTTCCGCGATCCGGTGGAAATTCTGTCGGAGTTGCAGGGCGGGGGTGGCGCTCACGCGGGTCATGCCATGGATCAAACGCAGATGGACCACTCGCAGATGGACCATTCCAGCACGGGCGAAATGCCCTCGGCTGATGCAAGCGCCATGCTGAACGACATTGTCTATGACGCCTATCTCGCAAACGACCGCACGCTGGACGATCCGGAAGTCGTCACGGTGGAGAAGGGTGGCCAGATCAGGCTCCGCATCATCAACGGAGCGGCAGCCAGCAACATGTGGATCGATCTCGGGACGCTCGAGGGCGAACTGATCGCGGTTGATGGCAGCGCCATCTATCCTGTCCGCGGTTCGATGTTTCCGCTGGCCATCGCCCAGCGTGCCGATCTCCGCATCCGGATTCCCGGCGGAGGCGGTGCCTTTCCTGTGCTGTTCCGGCCCGAAGGCGTGGACATGCGAACGGGCGTGGTCCTCGCCACGCAAGGCGCTGCGATCCCGAAGATTTCAGAGGCCGGCGACACGGCCCCGGCGCTCGATCTCGCGCAGGAGCTTCTATATCGCGCCGTCGCAAGGCCGCCGGACGAGCCCGTGACCCGCACCGAGATGCTCATGCTCACGGGCGGCGGCAGCGACTATGTCTGGGGCCTCAACGGGAAATCGATGATGCATGACACGATCTTCACCGTCAGGCAGGGCGAACGCATCTCGGTGATGATGCACAACATGACGGGCATGGCCCATCCGATGCATCTTCACGGTCACTATTTCAAGGTCACCGCCATCGGCAATATGGCCATCGACGGAGCCATCCGCGATGTCGTGCTGGTGCCCGCGGGCGAGACGGTGACCGTCACCTTCGATGCCGACAATCCCGGCACCTGGGCCTTCCACTGCCATCACGCCTACCACATGAATGCAGGCATGATGGGCACGATCAACTATTCGAGCGCCGCGTAACGGAGGTCTTGAGAACCTGGGCCGCTCCAGCCTGTTCAGGCAAAGGCCCCGTGGCAATGCTTGTACTTCTTGCCGGAGCCGCAAGGGCAGGCGTCATTGCGGGCAACCCGGCCCCAGGTTGCGGGGTCTTTCGGGTCTACGGCGGTCTTGAGGTCTTCGTCCTCGCCCATGTCGACCAGCAGCAGGCCTTCGCCCACATCGTCCTCGCCCGTCGTGGCGTCGATGTGGTGCGCCTCCATGAAGGGGAGCTCGTCCTCGTCGGGCAGGTCGTCGATCTCGGCCGCGTCGCGCATCTGGATCTCGACGCGCATGACCTGCGCGGTCACGTTCTCGCGCAGCTTGTTGATCATCGCCTCGAAGAGCGTGTAGCCCTCGGTCTTGTATTCGTTCAGCGGATCGCGCTGGCCGTAGCCGCGCAGGTGGATGACCTGCCGCAGCTGTTCGACGGTGATGATATGATCGCGCCAGAGCTGGTCGAGGGTGCGGAGAAGGAAGGTCTTTTCCACCTGGTTCATGATGTCCGGGCCATACTTCTGGCGCTTGCCGAGATAGAGTTCGTCAGCCGACCTGGTGACGCGTTCGCGGATTTCCTCGTCCGCGATGCCTTCTTCCCTGGCCCAGTCCTCGATGGGGAAGTCGATGCCGATGGCCTCGCGCAGCCGCTCGCGCAGGCCCGGTGCATCCCACTGCTCGGCATAGGCATTCTCGGGCATGAACTTCGACACGAGATCGTGGATCACGTGGTGGCGCATGTCGTCGATGGTCTCCGCCACCTCCTCGCCCTTCATGATGCCGATGCGCTGCTCGAAGATCACCTTGCGCTGGTCGTTCATCACGTTGTCGAACTTCAGGAGGTTCTTGCGGATGTCGAAATTGCGCGCCTCGACCTTCTGCTGGGCCTTTTCAAGCGCCTTGTTGATCCATGGATGGACGATGGCCTCGCCCTCCTTGAGGCCAAGCTTCTGCAGCATCGAATCCATGCGCTCCGACCCGAAGATCCGCATCAGGTCGTCTTCGAGCGAGAGATAGAACAGCGAACGGCCAGGGTCGCCCTGACGGCCCGAACGGCCGCGCAGCTGGTTGTCGATGCGGCGGCTTTCATGGCGCTCGGTGCCGATGACGAAGAGGCCGCCTGCGGCCAGGACCTTCTGCTTGTTCGCTTCGATCTCGGCCTTGATCGCCTCGATGCGGGCATCGCGCCCGGGCCCCGGCGGAACATCGGCGAGTTCGGTCGCCACGCGCATTTCGAGATTGCCGCCAAGCTTGATGTCGGTGCCGCGGCCGGCCATGTTGGTGGCGATGGTGACGGCGCCCGGAACGCCGGCCTGCGAAACGATCGCTGCTTCCTGCTCGTGGAAGCGGGCGTTCAGCACCGCATGCGGAATGTTCTTCGCCTTCAGCATCTGGTCGAGGATCTCGGACTTCTCGATCGAGGTGGTGCCGACCAGCACCGGCTGGCCGCGCACGCGGGCTTCCTCGATCACGTCCGTGATCGCTGCGTATTTCTCGCGCGCTGTCCTGAAGACCTGGTCGTCTTCGTCCTTGCGGGCGACGGGAACGTTGGTCGGAATATCGAGCACGTCGAGCTTGTAGATGTCCATGAACTCTTCGGCTTCGGTAGCCGCCGTTCCGGTCATGCCGGCAAGCTTGCCATAGAGGCGGAAGTAGTTCTGGAAGGTGATCGAGGCGAGCGTCACGTTCTCGGGCTGGATCTGCACTTGCTCCTTGGCTTCCAGCGCCTGGTGGAGGCCTTCGGAATAGCGCCGGCCAGGCATCATGCGGCCAGTGAACTCATCGATGATGATGACGGCGTTGTCTTTGACGATATAGTCCTTGTCGCGCTGGAACAGCTTGTGGGCACGGAGCGCCTGCTGGACGTGATGCACGATCGTCACGTTCTCGGCATCGTAGAGGTTGGTGCCGCGCAGCAGCCCGGCTTCGCCAAGCACCTGCTCCAAGTGTACGTTGCCCTTCTCGGTCAGCGTGCAGGAGCGCTGCTTCTCGTCGAGATCATAGTCCTCGGCCGTCAGCGCGGGAATAAACTGGTCCACTGCATTGTAGAGGTCGGACTTGTCGTCGACGGGGCCGGAGATGATGAGCGGGGTGCGCGCTTCGTCGATCAGGATCGAATCGACTTCGTCGACGATCGCAAAATTGTGGCTGCGCTGCACCATCTCCTCGAGATGATACTTCATGTTGTCGCGGAGATAGTCGAAGCCAAGTTCGTTGTTGGTGGCATATGTCACGTCGCAGGCATAGGCCGCGCGGCGCTGCTCGTCGGTCAGGCCGTGAACGATGACGCCGGTGGTGAGGCCGAGGAAACCGTAGATCTGACCCATCCAGCCAGCGTCACGGCTGGCGAGGTAGTCGTTGACGGTGACGACATGGACTCCCTTGCCCGCGAGCGCGTTGAGATAGACGGGAAGAGTGGCAACCAGCGTCTTGCCTTCACCGGTCTTCATTTCGGCGATCTGGCCTTCATGGAGCACCATGCCGCCAATCAGCTGGACGTCGAAGTGGCGCTGGCCCAGGGTACGCTTGGCAGCCTCGCGCACGGTGGCGAAGGCGGGCACCAGGATGTCGTCGAGGCTCTTGCCGGCAGCCAGCTGCTCGCGGAACATGGCGGTCTGTCCGCGCAACGCCACATCGGAGAGTGCGGAGATTTCGGGCTCCAGCGCGTTGATTTCGGCGACCCGGCCGCGGTACTTCGCAACCTTGCGCTCGTTGCTGGAGCCGAAAATCTTTGCGGCAATACCGCGCAATCCGAACATATGATTCGATCCTTCAGGGAGGCAATGGCCCCGGCGTCGAGGCGCTTTCTAGTCAAGTTATGGGGCGGGGGCAATCAGCACCCGTCAATTAAATCGGTGGCCCGGCGGTGAGATGGGGCCAAGATCGCGCGATTTCAATGTGTTGCTTCCGCGCAACAGGGCCCTCAATCTCTGCCGCTCCCCTTGCCACAGGGTTGCAACCGGACCAATGTGCGCCTCGATTTGCGGCCCTCTTCATGATCGCGAGAGGCTTATTCTTGCCTTCTTTGGACGTCAAAGAGCAACGTTCATGCGGGCCGGTCGAAGGAACTTTGAAACGGTGGATTTGATGTCGTTCTCTCGTCGTTTGCTGAATACGTCCATGGCTGCCGGGCTTCTGGGGCTGGCGCTTGCGCTTCCCGCTGCGGCGCAAGAAGAGCCCAAGGAGGACAAGGTTGTCGCCATCGTGAACGGCCACGAGATCCGGGTTTCCGAAGTACAGATGGCAACCGACGACATCATCGGCCAGCTGCCCGATCTCCCGCCCAAGCTCCGTTTTCCCTTCGTGGTCGAGTATCTCGTCGAGCGCCACCTGCTGGCTCAATATGCCGTCAAGGAGGGCATTGCCGACACGGATGAATACAAGCGCCGCCTCGCCCTCTACCAGGCCAAGGCGCTCCGTGACGCCTATTTTTTCCAGAAGATCCGCCCGCAGGTGACGGAAGAGGAAATGAAGGCAGTCTATGACGGGGAAGCTGCCAAGCTGCAGCAGACCGAGCGTGTGCGGGCCCGCCATATCCTGGTTGGCACCGAGCAAGAGGCGAAAGACATCCTTGCCCGCCTCGCCAAGGGCGAGAAGTTCGAGGACCTCGCAAAGCAGTTCAGCCTCGACGGCTCCAAGGACTACGGCGGCGACCTCGGCTATTTCACGGCGCCTGAAATGGTGCCGGAGTTCTCCAAGGCCACTTTTGCGCTCAAGGCGGGCGAGACCTCACAGCCGGTAAAGACCGACTTTGGGTGGCATATCATCCGCCTGGAAGACCGCAAGCAGGGCGTGGCCCAGCCATTCGACCAGGTGAAGTCGGCGATCCGCAACGTGCTGCTGCGCAAGAAGGTGGCGGACACGATGGAAAAGATCCGCGCCGCATCGAAAGTCGAGATCGTCGACGAGGATCTCAAGAAATATGCCGACGACGCTGCCAAGGCCGCCAAGGCCTTCCAGGAAAAGCAGCAGAAGGCGCTGGAGCAGGGCGGCGCTGCCGATGCCGGAACCGGCGGCGACACCAGCGGCAAGGGCGACCTGCTTCTTCCGCAGCAATAAAACGGACAAGCACGTCCAGACATCCTTGAGGGGGGCTGTTCATGGCACATGAGGTTTCGCCGCTGGCACCAGCGGCGTTCCCGGAGCTTCCGCCGGTTGCAGGCGTGAGGCTGGCGGCGGCCGAGACCGGCATCCGCTACAAGAACCGCCCCGACGTGCTGCTCGCGGTCATGGAACCGGGCACCACCGTTGCCGGCTGCTTCACCAAGTCTAAATCCCGCTCCGCGCCCGTCGACTGGTGCGTCAACAGCCTGTCGGGTGGTACAGCCCGCGCGGCCGTGATCAATGCGGGCAACGCCAACGCCTTCACCGGCAAGGCGGGGGTTGCCACCGTCACGGCGGTCGCAAAGTCGGCAGCCAAGCTCCTGAAGTGCAGGCCTGGTGAAATCTTCCAGGCCTCGACGGGCGTGATCGGCGAGCCCCTGAACCCGGATTTCATCACCGGGGCGCTCGCAGGCCTCAATGCCGAGGCGGATCCCGATCGCTGGCCGGCGGCGGCGCGCGCCATCATGACCACCGACACGTTCCCCAAGGCCTCGACGGTGAAGGTGAAACTCGGCGGCAAGACAATCACCATCAATGGCATTGCCAAGGGGTCGGGCATGATCGCGCCCGACATGGCGACGATGCTGGTCTTCATCTTCACCGATGCGGCGGTGCCTGCGAAGATCCTGCAGAAGCTCCTCACGCGGAGCGTCAATCCCAGCTTCAACTGCATCACGGTCGATGGCGATACCTCGACGTCGGATACGGTGCTGATGTTCGCCACGGGTGCCGCTGGCAACGCTCTCGCCGGATTGCGTTCGCCGGATGATGTGCGCCTCAAGGGCTTCGCGAAAGCGCTCGACACCTTGTGCATGGACCTGGCGCACCAGGTGGCGAAGGATGGCGAGGGGGCCGAGAAATTCATCGAAATCGCAATCACCGGAGCCGAGAATGACAAGGCGGCTCACAGGATCGCCATGTCGGTTGCCAATTCACCGCTGGTGAAGACCGCGATCGCGGGCGAGGACGCCAACTGGGGTCGTGTCGTCATGGCCATCGGCAAGGCCGGAGAGAAGGCCATCCGCGACAAGCTGAAGATCAGGATCGGCGGTGTGACGGTTGCGAAGAATGGCATGCGCGACCCAACCTACAAGGAAGCCGAGATCATGCCGCACATGAAGGGCCGGCATATCGTGATCGAAGCGGACGTAGGCGTTGCCAAGGGCAAGGCGACGGTCTGGACCTGCGACCTCACGCATCGCTATATCGACATCAACGGCTCGTACCGCAGCTAGATCGCATGAAGATCGTTTTGGTGGCTGCCGTGGCGCTCATCGATTCCGATGGGCGCGTGCTTCTGTCGCAGCGGCCGATGGACAAGCAGCTGGGCGGCTTGTGGGAGTTTCCGGGCGGCAAGGTCGAGGCCGGCGAGCGGCCGGAGACCGCATTGATCCGTGAACTGAAGGAAGAACTGGCAATCGACGTTGCCGAGTCATGCCTCGCACCGCTCACCTTCGCGAGCCATGCCTATCCGGACTTTCACCTGCTCATGCCGCTTTATGTCTGCCGCCGCTGGAAGGGGCAGGTGATCGGGGCCGAGGGGCAGGCGCTGGCATGGATCAAGCCGTTGAAGCTCCGCGACTACCCGATGCCGCCGGCGGATGTTCCCTTGATTCCGCATCTCGTCGAGTTGCTCTGATCAGAGCTTCTTCTCGTCCACCTTCAGCGCATCCGCCAGCCTTGCCTTGGCGCTGCCGGGCTTCAGGGGCTGCTGCTGGCTTTCATGCGGCGCCCAGCCGGTGAGCCAGGCGACTTCGACGGTGGCACGGATTCGGCCATCGGCATCGGCGAAATTGTTCTGATAGGTGTTGACGGCGGCACCAAGCAGCCCGCGCGTGACGGGCTTGCGCGAGCGGCCGTGCAGGTTGTTGGACAATCCCAGCTCGCGGATCTCGTGGATCAATCCGATGGCATCGGCATAGCGCACGATGGTGCGGTCGAGATCGGCCACGGGCAATGCAAGGCCCGCGCGCTGCAACAGGCCCCCCAGTTCGCGCATGCCGACCATGGGAGCCACGCGCGGCGAGACACCGCCCGCCACCACGGTTTCAGCCGCAAGCCATGACTGGCGGAGCTCGGCCAGTGTGTCGCCCGCGAAGAGGCAGGCGAGCAGCAAGCCATCGGGCTTCAGGGCGCGGCGCATCTGGATCAACGCGCCCGGAACATCGTTGAAGGCTTGCAGGTCAAGGATGCTGAACAGGGCGTCATAGCGTTCAGGCGGGAGCGCCAGATCGTCACTCGTTGAAGGCGTGCGGCATTCGACGTTCTTAACCTGCCCCGCTTGTTTCAGCCGCGCCGCGATTGCCTCCGGCTCCGAAGCGATGAGGCAGGCGTTTTCGAAACTGCGATTGACGAAGCCCAGCCGTTCGGCAAGCTCCTCCGCAATCGTGGTGGTCATTATATTGGCTTCGGGCTTGCGCTTGCGCCTTGCCCGCTCGGCCAACAGGCGACGGTCGAACAGCGGCGCGCCGTCCGTCATCAGCCCACCAGCTCGCGCAGGATCAGGTCATAGGTCTCGCGGTCGGGAGCCGAGACGATGCCGCCTTCATGCTTTGTCGCGTCATAGGACGTGCCATCGAGCAGCGCGGAAAAGCCACCGGCCTCGGCATGGATGAGGACACCCGCTGCATGATCCCACGGCATCAGCTTGTAGTGCAGCGAGAAATGAACGAGGCCTTCGGAAATCAGGCGATACTCATAAGCCGCACAGCGATAGTTGAAGCAAGCCTTGGTCTTGGCGAGGCTTGCCACCGTCTTCGAGCGCTGCGGTTCCGGCATCAGGTACCAGGAGGAGAGGCCCGTCATTTCGGAGAGCTTGTCGGGCTTTGCAACGGCAAGGTCGCGCGTCTTGCCCGCTGCGCTCTCGGCCCAGGCGCCATAGCCCTTCAGGCCCTTGTGCCAGTCGCGGCCCACGGGATCGAGAATGAGGCCCGCGACCGTCTGCCCCTTCGAGACGACGCCCGCCATGACGCCGAACAGCGGCAGGCCCCAGGCAAAATTGGACGTGCCATCCACCGGATCGACAATGATGCACAAATCGGCATCCTTGATCTTCGCGAGCAGAGACGGATCGCGCGCGACCGATTCCTCGCCCACGAAGAGGGCGTGCGGGAAGGCGTCCCTGCAGGCATCGCGGATGCGCCATTCGGCCTGTTCGTCAGCGTCCGTCACGAGGTCGAGCGCGCCGGTCTTCTCGCGGATGCCACCCAGTTCCAGTCCGCGGAAACGCGGCATGATTTCGGTTTCGGCGGCTTCTGCCATGATGGACGACAAGCGGTCGAGATCGGCACGGGTGAAGGACATTTGGGCTCCAGTCAGGTGTTCGGCGCCGCTGTTAAACGAATTCGCTTCCCGAATCCACGATTCCACCTCCTTCCGGCAACTGTGCTACCGTTGCGTCATGGAACTGCCTTTGACACGCCTGCCGCAACTCGCCTGGCGGGGTTTCGTCGATCTGGTGACACCCAGCCAATGCCTCGGCTGCGGCGTACCGGTGGGCGAACCTGCCAGCCTCTGCGTGCCGTGCTGGGGAAAGCTCCAGCACATCGACGAACCGGTCTGCGACATGCTGGGAACGCCCTTTGCCTATGAGCAGGGCCCAGGCACGCTGAGCGCTGCCGCAATTGCCGATCTACCGGTGTGGGACAGGTCGCGCGCCGCCGTGATCTTTGACGAGGCCTCGCGCGGGCTTGTCCATGCCTTGAAATACCAGGACCGGCAGGAGGCGGGAAAGCTGATGGCGCGGATGATGGCGCGGGCTGGACGCCAGATACTGCGCGATGCCGATGTCATCCTTCCGGTACCGCTCTTCCGCTGGCGCCTGTGGCGGCGGCGCTTCAACCAGTCGGCCTATCTGGCCCAGCAACTCTCGCGCCTCTCGGGCAAAGCGTGGGAGCCAGGCTTTCTCATGCGCGGGCGGCGGACCCGCAGCCAGGTCGGGCTCGACCACGCCGAGCGGCGGAAAAATGTGAAGGGTGCTTTCCTGATATCGGAAGCGAGCACCGTCTCGATTGCGGGCAAGTCCGTGTTGCTGGTGGACGATGTGCGGACCACGGGGGCCACGGCGGAGGCGTGTGCCGTGGTGCTGAAGGCTGCCGGTGCCCGGTCGGTCAGTCTGCTCAGTTTCGCACTTGTCCCGGCGCCTGCGAAGCTACATATTTGAAATCACCATGAACTCAGCTCCGAAAGTCACGATCTACACCACGCCCTATTGTCCCTACTGCCACGCAGCCAAGGCGCTGCTGAAGAGGAAGGGCGTTGCCTATGATGAAATCGATGTGCAGGACCACACGCGCCGCCAGCAGATGATGCTGCGGGCCAGTGGCCGACGCACCGTGCCGCAGATCTTCATCGGCGACAGGCACGTTGGCGGCTCCGACGACATTCACGAGCTTGACCGTCGCGGCGAACTCGACACGCTGCTTCAACCGGCCTGAGGCTTGCGCGCCGCTCTCATACAGATGCGTTCGGGCCGCGACATGGCCCGAAACATCGCTGATGCAGCGACGATGATTCGTGCTGCGAAAGCCGACGGCGCCGATTTCGTTTCCACGCCGGAGATGACCAATATCCTTGAACCCGACCGTCCTCGCTTGAAGTCGCTTGCGAGGACGGAAGACGAAGATGCGAGTGTCCAGGCTTTTTCGGAGCTGGCGGCGGAGCTTGGTCTGTGGCTCAACATCGGCTCGCTGGCCCTCAAGGGGCCGGGAGAGAAGCTGCTGAACCGCTCGCTCCTGTTCCGGCCCGATGGCACGGTTGCCGCCCGGTACGACAAGATTCACCTGTTCGACGTAAACCTTCCGACTGGCGAGACCTTGCGCGAGTCGCATGCTTATGAAGGGGGCCATGCTGCCGTGCTGGCGGACACGCCTTTCGGCAAGCTGGGCCTTACCATTTGCTACGACATGCGGTTTCCGAAGCTATATCGCTCGCTCGCGCAGGCTGGCGCCACCCTCTTTACAGTGCCATCGGCCTTCACCGTTCCAACGGGCCAGGCCCATTGGGAGGTGCTGCTGCGGGCGCGGGCCATCGAGACGGGCGGCTTCGTTCTCGCCGCCGCGCAAGGCGGAACGCATGAGTCGGGGCGCCAGACCTTTGGCCATTCGCTCATCGCCTCACCCTGGGGCGAGGTGCTTGCAGAGGCGGGAACAGAGCCGCAGGTGGTGGTGGCGGACCTCGACCTCTCCACAGTCCATCATGCGCGGCGGCGCATCCCGGTGCTGACACATGACTGCAGCTTCGATCTGGAAATCTTGAATCCACCCGCTGGCGTTGCTACGTCTGTTAGATGATCCACTATGACCTCATATGCGACAAGGGCCACTGCTTCGACGGCTGGTTCCGCGACAGCGCCGCCTATGACGCGCAAGCCGCGCAAGGACTTGTGTCCTGCGCGGTGTGCGGATCGGCGAGGGTCGAGAAGCAGTTGATGTCTCCGGGCATCCCCATGAAGTCGAACGCGAAGGACAGCGGGCCGCAGAAGATGGTTGCCGGCCCGGTCGATCCGCGCCTTGCCATGATGATGCAGATGGTGCGTGAGATGCGAAAGACGGTGGAGGAGAACGCCGACTATGTCGGCGACAAGTTCGCCGAGGAAGCCCGCAAGATCCATTACGAAGAGGCTGAGCACCGCGGCATCTATGGCGAAGCCTCGCCTGACGAGGCGAAGGCCCTGATCGAGGAAGGCATCGCCGTTCATGCGTTGCCGCGATTGCCGGAAGACGGGAACTGATACCAGCTCACCGGATCAGCGCATGGCCGGGACGGGCCCGGCCATGCTGGGTGCGGTCATCAGCCCGGGATGCGGGCCTCGTAGCTTTCCTTCAAGGCCGCCCAGTCATCCCAAAACGGGCCGGACTTGGCTCCGGTCAGCACATCCACCAGAATGTCGAGATGCGCGTGCCAGCCAGCGCTGACGTTCAGGAGCGATTCCCGGTCCGGCAGGCGGCTGTGGATCACCGTGAGCAGCACGTCCTTGCCTCTCGGCTCAAGCTCGAAGGTGACGCCGCCACTGCGGCCCCAGGAGATGGCGAGCTTGCGGTTGGGCTCGCATGCCGTGATTGTCACCTCCATGCGGTGATCGGCCGGGAAGTTGGGCGGGCGCTTGCCGGGCGGATCGGTGAGGTCATCGTTGTGCCAGACGAGCTCGACGCTTGAGCCCAGCTTTGCCTCCATGAGGCCGGAGGCCAGCCATTTGCGGCGCAGCTCGCTGTCGGTGAGATAAGACCAGATGCGCTCGGCGGGGCCGGGCAGCAGCCGCTCGATCTTCACAGTGGCCGGTTCCGTCAGCACGCCGTAGCCCTGTTCCATGGCAATGTCGTTCATGTCCTGTCTCCTTTGGGTTTGGGGGCGGGTTTCGAATCTTCCTCGCTGAGGAGCCGTTCGAGGGCATCCAGCCGTCCGGTCCAAAAGCGTTCGTAGAAGGTCAGCCAGTCATGGGCGCTGGCGAGAGGGCCGGGTTCGAGGCGGCAGACATGGGTGCGCCCCCTCACCTCGCGGCGGATGAGGCCCGCATGTTCCAGCGCCTTGATGTGCTTGGAGGCAGCGGCCAGCGAGATTGCAAACGGTTCCGCCAGCTGTCCGACGGTGCGTTCGCCTTGCGAAAGCTCGCGCAGCATGCGGCGGCGGGTGCCATCGCCCAGGGCGTGGAAGACGGTGTCGAGCTGTTGTGTCTGATATTCAACCATACAGTTGAACGTATCCGACTCCGACTGATTGTCAACCGATTGGTTGAATATATCTGTGAAAAGATTCGGCCGGGCTTTCGGGGCCCGGCCGGTCAGAATCGCCGCAGTGAGATGTCTTCCGGTCAGCCCCGCCCGACGTAGGGCATCTTCGTCGCCATCACGGTTACGAACTGCGCATTGGCCTCGAGCGGCAGCGACGCCATGTAGATGACCGTGCGGGCGACGTTCTCGACATCCATGGTCGGTTCCGGCGCCATCGTGCCATTGGCCTGCGGCATGCCGGTCTTCATCTTTTCCGTCATGTCGGTGCCGGCATTGCCGATGTCGATCTGGCATACGGCGATGTCGTACTTCCGGCCATCGAGCGAACCCGACTTGGTGAGGCCCGTCACCGCGTGCTTGGTCGAGGTATAGGGTGCCGAGTTGGGACGCGGGGCGTGGGCCGAGATCGAACCGTTGTTGATGATGCGGCCGCCGCGCGGGTTCTGGTCCTTCATCACGCGGAAGGCTTCCTGCATGCAGTAGAACACGCCCGACAGGTTCACGCTCACGACGTTCTGCCACATCTCGATCGAGATATCCTCGAGCATGATGGTGCCCGGAGCGCCGGTGCCAGCGTTGTTGAAGACGACATCGACGCGGCCGAATTTTTCCTTCGCGGCGGCAAACAGCGCTTTCACCGAATTGGCGTCCGCCACATCCGTCGGCACGGGAAGCGCATTGGGGCCAATCAGCTTTGCCACGTCGTTCAAGAGGTCGGCGCGGCGGCCTGCCAGCACGACGGCATAACCCTCGCGCCCGAAGGCTTGCGCCACTGCCTTGCCGATTCCCGAACCGGCACCCGTTACGACCGCGACCTTCATGCTATCTCCCCTTCAATCCATTCCATGCCGCAACGAATTCCGCCGCGGCTTTTGCCACATCATCGGGACTTGCGCCCGGTTTGTAAATGTTCGACCCGATGCCGAAGCCTGCGCAGCCTGCATCGGCCCATGATTTCATGTTCGAAGGTGTCACGCCGCCCACCGCATAAACTTTCACATGCTTCGGCAGGACGGCCTTCCAGGCCTTTACTGTAGCGGGGCTGGCAGCTTCCGCCGGGAATAGCTTGAGATGCGTTGCACCGGCGCGAACGGCTGTGAAAGCCTCTGTCGGCGTGAAGACGCCGGGAAGCGGCACCATGCCAAGCTCCACCGCGCGTGCGATGACTTGCCCGTTGCAGTCGGGCGAGACCGATATCTCGCCGCCGGCCGCCTTGAGGTTGTCGACGCTCGCAACGTCGAGCACCGTGCCGGCGCCAACCACCATGCGGCCCTTGAAATGGTCGGCGAGTGCGGCGATCGAGACGAAGGGATCGGGCGAATTGAGCGGCACCTCCACCACACGGATTCCCGCCGCATGAAGAGCGTTGCCGATGTCCAACACTTCGGAAGGCTTCACGCCGCGCAGGATGGCGACGATGCCGCATTCATCTGCCGCGTCTTCGAACTTCATCAGATGATCCCCGCCTGTCTTGCGATGATGGCCAGTCCCTTCACGATGGCTTGCGGATCGCCGTAGCGGACCTTCAGCCCGGCAATCTCGATCGCCTTCACGTAGCGGCCGCCGATGCCCGGAGAGGCTAGCACGGCATATTCGGCATTCTTCGGATTGTCTCGGATGGCATGGGCCACTTCCGTTCCGATGACCTGTCCCGACAGATAGGACGCGATGGCTTCAGGGGCCAGTTCGCCAAACAGCCCCAGGGAGCGGGCCGAGAAGATGCGATGAAGGAATCCCGCCGGGTCTTCGAGTGCTGCCCTCACACCCATGGCGAAGGCTTCCTCGTCGTCGGGACCGTCCTTCATGAGACGGCCCAGGATGGTGTGGTTCTTCAGCGCCGCATAGACCTCGCCCGTGACATAGGTCGAATAGCGGACAAGCTGGTCGCCTTTCGTCGTGATCCATTTGGAATGTGTGCCGGGCGTCACGAAGTGGTTGATGCCCAGATCGAGCGAGCCGAAGACCTGAACCTCCTCGCTCCGCATCACGTCAGGCATGCCATTGGGCGCGCGGTAGCTGAGGCCCGTCGCAAAGGCGATGTTCCGGCCAGACTTCGTCTCGTGGCGATGCAGCGCCTTGGCCAGATCGGCGGCCGAGGCCGGGCAGGGGAGGTAGGGAAGTTCGATCCAGCCCTGGCGCGAGGTGATCATGCCGGCCGCCATCACGGGGAGCGAGGTCTCCCACGCTCCGATGTGGCTTTCCAGCGCCGATTCGAAATCGCCATCGGTGACCGAGAGAATACCGTGGGGCGCCGAGATCGTGTCACGCACCACGCCATCCACTCCCACCTTGTAGGCGCGGAAGGAGGTCGTTCCCCAGTCAAGGGCTATGAATGCGGTCGTCATGGCCCTTCAATAGCGCGGGGCCACGGCGATTGCACGGGTGAAGTGGGCTCAGGCCGCCTTGTCCAGGGCGGCCTTCAGGGCGGGATGAATCTCGGGCGATTCCGCACGGATGAAGGCGAGGAGCGCTGCTTCCGGCCCGTCGACCACACCGTTCTTCAGAATGCGTGCCGCAAGCCAGCGGGCCTCGTCCTCGGTGACTCGCTCCGCGATGGCCTCGTCAATGTGGCGCGAACGGTCCTGTGCCGATTGGGCTCCGGGGGCGGAATAGAGCCTGAAGACATCGCTGAGGCCTGAGGCCATGCGGGCGAAGAAGCCGCCGACATTCGTGTTCGCGTCGTCCAGCCATGCGTCGCGGCGGAGCGCTTCCTCGCGGGCCGGTACCTGATAGCCCGAAGCAAACATCATGTGATTGGCGATGGCCTTGACGAAGAGGTCGTCCCACGCGGGATCATTGGCAGCATTTGCTACGGCATCGTGAATGTCGAACAGGACTTCGGCCTCGGCGCGCGTGATCGCGATGTTCTGCTGTCCACCCATGGCATAGAGCGCCCGGCGCAGCAGCACCGCGTTGGCGGCGGAGACGCGGACCTCGCTCAGGACCGAGGCCTTGATTTCCCCAAGGGCGAAGCTGGCGAGGCTGTTCGGGCAGGACGTCGCCTCCTCGAGTATGTTGACGAGAAGTTCAAGTTCGCTGCGGGTTTCGACATGGCCGTCATGGCCGATGCGCGCCATCAGCCATTGGGCATTCGCCTCGCTCACATAGCCATCGGGCTGCATCTGGTGAACGGTGTAGTCGGTCAGCGCCTCGACGAAAAGCACCTCCCAGCTGCGGTCGCGTTCGCGGACGGCGGTATCGAGCGCGAAGAGCCATTCGGCCTCGTCCGCCCCGACATGGCCGTCCGGATGATAGATAGCACGCCGGATTGCCATTACGTCCTCCGGGCCGATGCGGCCGGCGGCGGCGATCTTCGACAAGGATTCGGGCATGGCAGCAGGCATAATCGGTCCTCCGGAGTTCCCACGGAAACCCGGAGATTAGCGCAGTCGGCTGAATATCCCGTTAAGCCCGCGCTCAGAGCGCCTTGACACCTTCCGGCTTGAAGCCGGGCTTCATGGCCTTCAGCGGATTGCGCAACGGTGCTCCGAACGGGTCCGCCACGATCTCGAACACATCGCCATCCTCGGTGTTGACGCCATCGGCAATCGAAAGTGTGGCTGTGCCGAAATAGTGGATGTGCAGGTCGCCCGGACGGCGGAAGCCGTCATACTTGAAGTGGTGGTATTCGAGATTGGCGAGCGTGTGGCTCATGTTTGCCTCGCCCGTCAGGAAGGGCTTTTCCCAGATCACCTTGCCGCCGCGCAGGATGCGGCTCATGCCTTCGATGGAGCCGGGGATCTTTCCCATCACCATCTCAGGCCCGATCGAGGAATGACGGAGCTTTGAGTGCGCAAGGTAGAGATAGTTCTGGCGCTCCGTGACATGGTCCGAATATTCATTGCCGAGCGCAAAGCCAAGGCGCACTGGCTTGCCCTTGTCATCGATCATGTAGAGACCAGCAAGTTCCGGCTCCTCGCCGCCATCGAGCGCGAAGGAGGGCTTGGGAAGCGGCTGGCCCGGCCCCACAAGCCATGAGCCATCGCCCTTGTAGAACCATTCAGGCTGCACGCCCGCCTCGCCCTTGGCCTTCGGCTTGCCGCCCTCGAGGCCCATCTTGAACATCTTGAGGCTGTCGGTGAGTTCTTCCGCGGCGCCCGAGAGCTTCTTGTGCATGCCGTCACGCGCCGAGGCCGAGCCCAGATGCGTGAGGCCGGTTCCGGTAATGATGCAATGGGCCGGGTCCGGGTGGTCGACGGGGGTGAGGACGCGCCTTTCCTTCAGCGCCTGCGCGTAGTCCTCGGTTGAGGACGTGGCGAGCGAAGAGGCCATGGCCGCGAGCTTCTTGCCCTCCTTCAGCGCCATCCGGGCAAGGTCGAGGGTGGTTGCCACCTTCTTCAGCAGCACGATGCTGCCGCCACCGACAAGGCCGACACGGCGCTTGCCCTTGGAATCGACGATCTGGACGAGGTTCATGCCGGCATCTCCCATTGAACTGTTATTTGTATGACAATTAGCGCTTTCGCTCAGCCGGCGAAAGCGTGTTTTTCAAAGCCTGAGACGCCCGGATCGAAGCAGAACAACCCACCCTGCAGCGAATGGCGGCGGAGGTGGTCCTCCGGCACATGCAGCCGCGAGGTCGTGACATAAAGTGTGTCGAGCTTCGATCCCCCGAAGCAGACATTGGTGACGCGCTTCGCGGGCATGGGGATGATGCGGTCGATGCGGCCCTTGGGGTCGATCCGCAGCACGCAGGAGCCTTCCCAACGGGCGCTCCAGATGAATCCATCCCTATCTACCGTGGCGCCGTCCGGGTAGCCGTAGTCCTTCGTGCCGTTCAACACGCGGCGATTGGATATCGTGCCGGCGTCGAGGTCGAAGTCATAGGCCCAGATGATCTGCGCCATCGAGTCGGTGAAATAGAAGGTCTTGTTGTCGGGCGACCAGCAGGGGCCGTTGGAGACGCCGATGTTCTGCTCCATGGCAGTCGCGGTTCCGTCAACATCGATGCGGTAGAGCGTTCCGGTCGAGGCGGTGATGGGCATGTCGGCGCCGTAGGTTCCGACATTGTTCATCATAGTGCCGAACCACAAACGGCCCCTTGCATCGCAGGCGCCGTCATTGCCGCGATTGAAAGGCTTGTCCGAGTCGAGGCGGGTCCATGGCGTGAGGGCGCCAGTCTCGGGGTTGAAAAAGTTGACACCCTTGAAGGAGCCGACAACCAGCGTGCCATCCGTGCGCTTGGCCATGGCGGTGACCATCTCGTCGAACTGCCATCTGCGATAGGCACCGCTTGCCACATGCAGACGGTGGATGGCGGAGGGAACGATGGCATCGAGCCACCACAGGCACTGCGCATCGGCATCCCAGAAGCAGCCTTCGCCAAGCTTGTCGCGCGAATCGACAAGGCAGGTGACGGGGATTTCGGTCACGTTCATTCTTTCACATCCATCGGCCAAGTATCGGAGATCTTGTAGCCATCGGGCCACGGGTCGGCGGGGTCAAGCATCAAGGTCGACTGCCCGGTGATCCAGGCGCGGCCGGTGATGGTGGGGATGACGGCGGCGTGGTTGCCGACGGTCGTCAGGCCCACGATCTCGCCGATGAAGCGGCTTTCGATGATGGACCGGCCGATGTAGCGCTGGCCCTGGCTGAGCATTCCCTTGGCGTGGAGCACCGCCATCAGCGCCGAGCAGCCGGTGCCGGTGGGCGAGCGGTCGATCTTGCCCGGCTTCACGACGCAGGCATTGCGGCTCGACAGCGCGCCATCCACCGTTTCAAGAGGTCCGGTGAGAAATGCGAAGGAAAAGTGAGTCCAGCCGGGAAGCTCCGGATGGGTGAAGCCCAGCTGTTCGTTCCCGGCCTTGACGATCTTGCGGCCCATGACGGCGATGTCGCGGGCTTCATCGGGTGTGACCGCAAAGCCGAGCGATGCTGCATCCGCCATCACGAAGCTGTCGCCGCCGAAGGCTGTGTCGACCATGATGGTGCCCAGCCCTTCGACGTCGAGTGGCACGCCGATGCGGTCGGCGAAGGCGGGGACATTCTTCAGTGTGATCGACTGCGCCTTGCCGCCGCTGCACTGGGCCACCACCTCGACCAGCCCGGCGGGCGCCTCAAGCACCATGTGCGTCACGGGTTCCGTCATGGGAATGATGCCGGTGTCGAGCAGCACGGTCGCCACACAGATGCAGTTCGAGCCCGACATCGGCGGGGTGTCCTCGGGCTCCATGATGATGAAGCCCATCTGGGCGGAGGGATTTTTAGGGGGGACCAGCAGGTTCACATGGCGGAAGACGCCGCCGCGCGGCTCGTTCAGCACGAAGGACCGGAGCTTTCCGTCAGATGCGATGAAGCGCGATTGCTCCCACAGTGTGGCGCCCGGCGGCGGGGCCACGCCGCCTACGATCACGTCGCCCACTTCCCCCTCGGCCTGGCAGCCGACGATCTGCACGGACTTCAAGCTTCGCATTTCATCCCTCGCTCGCCAGTTTCTTACGGATTTGTCATCTGGCGGTCACTTGAATTCGCCGCAATTCGCCTTACTTCGCCAGAGTGGCGCCGGGCCCCTCTGGTGAGGTCATACCTCGCGATGTCGGAGCTGCAAGTCTTCAACTGACAACAAGGGTCCGGCAATGGAATTCATCCAGGCAGTACTATTTTCCGATTTTCTCGGCACTCCCGCCTATTTCTGGTTCATCTTCATCTCGATCGTCATTGGCCTCCTCGTCCTCGACCTCGGCTTCCTGCACAAGGGGCAGAAGGAGATCGAGGCGAAGGAAAGCTTCATCCTCTATGCCGGCTACATGGCGATCGCCTTCGCCTTCGGCGCCTGGGTCTGGTACGCGCGCGGCGCCCAGTCGGGCCTTGAGTTCTTCACCGGCTACCTGATCGAGCAGTCGCTGGCTATGGACAATATCTTCGTCATCGCCACGGTCTTCGCGTTTCTGGGCATTCCCCGCATCTACCAGCACCGGGTGCTGTTCTGGGGCATCCTGGGCGTCATCGTGTTCCGCGCCATCCTCATCGGCCTCGGCGCTGCGCTGGTCATGTCCTTCTCGTGGATCCTGTTCGTGTTCGGCGCCTTCCTGGTGTTCACCGGCCTCAAGATGTTCAAGACGTCGCATGAGAAGCCGTCGGTCGACGACAACTGGATGCTGCGCCTCATCAAGAAGAATTTCCGCGTCACCGAGACGCTGCATGGCGAGAAGTTCACCGTGAAGCAGATCGACCCCAAGACGGGCAAGCTCGCCACCTTCATCACGCCGCTCTTCGTGGCGCTGATCATCGTCGAGTTCGTGGACCTGGTCTTCGCGGTCGACTCTGTTCCGGCGATCTTCGCCGTCACTCAGGACCCGTTCATCGTCTATACCTCGAACATCTTCGCGATCCTTGGGCTCCGCGCGCTTTACTTCGCGCTGGCTGCGGCGATGCACCGGTTCAAGTATCTCCAGTTCTCGCTGGCGACGATCCTCGTGCTGGTCGGCATCAAGATATTCCTTGTGCCCATGGGCATCAAGATCGATACCACGATCTCGCTGGCCGTCACCATCAGTGTGCTCGCCTCCGGCATCCTGTGGTCACTGTGGAAAACCCGCAACGACATGCCGGAGCCGGCACCCGGCCCCAAGGCAGTGTCCTGATCACCCTCTTGCCTTGAATTGCGGATGCGCTATCAGGGGACCCGTCTAACGGCGGGTCCCTTTCTCATGAAGAAGCTCGAACATTTCATCGAGGGCATCATTCTTGCCTCGCGCTGGCTGCTGGTGGTCTTCTACCTCGGCCTTGCCCTTGCCCTCATGCTCTATGCGGTGTCTTTCGGCGGCAAGCTTCTTGATTTCTCCATCAAGCTCTTCACCCTTGCAGAAACCGACACGATCCTGAAGATGCTGTCGCTGATCGATGCGGCCCTAGTCGCCAGCCTTGTGGTGATGGTGATCATCTCCGGTTACGAGAACTTCGTCAGCCGTTTCGACAATGCGGATGGCCAGGAAATCTCCTGGCTCGGCAAGGTCGATGCCGGCTCGCTCAAGATCAAGGTCGCATCCACCATCGTGGCAATCTCGTCGATCCACCTGCTGCAGGTGTTCCTCAACGCCCAGCAGTACTCCGATGGCAAGCTGATGTGGTTCACCATCATGCACCTGACCTTCGTGGTCTCGGCGCTGGTTCTGGCCTATATCGATCGGGTGATGGCGGGCACCAAGAAGGACAAGGGCGAGTAGCCCGTCAAGCCCCTAAGAACTGCAGCGATATTACGTCGAGGAGCGGCATCAGGATCAGGCGATCGTCACCACTTCGCCCGCCTCAGGCACGAGGAAGCGGGCAGGGTCAATTGAGCGTTCGGAAAGCGCCTCACCCAGTGCCCGCGCCGGCGCGTCGATGGTTTCATCGGTGAGTTGTATCGTGCCGTGGTGGATGGCGAGGCTGGTCGTGCTTTCGAGTGCCATGTGCGCGTTCACGGCCTCGGCGGGGTTCATGTGCTGGGGCTGCATGAACCAGCGCGGCTCATACGCTCCGATGGGAAGCAGGGATAAGCGCGGCGGCCCGAACGTCTCGCGGATATGGTGGAAGGTTGCACCTTCGCCAAAACCCGTGTCGCCGGCGAAATACACAGGCCCGCCCGGCGTCTCCACCAGGAATGCGCCCCAGAGCGCGGTATTGGCGTCGAACAGTCCGCGCTTCGACCAGTGCAACGCAGGCGTCAGATGAATGCGGAGTGCTCCGCTTTCGAGCGACTGTCCCCAGTGCAACTCATCGACACGGAAGTTCTTGCCCGCGGGCCGGATCCAGCGGGCGTTACCGTGCGGCGTCACCACATGCGGCGCATGATGACGCGCGATCTCGCGCAGCGCCGCGAGGTCCATGTGGTCGTAATGGTTGTGGCTGACCAGGATGATGTCGATCGGCGGGAGCGTCTTCGCGGTGAGCGCGGGCGGGCGCACCCGCTTCGGCCCGGCGAAGCTCAAGGGGCTGGCGCGCTCGGAGAGAAACGGATCGGTGAGAATGTTCAGGCTGGCAGTCTGGAGGAGGACGGTCGAATGGCCGATCCAGGTCGCCATCAGGTCCTTACCGTGAACCCTTGCGGGCGGCGGCGGATGGCTGCGGTTCTCCACGCGGCTTGGCCAGGGCGCGCGTTTTCCGCTCATCTGCCACTTCAACAAGTCGCGGAAGCCCGCTTCTCCCCTGTGCCCCTCGATGCGGAAGCGCCGTCCATCATGCAGGACTCGCGTCATTCGGATGCAACGCCCGTCGCGTCGAGGATGGGCCAGGGCGACTGGGCCGCCGGTCCGATGAAAGGCCTGTCATGCGCCGCGATCACATAGAGCGCTATGGTGATGGCCATGGTCATGCTGGCGAGCGCCACGGTTCTCGGAACGGGAAAGCGCGCATGGCCGATGGCAATCACCACCAGCAGCAACAGTCCCAGTGCGGTCACAAGGAACCACTGCCCGATGCTCACTACATCCTGCGCGATGGAAAGCCGCTGCTGGCGCGCCGTGGAGAGACTGTCGAGCGCGGTCAGAAGCCTCTGCTGGACGGCACGATTCTGTTCGCCCTCCGAAAAGCCACGGAGGACGGCCGCATAGAGATGTCGTAATCTGCTCTCTGCATCCGCGCTTGGCCCCATGTCGGCCATGTCATCCCATTCGCGAGCGACGGCTTGGCCATAGCCCTGGAGGATGCGGGCGAAACTGTCCTGCGTCGACGCGGTCATCGCGCTGACATAGACCTGCATGACACGGATGCTGCGGGCTTCGGCGTTGACCGTTTCGCGGGCACGGTCCTCCATGGCCCAGACGGAGTTTGCCAGAAAGGCCACCGAGAGTCCGAACACGGTCCCGCACAGCGTCATAGTGACCGGCGAGAGATCTGCGAGGTGTTCACTGGCCCTGCGGACTGGCTTCCATGCAAACAGAAGATGAAGGGCAAGGGCAATCAGCCCTACCGTGAGCAGCAAGGTGAAGAACATGCCGACCAGTGGCATCGTGAAGAGGAGATCGGGCGGCATGTTCCTTGTCGTTCCTCAGACTGTTCGCAGGTACCACTCGAAGTCGCGCGCTGTGGGCTCGGCATAGAAGCGGTCGGCCTCAACTTCCTTCAGCGTGCAATAGGTATCGACGAATTCCTTGCCAAAATATTCCTTGAGGATCGAGGCGCGCCAGAAGGCGTCGATGGCGTCGTGCCAGTTCCCGGGGATGTACTTTGCTCGCTTTTCATAACCGTTGCCGGTCACAGGGTTTCCGGGCTCGGCCTTTTCCACAATGCCGTGATGCATGCCAGCGAGAATCGCAGCCATCACCAGGTAGGGATTGGCGTCCGCTCCGCTCGGCCGGTGCTCGATGTGACAGGCCTTGGCAGCACCCGCCGGAATGCGGATCGAGACCGTGCGGTTGTTGATGCCCCAGGAGGCCGAAACCGGCGCATAGGAATTGCGGCGGAAGCGGCGGTAGGAGTTGGCGTTGGGCGCGAAGATCAGCATCGATTCCGCCATCGACGCCTTGAGGCCGCCGATCGAGTGCATCAGCAGTTCGTTCTGCAGCGGGTCTTCCGCCGCGAAGAGGTTGTTGCCTTCCTCGTCTGCGAGCGACACGTGGATGTGCATGCCGGAGCCCGTCCATTCCGAATAGGGCTTGGCCATGAAGGTGGCGGCAAGGCCATGCTTCTCGGCGCAGGCCTTGATCAGGCGCTTCAGCATGACGCCCTCGTCGCAGGCATCGAGCACGTCGGCGCGGTGGCGGAGAACGATCTCCATCTGGCCAGGTGCATATTCCGAGATCAGGGTCTTGGCGGGCAGGTCCTGGATTTCGCACCAGGCATAGAGATCCTTGAAGAAGGGCGCGAAATCGTCCGTGTCCTGAAGATAATAGGCCTGGTAATGCTGCGGGCGGTGCTCGTTGATGAGCGACTTCGGCGCCATCGGCTTGCCGGCCATGGCGGATTCCCGGTCCATGAGGAAGAACTCGAGCTCAACCGCGCCCACCGGCGTCATGTTCAGTTCCTTCTTGAACCGCGTCACCACCTTTTCCAGCGCGTTGCGCGGATCGGCGTAATGCGGCACGCCGTCCAGATCATGGACGGCTGCTGTATATTGCGCGGTCTTCTCCATCCAGGGCACGCGCACGAAGGTGCCGGGGATGGGCCACATCAGCATGTCGCGGTCGCCTTCATCGAAGACGAGGCCCGTCTCGGGCACGTCTTGCCCCGTCACATCGAGGACCAGCGCCGAGATAGGCATGAAGCGGCCGTCCTTCCAGGCCGGGACCACTTCGTCGCGGCGCAGCACCTTGCCGCGGGCGACGCCGCAGAGGTCGGTCCATAC
Organism: Aestuariivirga sp.; assembly: GCF_041738905.1. Classification (GTDB taxonomy): domain Bacteria; phylum Pseudomonadota; class Alphaproteobacteria; order Rhizobiales; family Aestuariivirgaceae; genus Aestuariivirga. The sequence goes on from NZ_JBGSOZ010000002.1 coordinate 40,204, forward strand.
GACCTGCACGGTATCGATGTCGGGGTTGGCATCGAGGAACGCCTGGGCTTCTGCCTCGCGGCGGGGAAATACAAGGGCCATGTCAGTTACTCCGTCTCAACTCATCAATTCAGTCAGGCAGCGGTCGAGACCCTCGACCAGATGATCGACATGTGCCGCGGTCGTCGCCGGGCAGATGAGCATCATGTTGTGGAACGGCGTGACGATCACGCCGCGATTGAGAAGATAGTGATGCACGGCCTCGTCGATGGGCCGGTGGATCACCTTCGCGGCCTCGCCGCCGTTCCGGGGGCGCTGGGGAGTGCACATGAACTCCACACGCGCGCCGACACGGACGACGTGCCACGGAGCTGAATGTTTGATGATAACATCCGCGATGCCCTTCTCGAGCCGCCTTGCGAGCGCGATCAGGGGCGCGAAAGCCTCCTTGGTGAAGTAGTTTTCCAGCACGGCGCGCATCAGCGCCAACTGGATTTTCGATCCGGAGAGCGTGGTGCCGATGCCGGAATGGCCGGGCGTGCGGGTTTCGAGGAACTTGCGGATGCGCGCGGTGACGCCGTCTGTAAAGCCATAGACGGCGGCCGGGATGCCGCCCGCGATGGGCTTGCCGAGCACGAAGCCATCTGGTTCAAGCCCGAACTCGCCGGTGTAGCCGCCGGGGCCTGACGACATGCAATGCGTCTCGTCCAGGATAAGCAGCGTGTCGGTCCGGCGCGTGATCTCGCGCAGCGCCTTGTGGTAGCCGTCATCGGGCAGCACCATGCCGACATTGGTCATGATTGGCTCGGCCAGTACGCAGGCCACATCGCGGTCGGCCAATGCTGCTTCGAGTGCCGGGATGTCGTTGAATTCGATGACCTTGGTGTATTGCGTGAGGTCGCGGACCTCGCCGATCAGTGCCGGATCGGCATGGGGCGTGCCGCCGTCGATCGTTACATAGGTCTCGTCCACCGCGCCATGGTAGCAGTGATTGAAGACGAGGATATTGGAGCGGCCGGTGATGGCGCGGCACCACTTGATGACGGCGCGGTTGGCGTCGGACGCGGTCGCCGTCACCTGCCAGAAGGGCAGGCCGAAACGCTCTTGCAGCAGTTGGCCCACGATTGCCGCGTCGGTTGAAGGCATCATGGTGGTGAAGCCGTTCGCGCCCTCGCGCTGGAGGGCGTCGACCACGGGCTTCGGTGAATGGCCGAACATGGCGCCGGTGTCGCCGAGGCAGAAGTCAATGTAGGTGTTGCCGTCCGCGTCAGTCACGTCGACGCCATTGGCCTTGGCGACGAAGAGCGGAAACGGCGTTCCCCAATCCACCATCCAGTGCATCGGAACGCCCTTGAGCCAGTTTTTCGCAGCGTCTTCCGAAAGCCGTTTCGAGTTCGGGTTGCGCTGGATGAAGAGGGATTCCTCGCGGGCCAGCATGGCCTTGATGTTGGCTTCGGGCACGTTGCGCGCCATGATATCCTTCGTGGCAATTGACGACAGGTTCTCTCCTAGCCGCCTTCAGGGTGGCTCCACAACCCCCATGGATTCGGGCGGGGGAATCTGATTTACCGGGCGCCACAGCATCAAGGAGCTTCGAGCATGGCCCGCACGGTTTTTGTCAATGGCGAGTATCTTCCTGAATCGGAAGGAAAAATCTCGATATTCGACCGCGGATTCCTGTTCGCTGACGGTGTCTATGAAGTGACCGCCGTGGTAAACGGCAAGCTCGTCGACTATGGCCCGCACATGGAACGGCTGGAGCGTTCGCTGAAGGAACTCCGCATCGACTGGCCCTGCACGAAGGACGAATTGCTCGCCATGCATCTGGAGATGGTGAAGCGCAACGACCTCAAGGAAGGCATCATCTACATGCAGGTGACGCGGGGCGCTGCCGACCGCACCTTCAACTTTCCCAAGGAGTCCAAGCCCACGCTCATCGCCTTCACCCAGGTGATGAACCTCGTCAACAATCCCAACGCCACCACGGGTGTTCGCGTCGTCACCATTCCGGACATTCGCTGGGCGCGCCGCGACATCAAGTCGGTGATGCTGCTGGCGCCCGTCCTCGGCAAGCAGGAAGCCTACGAGAAGGGCGCCACCGAAGGCTGGATGGTGGAAGACGGTTTCATCACCGAGGGCACCTCGTCCAACGCCTATATCGTGAAGGACGGCAAGGTCATCACGCGGGAGTTGTCAAACTCGATCCTCGCAGGCTGCACCAGGCGCGCGCTGTTCCGGCTGGCGAGTGAAGAAGGCATCGAAATCGTCGAGCGCAAGTTCACTGCCGAGGAAGCCTATGCGGCGGATGAAGCCTTCCTCACGTCTGCCTCGCAATTCGTGATGCCCATCATCGAGATCGACGGCAAGCGCATCGGTGGTGGACAGCCGGGACCAGTGGTCCGCAAGCTGCGGGAGATTTTCCTCGAAGAGGCGGGGAAGTAGCTCCGGCCCACGGTGCGTCATCCCGGCGAAAGCCGGGATCCAGCTTCTCATGGAGTGCGATGAGTTCCCGATGAAGGAAGCTGGATGCCAGCTTTCGCTGGCATGACGGAGTGAAGAACTTATCGCTGGCTTGTCATCCACGCCGGGTTGATCCACGGCTCCTGATTGGACGGCGCTACGGGCTCGCGGCCGAGGATGTGGTCGGAGGCTTTTTCGCCGATCATCAGGGTGGGGGCGTTGAGGTTGCCGTTGGTCACTTGCGGCATGATCGATGAATCCGCCACGCGCAGGTTCTCGATGCCGATGACGCGGCATTCGTGATCGACGACGGACATCGGGTCATTCGCTGAGCCCATCCGGCAGGTGCCGCAGGGGTGATAGGCGCTCTCGCAATGCTCGCGGATGAAGGCGTCGATGGCGTCATCGGAGTTGACTGCCGCACCCGGCTGGATTTCCTCGGCGGCGTATTTCTGCATGGCGGACTGCTGGAAGATTTCGCGCGTGAGGCGCACGGCGGCGCGCCATTCGGGCAGGTCTTCCGGGTGCGAGAGGTAGTTGAACAGGATTGACGGCGCCTCGTGCGGGTCCTTGCTCTTCACCCGCACATGGCCGCGCGACTTCGAGCGCATGGGGCCAACATGCACCTGGAAGCCGTGGTCGTTGAAGGCGGCGGTGCCGTCATAGCGCATGGCGGCGGGCAGGAAGTGATACTGGATATCGGGATACTCGATCCCTGCGCGCGAGCGGATGAAGCCGCAGGATTCGAAATGGTTGGTGGTGCCGAGGCCGGACTTCATCAGCAGCCATTCAGCCCCGATCATGCCCTTCGACACGAGGTTGAGCTGGGAATAGAGCGTTATCGGCTCCTTGGAGCGGATCTGGAAATAGATTTCGAGATGATCCTGAAGGTTCTCGCCAACACCCGGCAGCGCATGGACCACGTCGATGTCGGCGGCCTTGAGCGTTTCGGGCGCGCCGATTCCTGACATCTGCAGGATTTTCGGCGAGTTGATCGATGAGGCCGCGACGATGACCTCGCGCCGTGCGTGGGCCTGCCTCAGCTTGCCGCGCACATCATATTCGACGCCCACGGCCTTGCGGCCTTCGAGCAGAATGCGATGCGCGAAGGCGTGGGTGACCAGCCGAATGTTGCCGCGCTTCATGGCCGGCTTCAGATAGGCATTGGCGGCAGACCAGCGGATGCCGTTGTGGACGGTCATCTCCATGGCGCCGAAGCCCTCCTGCTGGCAGCCATTGTAGTCGGGTGTCACGGGATAACCGGCCTCGCGGCCTGCCTCGATGAAGGCCGCATAGAGCGGGTTGTCGAGGCTGCCGCGCTTCACGTGCATGGGGCCATCGGTTCCGCGCCAGCCGTCCTCTCCGCCGTGGCTGGTTTCCTGGCGCTTGAAATAGGGCAGCACATGGCGGTAGCCCCAGCCCTTGGCGCCCATCTCTTCCCAGGTGTCGAAATCCTTCGCGTGGCCCCTGACATAGACCATGCCGTTGATGGACGACGAGCCGCCCACCACCTTGCCGCGCGGCGTGGCGAGGCGGCGGCCGTTCAAGTGCGGCTCGGGCTCCGTCTCGAAGCCCCAGTTATAGAGGCTCATGTTCATCGGGTAGGACAGTGCCGAGGGCATCTGGATGAAGGGGCCGCGGTCGCTGCCGCCATATTCCAGCACCAGCACGGAATTCTTGCCGTCTTCGGAAAGGCGGTTCGCCATGACGCAACCCGCTGAACCGGCGCCGACGATGATGAAGTCGAAGGTCTCCGTTGTCATTTGCCGCGGCGGCCTGAATCTGACAGCCGCTCAAGCTCGGCGATGCGCGCCTCGGTTTCATGCCAGGACGCGTTGACGGTGGCCGCGACAAGCGCCTCGGCCACGAAAAGCGGAACGATGTTCGAGTCCCAGCTCGAAGGTGCTTCAATGCGCAAGGGGAGTGAGTGCACGGCCAGTCTCGCTATCGGGGAAATCCACTGGTCTGTAATGAGCACGACCTTGGCGCCCCGCTCTTTGGCAGAAACGGCAAATTCCAGCATGCGGGCGTCATATCGGCGGATATCGAAGAAGACGATCACGTCGTGCTTGCCGATGTCGAGCAGGTATTGCGGCCAGAACGACTGGGTGGCGGGGATGAGGCTGACGCCCGGGCGCGCCATCTGGAGGTGGGTGGCGAGATAGGAGGCGATAGCCTCGGTGATGCGCCCGCCCGCGATGTGGATCGTCCGCTTGCGGTCGGCGAGCAGCGCCACGGTCGCGTCGAAGGCGCGGTGGTCCATGAGCTTCAGCGAGCCTGAGAGATTTTCCATGGCAGCGCTGGCAAAGGTATTGAGGATATGGGTGTCGGGCGCATCCGCCGACCAGCGGTCGTGCTTTGAAATGGGGTTCTGGAGCTGGGCGGAAAGTTCGCTCCGGAGTTCTTCCTGGAATGAGGGGAAGCCGGAAAATCCAAGTTTCTTGGCGAGGCGCAGCACGGAGGGCGTGGAGACGTCGGCCTCGCGGGCGAAATCCGTGATGCTGCCCAACCCGGCCATCGGGTAGTTCGAGAACAGGGCCGCCATGAGCTTGCGCTCGGCCGCGGTCAGCTCACCCGCCATCAGGCGCAGGCGTTCGGCAACGGTGGTCGATCGCTGCTGCGGCATGATGTTCTCCCTCAACTGTGCATGGGCATTGTAACGAATTTGACAGCCCTGTTACAATCTGAAATCATTGCTTCATATCGCGACTGTTTCCCCGGAGTTTGATTGATGGGAGCCTTGCTCCAAGAGGACGAAGAAAGCCCTCTCATTGCCGTGAACGAAGCTGGCCGGTCGCCCTATGTGCTGATCTGCGAGCATGCCTCGCGGCTGATGCCGCGGAAGCTCGGGACGCTGGGCTTGTCCGAGGCCGACCTGCAGCGGCATATCGCCTGGGACATCGGGGCGGAGAAGGTGGCGCGGCTCTTGTCGCGCCTGATCGATGCGCCGCTCCTCCTCCAACGCTATTCGCGGCTGGCGTATGACTGCAACCGTCCGCCCGAATCTGCTGACGCAATTCCAGAGTTGAGCGAGACGACCGTCATTCCGGGCAATCGCAAGCTTTCGGCAGACGACAGGCTGGCGCGGGCCCGCGAGATCTACCGGCCATTCCATGATGGGATATCGCTGCAACTCGACAAGCGCGCGGCGGCGGGTGTCCGGTCGCTGGTCGTCTCCATTCACAGTTTCACGAAGATCTACAAGGACAAGCCGCGCAGCGTCGAACTCGGCATCCTGCATGACCGCGACGCCTCGCTCTCATCGAGGCTGATCAAGAGCTTTCCGAATGTCGATGCGCGCCTCAACGAGCCCTATGGGCCGAAGGACGGCGTGCTCCATTCGCTCAACATGCATGGTTTCTCGCGTGGCCTTCAACATGCCATGCTCGAGATCCGCAACGATCTGATCGACACCGAGCGGGGACAGGACGAGTGGGCGCAGCGGCTTTCCGTGCCGCTCATCCAGGCCGCCGCGAAATAGAACAGCACAGGGGAGAACGACATGATGGAAGGCATGCTGACACTCGCTCAGCTGAAGAAGGAAGTGGCGGCGGGCACCATCGACACCGTGGTCGCGGCGCTGGTCGACATGCAGGGCCGGCTGATCGGCAAGCGCTTCCATGCGAAGTTCTTCGTCGAGAGCGGGCATAAGGAGACGCATGGCTGCAACTACCTGCTCGCCGTCGACGTCGAGATGGAGCCGGTGCCGGGCTACAAGGCTTCAAGCTGGGAAAAGGGCTATGGCGATTTCGTCCTGAAGCCCGACATGGCGACGCTGCGGCGAATTCCCTGGCTGCCGGGCACTGCACTCGTGCTGTGCGACATTCTCGATCACCACACGCACAAGGACGTTCCGCATAGCCCGCGCGCGATACTCAAGAAGCAATTGAAGCGCCTCGAGGCGATGAAGATGAAGGCCTACATGGCCTCCGAACTCGAATTCTTCCTGTTCGAGGACAGCTATGCGAATGCCCATGAGATGGGCTATCGCAACCTCAAGACTTCGGCGCATTACATCGAGGACTATCACATCTTCCAGACCTCCAAGGAAGAAGACGTGATGCGCGCCATCCGCAACGGGCTTCATGGCGCGGGCATCCCGGTGGAGAATTCGAAGGGCGAGGCCGCACCAGGCCAGGAAGAGATCAACGTCAAGTATGCCGAAGCGCTGGACATGGCGGACCGGCACGCCATCATCAAGAATGGCTGCAAGGAAATCGCCTACGGTCTCGGCAAGTCGATCACCTTCATGGCGAAGTGGAACTACAATCTCGCCGGAAGCTCATCCCACATCCACCAGTCACTGTGGTCGGCCGATGGCAAGACGCCGCTGTTCTTCGACAAGACGGGCGACCATGGCATGTCGGAACTGATGCAGCACTATCTGGCAGGCCAGCTGGAGCATTCGGGCGAGATCACCTATTTCCTCGCGCCCTACATGAACTCATACCGCCGTTTCATCGCCGGAACCTTCGCGCCGACGCGCTCGGTGTGGAGCTTCGACAATCGCACCGCGGGCTTCCGCCTCTGCGGTGCTGACTCGAAGGCGATCCGCGTGGAGTGCCGCGTGGGCGGCGCCGACCTCAACCCCTATCTCGCATTCGCCGCGCTGCTCGCCGCAGGCCTCGACGGCATCGAGAAGAAGATGGCGCTGGAACCTGTGTTCTCCGGCGATGCCTATGACACATCCAAGAAGCTGCGCGACATTCCGAAGACCCTGCGGGACGCAACCGAGCGGCTCGACAAGTCGAGTTTCCTGCGCGGTGCATTGGGTGACGACGTGGTCGACCACTATGTGCACACGGCGAAGTGGGAGCAATTCGAGTATGACCGCCGCGTGATGGATCTCGATCTGAAGCGCGGCTTCGAGCAATACTGACGCGGGGCCCGAAAGTCATCAAGACGGCCCGAGACACTGGAGAAACGGCATGACGATCCCGAACCGCAACATCAATTACCCGACCGCGATCAAGTATGGCGCGGGCCGCATCAAGGAACTGGCCGAGCATTGCAAGGCAAATGGCATCAACCGCCCTCTCTTCGTCACCGACAAGGGACTGGCCTCCATGCCGATGGTCGTCGAGATCGTGGCGGACCTGAAGAAGGCCGGCCTCAAGGCTGAGATGTTCTCCGACGTGCGCCCCAACCCCGTGGAAGAGAATGTTCTCACGGGCTGCGAGGCGTTCCGTGCCGGCAAGCATGACGGCGTCATCGCTTTCGGCGGCGGCTCCGGCCTCGACGTCGGCAAGATGATCGCGCTGATGCAGGGACAGAAGATTTCGATCTTCGATCTCGAGGACATCGGCGACTGGTGGACGAGGGCGGATGCGTCCGCGATCGTTCCCATCATCGCAGTGCCGACCACCGCTGGTACGGGCTCGGAAGTCGGCCGCGCCGGCGTCGTCACGCATCCCGTCACGCATGAGAAGAAGATCATCTTCCACCCGGCCATCATGCCGAAGGTGGCGATCCTCGATCCTGAATTGACCGTGGGGCTTCCGGCAAAGCTGACGGCCGCCACCGGAATGGATGCGCTGGCGCATAATCTCGAAGCCTATTGCGCGCCCTTCTATCACCCGTTGTCCGCCGGCATTGCGCTCGAAGGCATGCGGCTGGTGAAGGAGAACCTCGCCAAGGCCGTGAAGAAGCCGAAGGACCTTGACGCACGCGGCAACATGCTGGTCGCCTCCACCATGGGCGCCACCGCCTTCCAGCGCGGCCTCGGCGCCATTCATGCCATCTCGCATCCTTTCGGCGGCCTTTACGATGCCCACCACGGCCTGCTGAACGGCATCGTCATGCCTTATGTGGTGAAGGCCAACCGCCGCAAGATCGAAAAGGACATCGAGCGCGCTGCCGCCTATCTCGGCATCAAGGGCGGTTTCAACGGCTTCCTCAAATGGATTTTGGCATTGCGCAAGGAGATCGGCATTCCGCACGCGCTGAAAGACATCGGCATCGACACCAAGCGGCTGGACGAAGTGGCGGCGATGGCCATCAAGGACCCCTCCGCAGGAGGCAACCCGATCGCCTTCACCGAGAAGCAGTACAAGGCGCTCGCCAAGAAGTGCGTCACCGGCGATCTTTGAACTGGAATACAAATTCTTGGGAACGCAAGGCGCGTGAGCTGAATTAGAGCGAGTGGCAACACAATGGCTGGGTGGTTTTTGAAGCGGCTGCTTCAGGAGGAAGCTATGTGTGACTACTCACTGGAAATGTATGGCTCGCGTCCTGCCCGTGAGGGTGAACGCTACGTAACGACCCGGTTCTCCAGCGGATCGATGGGGCTGGCGTCGCCGGGACAGCCCGGTACGGCGGTGTGCATGGCATGCGACACCAGGCTCGCAGTCTCGGACATCCCGGCCGAACTGGCGGCTCGCCATGGTTTCACCGAGCGTGAAGAGGCGATTTTCGTGCGCCTCGACTCAGGGGCCTATCGCGATGGTTTGCGCTTCTCGAATGGCGTCGAGCTTTCCCTGCAGCAGATTCCAGCCGGCGTCTCCATGGAACTGGTGCCTGCGGAACCCGTGAAGCTGCCGATCGACGAGAAGATCGAAGGCAAGCGCGAACGGCGGCCTGAACTCGTCTAGAGGCCAGGTCAGTCGCCCGGTGCATGCTCGACATGCACCTCGATCTCGGTTTCGCCTGCATTCAGGAAATCCAGGATGACGGTGAAGCGCTGATCGATCGCCAACGGACCGCGCAGCCCCATGAGGCGGAGATGCCGCGCTGTAGGGCGCATCGGGAAGGGCTTGCCGGGCTCGAGAATGAAGGATGACAGCGGCGGATCATCGTAACGGTTGTTCCGCCGCAGTTCGATCAGTGTACAGACGGATGCGCGTGCCGCCACGAGCTCATCCGTCTGCTTGCCCGTGTTGACGAGCGGAAAGAACATCTGCCCGTCGCCCGATGCTGCTGGCAATGCCCAGGCATGGCCGATGGCGATGCTGCCCTGCTTGTAGGAGTGCGCGCGGGCGCTGGCGGGAAAGGCCAGCAGGCCGGCGAGGAGTGTTCTGCGTCTCATGTCAGCGCTTTCCCCCGAAGGTGTGACCGCAGCGTGGCGAAGCCTGCGGCAATCAGGCCGGGCAAGATCAATGCTCCGTCCGTTGCCATAAATCGATGTTATCGCAAGCAGCACCATGCTCCAGTTCGGAGACAAAAAATACGTGCTGTGGATATCGCTCCCGAGAGCCCAATACACAGGGTAATTTGCGAAGATGTGAATCGATGTGCCGCTTCGGGACAATTTTCCCATCTTGACTCTCGCGGCTCGCTATGGAACAAAATAGGAACATTCTGGATATTGCAGTCATGCGTATGGGACCGGCACATCTTGCGCGGGGCGGGGATACTTGTGCCGCCGCTGCCGCTTTTCGACACGGCGATGACGTTTCACCGCTCATTGCGGCACTGCGCTCGCACATCGCGCGCATCGAGCAATCGCAGGCGCAGTTCGAGCGGCAGAAAAGCCGGAGCGCGCCGTGGATGACGGGCCTGCCCGATCTCGACCGCCATCTTCCCGAGCAGGGTCTGCTGCGCAACGGGCTGCATGACGTGTCGCCGCGCGCCTATGGCGATGCGCCGGCCGCCATGGGCTTTACGCTGGCCCTCGCACTCCGCCGCCTTGCCGACACGCAGGAGCGGAGGCCCTTCCTGTGGTGCAGGCTGGAGAGGGAGGAGCGCGAACATGGCAGGCTTTATGGCCATGGGCTCGAACGCCTGGGCCTGCCGCGCCCGCGCTTCGTCACCCTCACGCTGAAGAAGCCCCAGGCCCTGCTGTGGACCATGGAGGAGGCGCTGAAGTCCGGCGCGCTCGCCATGGTGATCGGCGATGCGGATGCGGCACACGCCGGCCTCACCGTCACGCGGCGCCTGTCGCTCGCA
>NZ_JBGSOZ010000006.1:0-19719 GCF_041738905.1 Aestuariivirga sp.
ACCAGCGCCGCCGAGACGCCACGCGCCTTGCCGATCTTCACCAGCGCGTCGACGATGGTCCACAGCCGCTCCTTGTCGCGGATCGGCGGTTCGGTCCAGCCCGACGTGTGGCGCGACACGTCCTCAGGCGAGGAATTGCGCGTGAACTTCCCCGACAGCAGCCCGCCCGCGATGGGGCTCCACACCTGAACGCCCACGCCCTGGTCGAGGGCAATCGGGAGCAGTTCATTTTCAGCGCCCCGCGCCTCGATCGTATAGTGGATCTGCTGGGCCACGAAGCGCTGGAAGTTGTGGCGCTCGGCCGCCATCAGGCATTTCATGATGTGCCAGCCGGAGAAATTCGAGCAGGCGGCGTATCGGATCTTGCCCTGGCGCACCAGCGTGTCGAGCGCCTCCATCATTTCCTCGACCGGCGTCAGACCGTCCCACTCATGCAGGTAATAGATGTCGATGCGGTCGCGCTTCAGCCGCTTCAGGCTCGCTTCCGCCTGCTCGACGATGTGGAAGCGCGACAGGCCCTGCTCGTTGGGGCCTTGCCCCATGGCGAAGCGCACCTTGGTGCCGACCAGGATCTGGTTCGAGCGGTCCTTCAGGATCTCGCCCACCGCCTCTTCCGACTTGCCGGTCGTATAGGCATTCGACGTGTCGAGCAGGTTGACGCCCTGGTCGACGGCGATGTCGACGAGGCGCGCTGAATCCTTCATCGAAAGGCTGCCGATCTTGCCGAAGAACCCCTCGGCGGCGAAATTCATCGTGCCGAGCGAGAACAGCGACACCTTCAGGCCCGAGCGGCCAAGCGAGCGGTATTCCATGTGACAATCTCCCAAAGTCGATATGAGCGGACGCTATCAGGCCTTGGGGCCCGCGTCATCCGTTGGCTCGTCCTTGGGCCATGTCAGAAAGAAGGTGTAGACCGCATAAACCAGCATGCCGACGGCCAGCGCCAGCCATATTCCGCGCTGGCCCGTATAGAATTCGAAGCCCACCCAGAACACGATGACGGCCACGATGACCACGCGCCGCCACAGCGGCTTGTAGAACGGGTGCTGCTGCTCGGTCCGCCGCGCCATCCCTAGTGACCGTCGATCTTGTTGGCCATGATGGCGAGCGCCTTCTGGTAGACGGATGCCGCGTTCCAGCCGGCAAAATCGCCGCCGCTATAGGGGCCGCTCCTCGGAAAACCATGGCCCTTCAGGAAGCGTGCGGTGGAGGCCAGCGCATCCGCCTTGTTGTTGAGGTTGATGCCGCCGCCATCGCCATCGGCGCCATAGAGGAACACGTTCTTGGGCAGGAACTGCGTCTGCCCCACCTCGCCATGCATGGCGCCCTTGGATGACGACGAGAGCACGCCCTTGTCGACAAGCTTCAAGGCCGAGATGAGCTGCTCGGTGAAGAACTCCGGCCGCCGGCAGTCATAGGCGAGCGTCGCCACCGCCGAAACAGTGTTCTGGTTGCCCATGTAGGCACCGAACGCCGTTTCCATGCCCCAGATGGCGATGAGCGGACCAGGGGCCACGCCATATTTCTTCTGGATCTTGGCAAAGAGCGCGGCATTGGAAGCCTTCATCTTCTTGCCGCGCGAGATGATGGTGGCAGCGCCGCGCTTCTGCATGAACTGCTCGAGCGACAGCTTGAAGGAGTGCTGGCTGCGGTCGGCCTTGATGGTGGCGGTCGCGTAGCTGGTCTTGGCCAGCGCCGAGAGCCCGCGCGAGCCCACGCCATTCGCCTTTGCCACCGAAGCAAAGTCATCCTTCCAGGCTTCGAAGCCCGCACCCGTCTTGCCGCAACTGGCCGCCACGGCGGGAGCCGCCATCATCGCCACCGCCGCCATCGCCAAGATTATCCGCCGCATCATCCGCTCCGCTGTCCCGAATCGAAGTTGAGACACTGCCATCAGCCCGCGCACTTGTCACCCGCCGGGGTTGCCGCCTCTTCCCAATCTTCAGCCCTTGGCATAGGCCCTGGTCTGGAAGGTGAGCGCCTCGTCCATCACGTCCACCATGCGGTCCACCTGCGCCCGGGTGAGGATCAGCGGCGGCGAGATGATGAACGTGTCATAGATATTGCGCACCAGAACGCCGTGGTCGCGGCAGCGCTTCGAGACCTTTGCGCCGAACTGGTCGTCGGACGTGAACGCCGCCTTGGTCTTCTTGTCGGCCACCAGTTCCACGCCGATCATAAGGCCCTTGCCGCGCACGTCGCCCACATGCGGCTGGCGCTGCTGCATGGCGTTCAGGCGGTCGAGGAAATAGCCACCCACCGATGCGGCATTGGCGGCGAGGTCCTCCTTCACCACGATATCGAGATTGGCGAGTGCCGCGGCGCAGGCCAGCGGATGCGCGAGGTAAGTGTTGCCGTGCATGAACCAGGCATTCTCCGCCTTGCGGAAGGCCTGCTCGATCCGCGCGTTGAACATGGTGGCGCCCAGCGGCACGTAGCCCGAGTTGATGCCCTTGGCGAAGACCATGATGTCGGGCGCAACGCCCCACAGCCTTGACCCGAACATCGAGCCGGTGCGGCCGAAGCCCGTCACCACCTCGTCAGCAATCAGGAGGATGCCGTGCTTGTCACAGACCTTGCGGACCAGCGGCCAGAATTCGGCTGGCGGCACGATCAGCCCGCCCGCGCCCTGGATCGGCTCCGCGATGAAGGCGGCGACCGTATTGGGGCTCTGGTCCTCGATCAGCCGGTCGAGCAGCGTGGCGCAGATATGTGCCAGTTCAGCCGGGTCATCGGTAAAGGGGTTGCGATAGACATAGGGCGTCTCGGTGCGGAAGAACCCCGGCATCAGCGGCTCGAACGCCTGCCGGAAGGCGGGAGTGCCATTGGCTGACAGGCCACCGAAGGCCACGCCGTGATAGGCGCGATGCAGCGAAATGAACTTGGTGCGTTCGGGCTTCCCCGCCAGCTTCCAGTATTGCCGCGCCAGCTTCATCGCCGACTCGACGGCTTCCGATCCGCCGGTCGAGAAGAAGGCCTGCGTCATCCCCTCCTGCGCGGTGAGGTCAACGAGCAGCTTCGAGAGTTCGATGGCCGGCCCATGCGTGGTGCCGCCGAACAGCGAGTAATACTGCAGCTTGTTCAGCTGCGCCGTAATCGCCTCGATGATTTCCTTGCGCCCATGCCCCGCATTGACGTTCCACAAGCCGCCCTGACCGTCGATATATTCCTTGCCGTCGATGTCGAAAACGAGTGCCCCCCGCCCCTCCTCGATGATCAGCGGCTTGTCCTTCGCGATCGCATTGGGGTCGGCGAAGGGATGGAACATGTACTCGGCGTTCCAGGCCTTGATGTCCTTGGTGTTGATGCGGTCCATGACTATGCCTCCGTGTTAGCGCAACTCTGTCACGGAACATGCCTGCCTGCCAATCCCTCCCGCGCTCCATGGCCGGGCTTGACCCGGTGATCCAGTTACCAACACGGTCACCGCCTTTGAACTCAAGGCGTCACACCCAGCCTCTGCACCGGCTTCGGCTTCGTCAGGCCCTTCCAGATGGCGTTCGCCACTTTGACCGGGGCATCGGGTTCGCGGACCACGCCTTCGCCTGGCTCAGCTCAGATGGTGCCCCAAACCCCGGCAATAGCGGCAATCGCGCTCGCTGCGCTTTGCTGCATCTGCGCTCGCCGAAGAGGCCCGTTTCAAGACACCCTCCGGCAACATTTCTTGCGCCTGATTCGATTATGGCAGAAAGCCCGAAGTGCGATTGCATCACCTGCCTAAAACGCAGGGGCCACGGCTTCACCCTGTCGAAGACGTAGCAGAAGGTCTTCTAGAAGCCTCCCGAGGAAAGGTGGAACACCCTTGACACGCAGCCTGCGCCATCAAGGGTGTTCCCGCTTGCTTACATGCTCTTCGCTTTATCCGTGACGACGCTCGACCACGCGCCTTCCGGCTTCTTGGTGATGACCGGGTCCGAACCGCCCTTCATCAGCGTCTCCACCGTCTTCTCGGCGGCGGCCACGTCGAGCGTGCCGTCGGAGCCTTCGGTGAGCTTCGAGATCTCGCTCATCATGCGCTTCTGGTGCTCGATGGTCTGGGCACCCGTCGCGTCATTGTCGAGGACGATCTGGGCCGCCTCGTCGTTGTTGGCGCGGGCATAGTCCCAGCCCTTCATCGAGGCCTTGACGAACTTCGCCATGGTGTCGACGAAGGCCGGGTCCTTCAGCTTGTCTTCCGCGACATAGAGGCCGTCTTCCAGCGTCGCCACGCCCTGGTCCTGATACTTGAAGACGACCAGGTCCTCAGCCTTGATGCCGGCGTCGATCACCTGCCAGTACTCGTTGTAGGTCATGGTCGAGATGCAGTCGGCCTGCTTCTGGATCAGCGGATCGACGTTGAAGCCCTGCTTGATGACGTTGACTCCGTCAGCGCCGCCCGTCGTCGGAATGCCGAGCGTGCTCATCCACGACAGGAACGGATATTCGTTGCCGTAGAACCAGACGCCCAGCGTCTTGCCCTTGAAGTCTTCCGGCTTGGTGATGCCGGTTTCCTTGCGGCAGGTGAGCATCATGCCCGACTTGGCGAAAGGCTGCGCGATGTTGACGACGGCCGAACCCTTCTCGCGGGTGGCGAGAGCCGACGGCATCCAGTCGACGACAACGTCGGCACCGCCGCCCGCCAGCACCTGCTGCGGGTTGATGTCGGGACCGCCCGGCATGATCGTGACGTCGAGGCCCGCGTCCGTGTAGAAGCCCTTGGCAGCGGCGACGTAATAGCCGGCGAACTGTGCCTGCGTCACCCACTTGAGCTGCAGCTTGACCGCTTCGGCCATCGCCGCCGAGCCGCTCATCAGCAGAGCGCCCGCTGCTGCTGCGGCCATCAGAAATGTCTTCATCTTCCCTGTCTCCTCTTTTTCATTTGCCGAAAGTGCCACCCTACTTGGCGTAGGACGGATGCCAGAAGGTCACCCGGCGTTCGAGAAACACCAGGAGACCATAGAAAGCCGAACCCGTGATGGCAGCCACCGCGATCTCGGCCCAGACCATGTCGAGCCCCAGTCTGCCAACTTCCGTGGAAATGCGAAAGCCCATGCCGACGATGGGCGTGCCGAAGAATTCGGCAACGATGGCGCCGATCATGGCAAGGGTGGAGTTGATCTTGAGGGCGTTGAAGATGAAGGGCATGGCGGCGGGAAGCCTCAGCTTCACCAGCGTCTGCCACCACGACGACCCGTAGCTCCGCATCAGGTCGCGCTCGAGATGGCCCGAGGCCTGGAGGCCCGCAACCGCGTTCACCAGCATGGGGAAGAAGGTCATCACGACGACCATCGCCGCCTTCGACTCCCAGTTGAAGCCGAACCACATGACGAGGATGGGGGCCACGCCGACGATTGGAAGTGCCGCCACCAGGTTGCCGAGCGGCAGAAGCCCGCGCCGGAGGAAGGGAATGCGGTCGCACAGGATGGCGACGAGGAAGCCCGAGAGCGATCCGATGATCCAGCCCGGAATGACCGCGCGCAGCACCGTCTGCACGAAATCGACCCAGAGTGTGGGGATGGAAGTGATGAACTTCGCCCAGATATCGGAAGGCGCCGGCAGCAGCACGGCGGGCACGTTGAACCCCCTCACCACCGCCTGCCAGAAAATGAGGATAGCGATGCCGAAGAGCGCGGGATAGAGAATGTCCGAGGCCTGCCACTTCTTCACGGCCGGGCCCCCATGCGCTTCAGCGTGATGCGCTCGGCAATCCCTGTGAGCCACACAAGCCCCGCCGCGATGAAGGACCCCATGAACAGCGCCGCCCAGATCTGCACGGTCTGCCCGTAATACGAGCCCTGCAGCAGCCGCGCGCCGATGCCGGCGACAGCCCCCGTCGGCAACTCGCCCACGATGGCGCCGGTCAAGGCAATCGCCACCGCCACCTTCAGGGACGTGAACAGGAACGGCACCGAGGACGGAAAGCGCAGCTTCCACAGCACCTGGTTTGTCGAGGAATTATAGGTCCGCATCAGGTCAAGCTGCATCGGATCGGGCGATGTCAGGCCCTTCACCATGCCGATGGTGACGGGGAAGAAACACAGATACATCGAGATCATCGACTTTGGCACAAGGCCGGTGAAGCCGAGCGAACCCAGCACCACGATGACCATGGGGGCAATGGCAAGAATGGGGATCGCCTGGGACGCGATGATCCACGGCATCAGGCTCTTCGACAGGATCGTCGAATGCACGATGGCGATGGCAAGCCCGATGCCCAGCAGGGAGCCGAGCACGAAGCCGACAAGCGTCGAGGAGAGCGTCACCCAGCCGTGATAGACAAGTGACTTCGGCATCCATGGCTTGACCATGAAGACGCTGTTCCAGAGTTCGATGACAATCTGGTGGGGCGCGGGGATCACGGGCCGCGTCTCGTTCCACGAGAACGCCAGCACATTGCGCCATCCGCCGCCCGCCGCCTCGATCTTGGGCGACGTGACCACCCAGTTCATCGGGATCGCCGCGATGTACCATGCAATCAGGATAACGATGCAGATCGTCAGCACAGGGACGAAATGACCATCGGCGGCAGTTGAAGGCTTCGGCAGAGCTGCAACAGCCTCAGCCATGGGAAGAGCCCTCATCCGGCCTTTGGCCACCTTCTCCTATGCCTGACAGCACGGGCCAAGGCGCAAGCGCCGATGGGCCTTCTCTCGTGGCAACGCCATGGGAGAAGGTGCCGACAGGCGGATGAGGGCTCTTCCCTCTAGTCCTCATAGGAATGCCCCGCCTTGAGCCCCTCCCGCACCCGATGCGCCACCGCCAGGAACTCCGGTGTTTCGCGGATGTCGAGCGAACGCGCCCTCGGGAAGTTCGTCTCGATCACGTCGATGATGCGGCCGGGCCTCGGGCTCATCACCACGATCTTGGACGACAGGAACACGGCCTCGGGAATGGAGTGGGTGACGAAGACAACGGTCTTTTTCGTGCGGTCCCACAGTTCCAGCAATTGCTGGTTCAGCTTGTCGCGCACGATCTCGTCGAGCGCGCCGAAGGGCTCGTCCATCAGCAGCAGCTTCGGGTCGAAGGCCAGTGCCCGGGCAATCGAGACACGCTGCTGCATGCCGCCCGAGAGCTGCCACGGAAACTTCTTCTCGAAGCCCTTCAGGTTGACCAGTTCGAGATTGCGCGCGATGCGCTCGGCCGGCCTGTCGAGCCCCATGATTTCGAGCGGCAGCCCGACGTTCTGTTCGACAGTGCGCCACGGAAGAAGAGCGGGCGCCTGGAAGACATAGCCATAGGCACGATTATGCCGCGCCTCGGCTGGCGTCATGCCATTGACGGAAATGCTGCCGGATGTGGCCTGTTCGAGATCCGCAATCACCCGCAGAAGGGTGGTCTTGCCGCAGCCCGAAGGCCCGATAAAGGACACGAAATCGCCGTCCGCCACCTCGAGGTTCACCTTCGAGAGCGCATGGACCGGCGCGTCGGCCGTCTGGAACACAAGGCTCAGCTCGCGTGCCGAAATGACTGGCGCCGCCAACTCGATCCTCCCCTGATGTCTTCTTGTTTGCGCAGACGCTAACCGCTCTTGACCATCTGATCAAGAATTAAGAGATTGCATCCATGACACCCTCCGGCACCGCCCCGCGCAAGACGCGAATCCAGGCCCTGAACGAGGAACTGATCCTCAAGGCGGCGCTGGAGATCTTTTCCACCTATGGCTTCCGCGGCTCGACGGTCGACCAGATCGCCAAGAGCTGTGGCCTCTCCAAGCCCAACCTGCTCTACTACTTCCGCCGCAAGGAAGATATCTACGTGGCGGTGCTGGAGCATACGCTTCACGACTGGCTTGAACCGCTCCGCGAACTCGATCCCGCAGGCGATCCCATCGAGGAGGTCTCGCGCTACATCCGCGCCAAGATCCGCATGTCGCGCGACAACCCGAAGGCCTCGCGTCTCTTCGCCAACGAAATCCTCCATGGCGCCCCCGCCATCGGGGCCTTCCTGAAGGGCCCGCTCAAGGAACTGGTGGACGAGAAGGCCTCGATCATCGCGGGCTGGATCGCTGCAGGCCGGCTGAACCCGGTCGATCCGCACCACCTGGTCTTCGCGATCTGGGCCACGACGCAGCACTACGCGGACTTCGACGCGCAGGTGAGCGCGGTCGTTGGCACGCCCGCGAGCCTCATGGCCGATGCGGAACGGACCCTCGTCACCCTGCTCGTCGAGGGGCTGAAGCCGGGACCCGCCGTCAGAGGATGAAGTCGTCTGCGGTCAGCGTCTTGATGCCCGCGAGGGCCAGCGTGAAGTCGGCGATGCCGTTGCCATCGAAATCCCCCTGGACGAGGGTCCGCTGTCCGCTCTCCATCACACGCAGGCTGCCGGCTCCGGCGAAACCGGCACCGCCGAACGCGAAGGCCGTGTCGCGGCCCCCCGCCACGGCATCGATGCCCGAAAGATCGATCCGGTCGATGCCGGGTGCGAAGTCGGTGATCAGGTCGCCGGTGATGTCGGAAGCCGATGCGAAGACAAAGACGTCGCTACCGGCATTGCCGGTGAGGCGGTCACCGCCCAGGCCGCCTGCGATCCGGTCATTGCCGCCACCGCCCAGCAGGATGTCGACGCCGCCGAAACCGGAGAGGCTGTCGCTCCCGGCGAGCCCCGCCAGCCGGTTGCCGCCGGCATTGCCACCGAGCACGTTGCCGAAGCCATTGCCGGTTCCGTCCACATCCCCGATGCCGATGAGTTGCAGGCCGATCGCCCGATAGATCAGCGCCGCTGTCACGTTGCTCAGGATGGTGTGGCCATCGGCCAGGTCCAGCTTGACATTGGAGCCTTCGAGCGTGACGGACGCACCCACGGGCGCGTCAAGCCCGCCACCCCTGAACCTGACATCGACGGCGATCGGCGCCTTGGCGCTGCTCGTGAAGGCCGCCGCATAGCCGCCCGCCGTTCCCGAAACCGCCGACGCAGCGACGGCACCATCCGCAATGATGTCGACCGCGACACCGCCGCGCGCTTCGCCGATCGAATAGAAATCGTTGTTGTCGGAATCGTCATAGGCAACACCGGTGACGAAGCGGTCATTGCCGGATGTGGCGAAGTTCTGGGTGGTCATCAGCGCGTTGTAGGTGTTGCTGCCCGAGGTGAACTTGCCATCGAGGCTGCCGACGCCCGCTTCGCGGAAGTAGCCGTTGAGAATGTTCGTGCGATGGCCGGCGCTGAGAAACAGGTTCTGGTGATGCTGCATGGCTGCGGCGTTCGCGTTGAGGGTTCCCGTCGTGCCGGACCATGCGATGTTCTCGCCCCACGACCAGCTGCCCGCGAAGACATAGCCCGCATCCCTCATGCGCGCTCCAGGGTCGGAACCGTCAAGTCCCGTGTGTGAGAACCTGTCGGCCGACAGCATCCAGCTGCTGTGCGCGTCAGCCGCGCCGTTCAACTCGGTATTCATCGCCAGCACCTGCTTCGGTGCGTTGGAAATGGTGCCTGCCGCGAGATCCTTGTTGAGGCTGATGCCGAAGCGGGTGGCCTCGCCTGCGGGGTCCATGCGGGCCCGGTTCATCAGTTCGAGAATGAGCTGCTCGCGCGCCGTTGCCTCCGCCATCGTTCCTCCGCAAGATCAATTTGCCGGGAAACTACACAGACAGGCTGTCGGCCTCCTGAATCGGGAGAAGCAACTTCAACTCAAATTAGAATGGTCGGCAGCCCGCTCCCCGTCAGCGCGATGGGCTGGAAGACACAAGACTGGCAATCTGTTTCCAGATGAGTGACCCGTAGAGTGAATTCATGTGGAAATAATCATTCGCGGGATGGATTTCGTCCTCTCCCGGCCGGAGCCGCGAGGAATTGTCCGAATAGACCTGGAGCGACGTGATGTCGGATGCCTTGGTTTCCTGCGGCTGCTGGATGACCTTGAAACCGCTCTGCTCCTGTTGTGAGCAGAGTTCGTCATACAATTGCATGAGGGTGCCGCCGTCTCCTGCCTCCTGTGCCGCGCGGAAAGGCTCCATCTTTGCCTTTTCGGTGTCGTGAAGCCCCTTTTCCGCAGGAAGCGGCGTCGGCACGAGCAGGACATTGCCGCCAGCTTCGCGAATGAACCTTGCCAGGATCAGCGCGGCCGAATCCGCAGCAAGCTTGCTTGCCGCCTGCATGAATTGCTGGCGGGTAATGGCTTGCCGGCGCTTTCCCTTCAGGCCCGAAAAATAGTAACGCTTGTAGGTCTGGAAAATGCAGCTCGGGCCGAAATCACAACCGAAAATGACGTAGCCGTCAAACCCCCGCAGTGGAATTGAGCGGGCTCTTCTGGCGTCTTCTCCTGCTGCAAAAACCCAGAGCGGCTTGTCAAACGTCAGTTCCTGGCTCTCATTGACCTGGGCGGTGACCAGATTGTTCGCGTGAGCGCCATACACTTCGACATCCAGGGAGGGGTATGCGCTCAAGGCGTCTTGCATGGCGAGCCGCATGGCTGCGACATGTGAATTTCCAATGATGCACAGCTTTGTCATCGGGAGAATGCGTCCAAGAGAATTTCCTCACACACGACGTCGTCATTTGCGTCTTCCGATGCGGCTCCGTCACCACGTCCTTGCCTTGGGTCTTGAGTTCCGGCTTCGCTGGCATGTTCCGAAAAGAAGATCGCCATCGCGGTATTCACGCCCACCTGGTTCACGTTCCTGAGATTCGATTCATAGAAGATCCCCCGTGACAAGGACGAGGTGATGACTTCGTAGCTGGGAAAATAGTCGACGTCATCAAACCCGCCTTCCATGGCTCCGCAGACCGCCCGCAGGACCGATTTCGAGTAGGTCGTCGAAACGAGGACATGATGATTCGACGCTGTGGCCGTCAGCGGCACGGGCGACACGGTGAACACGAAACGCAGGTCGGGCGTGAAGGCCTTCAGCGTTTCCCTCACAGCCTTCAGGTCATCCAGTATCTCGGAATAGTCGAAGTTGTGAAACCGGTACTTGCCGCTTGTGGTGTCGGTCAGGGTATCCGGGCAAACAGGGTAGACCGTGCCGGTGTGCGAATTGACCCATGCCTCGGTCAATCCCAGCGTGAACACGAAGAGGTCAATGCCGGAAAACAGTTCCTTGACCTTCTCCAGGTGCTCTGCCCTGCTGAACCTTGCCTCCTCCAGGCTGTCATATCCGCCGGGCTGTGTATTCGGCCTCAGCAGATCGATGAACCGTCCCTTGTGTTCGATGAAATCATCGTCACGGATGGTGCCGCTCTTTGCATCGTTGATCAGCTGAAGGAGTTGGCGGACACTGTATATATTCCCATATCTCGCCGAATAGATGCCATAGCCATGTTCCCGCGCCTCCTCACGGGACATGAAGTCGGGTGCCGGCTCCACGTCGACAACATGGTATCCGCGCTTTTTCAGGTTGGCGCTCACATGCTGGGCGAAACAGCTTCCAGCGGACCCGATCCTGTGTGAAGGCTCGATGGGAAACTTCTTGATGTAGAGCTTGTCCAGGCTGAACACCGTCTTGTCACTCACGGCGGTTCGCCAGAAATTTCTTTGAGGCAAGTCACTATATGGGTTGGGCATTCAATCGGTACCTTTCCGGAATCTCGGCCATATCCCCTGCTCATCGGGAACATGCAAGAATAACTTTGATCCTTGGCTGGTGCGGGGTTCCGCGGATGCCCGGCCTGCTGAAGATGTGATCGGCCTGGCGCCTGACTCCATGAACGAAACGATAGGTTTCTCACCCCGCGGAAATTATTCACTCACAACATCACGCCATGCGCATTGCATGAATCAGCTCTGGCGGGCCGGCAGCGTGTTCGGCACTTGCCGTCCCCATCACGAGACCATACCTGAAAAACCGCAAGCGTCCAGATGAAGGCCAATGCGTCGCCGCGTCCATCTTGACGGCTGATTTCTTGATATTCCGGGGAAATCAAATAAAATCCCGCAAGCAAGGGTAGAAACATCTTGCCCTCTCTGCCCAGCAAGCATCATTCTCATTGATGAGGAGGCCGCTGGTGAAAGAATCGACGACACACGCCGCGCCATTCCGCGACGATCTCCATCCCTTGACTCGACGGCTGAGTCTGACCCTTGCCGCCGGTGAACCTGAGATGATGCGGCAAGTCCTGACCAGGGTCTGCACCAGCCCGGCATATATGGGACGCCACTTCGCTGCGGTGGAGGAACTGGTCCGCGAGCACGGCCAGGTGCCACTGTTGAAGGAACTCCTTCTCGAAGCCGCGGACCAGGAGATGCTGACCGGCAAGCCGGCCGCGCAGGTCGAGGACTTTGCCAGGCGCGAAGGATTTCTTGACGCCCTGCGAATTGCGGCAAGACCCGAAGCGGCCGCACCCCCGGAACCGGAGAGCATTGCGGTAGCGCCGGCCCCGTTCATGGACCGGGTGCAGAGGAAGGCCAGCGCCATGCACATCGAGTACCGGCTCGTCGACAGGCTCTTCCCATACTGCCGGCACCAGGACCTGACGATTGCGGACTGGATGGAAGGCTTCCGTTTCGCCGCGGCCCTCGAAGCCCTGACCGATGACGAGGCATTCCCGGCACACGACATGGCGGAGCTATTTCATCCATCTACGGAAGAAATGATGGCGCGCCTCACGGAGGACGGCAGGGCAAGGCTCTACGTCATCGCTCACGCCGGCTTCACCGCGGCACGCAACCATCTCTTCAGGACCTATCTGAAGAACTCCATTCCGTTTCGCCGGCAGCTCGACAAGCCGCCCTATGTCTGGGCGAAGGACGACGGCCGCACGGCCTTGTTCAGCTGCCTCAGGGCCCTGACGTCCGGAACCTCCGTCATCCTCGCCGCCGATGGACCGGTGGGCGACATCCGCGCACCGATACAGGTCATCGGCTGCGACGCCTCGATGGCGACGGGCGGCGCCTTCCTCGCCCATGAAAGCAAGGTCGACGTCGTCTGGCTCAACATCGCCCAGCAGCATGGAAGGTTCATGGTGGAACTTGAACGCGCTCCGGCGACCCTGCCCAAGGAGCGCCTGAAGGACTATCAGGTCCGTTTCGCCGCCTTCTACGAAAGCATGCTCAACCGCTACTTCACGGGCGCGCCGTCGAACATCGTCATGCGCAACAGGTGGCGGTCGGCTTTCCTCGGCGATCCTATCGAGGACGAGGATTGAAGTCCCCGTCGGGTGCCCGCCAGAACCGTCATGGGCGCGTCTTCTGCGAGGTTGCGGCGGGCGCGTAGTCGGCGCCATTGACGGCCTCCGGACGGCCCGGAAGCCGCAGCGCCGCAACCCGCTCCGGGGTCTCGGCGATCACCTCGCCGCGCCGCACCACCTTCAGCCGGTTGGCCTTCAGGCGGATGGCCTCGACCGGGTTCTTCGCCTGCAGCAGCACGAAGTCGGCGTTGCAGCCCTTCTCCAGCCCGTAACCCTCAAGATGAAGGGCCCGGGCCGGGTTCACCGTCACGGCGTCGAAGGCCCAGCGCATCGCCTCGGGGCTGGTCATCAACCCCACGTGAAGCCCCATCGAGGCGGCTTCCAGCATGTCGCCCTGCCCCAGCGGGTACCACGGGTCCATCACGCAATCATGGCCGAAGGACACGTTGACGCCCGCCGACCGCAACTCCGGCACGCGCGTCATGCCGCGGCGCTTGGGGTAGGTGTCGTGGCGGCCCTGCAGCGTGATGTTGATGAGGGGGTTGGGCGTTGCATGCATGCCCGATTCCGCGATCAGCCCGATCAACTTCGAGGCATAGTAGTTGTCCATCGAGTGCATCGAGGTGAGATGCGAGCCGACGACGCGGCCCTGCAGCCCCAGCCGTTGCGTTTCATACGCGAGGGCCTCGACATGCCGCGACCACGGGTCATCCGACTCGTCGCAATGGATGTCGACGAGCAGGCCCCGCGCCGCGGCGATCTCGCAGAGTTCCTTCAGGCTCGCCGCGCCATCCGCCATGGTGCGTTCGCCATGCGGGATGCCGCCCACCACGTCGACGCCCATGTCAAGCGCGCGGAGCAGGTTCGCCCGCGCGGTGGGCGAGCGGTAGAACCCGTCCTGCGGGAAGGCCACGATCTGCAGGTCTATATAGGGCGCGACCGTCTTGCGCACCTCGAGCAGCGCCTCGACGCAGAGCAGCCTGTCGTCGCACACGTCGACATGGGTGCGTATGGCGAGCAGCCCCTGCGAGACCGCAAGGTCGCAATAGCGGAGCGCGCGCTCGATCACCGCCTCGTGGGTGAGGAGCGGCTTCAGTTCACCCCACACCGCAATGCCTTCGAGCAGCGTGCCTGAATTGTTCAGCCGTGGCATCCCCAGCGACAGCGTGGCGTCCATGTGAAAATGGGCGTCGATGAAGGGGGGCGACACGAGATAGCCCTTGGCCTCGACGACTTGGGCGGCCTCGCCCGTAATTCCGGACGCCACCTCGGCTATTCGCCCGCCGGAGCAGGCGATGTCCATGCCCTGACGGCCGTCGGGAAGCGTTGCGCCCTTCAACAGTAGATCGATCATGTTGCGTCCCCGTGCCGCCAACCGGCTTCGCCGATAGCCTAACGGTGCGCGTCCGGCCTTTCAACCGGATCGCCGGTTATGCTGCACCTGCGTAGTGCGCTTGCAATGAAGCTTCCGGAAGGGTATGAGTCCGCTCGGTGGGGCTGGCCGCGAGGCGAGTACGGAGACATTGATGAATTTTGAGGCGCATCGGTCCCGTGCAGGGGAAACCTTTGAAAAAAGGCATTTCCTGCTGCTCCAGATGCCTTGCGGACAATTCGGCCGCGCCCTTTACAAGTCCCTCAAGGCCAGTGGACACCGCTGCACCCGGGTCGCCATCAATGGCGGCGATTTCCTGGGGGCCCTGCGGCAGCGCTCGTTTGCCTACACGCGCTCTCTGGCCGACTGGCCGTCCTGGGTGACGAACCTGGCACGCGCCGAATCCGTGACCGACGTGATCTGCTACGGTGATTGCAGGCCCTATCACCGGGCTGCGATCCAGGCCCTGAAGCCTCTGGGCATCAGAGTCCACGTCCTCGAGGAAGGATACCTCCGTCCCAACTGGGTGACCTGCGAGCCGGATGGCGTGAACGGCTTCTCGGCTTTGACCTCCGTCGATCTCGATCTTGTGCCGCAGCAACCGGTTGCGACGGCGGAGCAGAAGCTCCATGCCAGCAACCTGCGCTACTGTCTGGCGGGTTTCAGCTATTACTTCTGGACCTTCATGCTTGTGCCAGTCTTTCCGCGCTACGAGACGCACCGTGAACTCGATATCGTTGGCGAGGCGACACTCTGGCTGCAGCGCCTGCTGACCTGGCCGTTCCGGCGCAGCCGCACCGAGCGCGCCCTGAAGGCCATCGGGAGCCTGCACAAGCCGGTCCACCTCGTGCTTCTCCAGCTCAATGGCGATTCGCAGCTCAAGGTGCATTCGGGCTTCCGCTCGACGCGCCATTTCGTCGAACACTGCATTGCCGAGTTCGCGGCGAGCGGCGCACAGGACTCGCTTCTGGTCTTCAAGAATCATCCGCTCGACAGCGGCGTTATCAATCTGAACCGCGTGATCCGGGAAGAAACCGAACGCCATGGCCTCGAAGGCCGCGTCTTCTTCGTCGAGACCGGCAAGCTGGTTCCCTTGCTGGAACGCTCGATCTCGGCCACTGCCATCAATTCCACCGCCTGCCATCAGGCGCTGTTGCGCGGCATTCCCACCCTTGTCCTCGGCAAGGCCGTGTTCAATCATCCGCAGATCGTCTCGCGCATGCGCCTCGCTGATTTCTTCAGGATGCGGCCCTGCAAGAACCGGGCGGATTATGACAAGCTGGTCAGCCTGATGCGCCAGACCTGCCAGTTCAACGGCGGTTTCTATACCGAGGAAGCCCGCAGAATCCTGATGCCCGCGCTGGTGAAGGCTCTGGCCGAGGGCACGCCCGATGTGAAGGCCTTCGAAACCGTGGCTAGGCCTGCCACGGAGGCGAAACACGCCTCGTGACACCGGTGCGGCTCCGCTTCCCCGCCGCTTCAGGATGACGGGCCGCATCGCCTATTTCTCGTGGGGCATGACCGGCATGACGGCGGAAATCGGGATGCTGTCGGGACTGGAACCAGCGTTCTGCGTGCGCGGCACCAGGCGAGCCGAGGCGGTTGCCGGCTGGGGCCACAAGCCCACGGCAAACAGGGCGCGGGCGGCCGCCCGCCGGGCAGGCCTTCCCTATATTGCCTTCGAGGATGGCTTTCTGCGGTCTCTGAGGCCCGGGTCCCGGCAGCCACCTGCATCCATGGTGATGGACCGGAGCGGAATTTATTACGATGCAACCGGACCAAGCGATCTCGAAACGCTGCTTGAGACCGCCGATTTCAGTGATGAGGAGCTGTCCCGCGCACAAGGCCTCCTCGCCTTGATCGCGCGTCATCGCCTGTCCAAGTACAACAACGGCACCGAGAACCTTTCGGGCCTGGATGCCGAGCCGGGCCAGCCGATCGTCCTGGTGGTCGACCAGACACTGGGCGATGCCTCGGTCTCGGGCGCGCTCGCCGATGCTTCGACCTTCGATCGCATGTTGCTGGCGGCGATTGCGGAAAACCCGGGTGCCCGTGTCGTGGCCCGGCTTCATCCCGAGACGGTGGCGGGCACCAAACAGGGATATCTCATGCAGGCCGCGCACCGGATGGGCGTGCCGGTCCTGAGTGATCCGGTCTCTCCCTGGTGCCTCTTCGATCTCCGCCCGCGCGTCTATACGGTGTCCAGCCAGTTCGGCTTCGAGGCCTTGCTCGCAGGCTGCGACGTCACCTGCTTTGGAATTCCGTTCTATGCCGGCTGGGGCCTCACCGCCGATCGGCTCCCCTGTTCGCGGCGTACCCGGAGGAGAAGCCGCGAGGAGCTCGCCGCAGCGGTCTATCTGAGATATTGCCGCTACTTCGATTGCTGGCGCCGCGTGCCCGTTCAACCGGAAACCGCAATCGAGCAACTGGCCTTCCTCCGCCAATCCTATCTCTCGAACGGCAGGCCCATCATCGGCTACCGCATCGCGCGCTGGAAGCAGAAGGCCGTGGCGGCGATGCTCGACGGTCCCTGCGGCCCGCCCCGCTTTACGCGCAGCCTCGCCTCGGCCAAACGCCAGGCCCGGGCACAGGGTGCTGTCATCGCCGCCTGGGGCATCGAGGCCGTGAAGCTGCGCGAGCCGCTCCGGCGGGAGGGTTTCTCCTGCATCGCCATCGAAGACGGCTTCCTGCGTTCGGTCGGGTTGGGAGCTGCCTTTACCCAGCCGCTCTCGCTTGTGTTCGACACGACAGGCCTCTACTACGATGCGACACGCCCCTCGGACATCGAGGCCATGCTGTCGGACGCGGAGCTGTCAGCGGAGACCCTGGACAGGGCCCGCGCATTGCGGAACAGGATCGTTGCGGATCGCATCACCAAATACAACGTGGCACGCCATGGCAGCCCGCCCGTTCAGGTGCCGGCGGACCGGCCTGTGGTGCTGGTGCCGGGCCAGGTCGCCGACGACTGGGCTGTCCTCATCGGCCGCCCGCCGGGGTTTGCCGGCGCATCCAACATCAACGGCGTTCTTCTTGAACGGGTGCGGGCGGCGCATCCCGGGGCATTTGTCATATTTAAGCCACACCCGGATGTTGAGCATCTGGGACGGGCGGGGGCGCTGGACAGCCAGCATCAATCGTCACTTGCGGATCTTGTCGCCCGCCATGAATCTCTGGAATATCTCCTCCCACTTGCAACGTCTGTTGAAACCTACTCCTCGCTTGCGGGGTTCGAGGCCCTGCTCCGCGGCATCCGTGTCACGGTTCACGGCCGCCCGTTCTATGCGGGCTGGGGCCTCACGCGGGACCACGCCGAAGCGCCGCGCCGCGGACGCAACAGGACTCTTGACGAACTCACGGCTGTCGCCCTTGTTCAGTATCCGCGCTATTGGGATCCGGTCAGCGGTCTCGCCTGTCCTCCCGAAGTGGTCCTCGACCGCATCGCGTCGGCCCGCACATCGGGGCGTGGCGGCTGGGCGCCGCTCGGAACGGCTGCGGGCAGGGGCGTGATCATGGCGAGGCGGCTCTGGCGAGCGATGAAAGGTCCGGCCGATGTCCCTTAGCGAACAGGTTCCCACGCGCGGACTGGCGCGCTTCATCTATGAGGTCCGCGAAGGTTCAAGGCGCCAGGGCAATGTGATCTTCGCGCTCATCTTCCGCGAATTGAAGTCACGCTCAGGACAGGATGGCTTCGGCCTGCTCTCGCTCGTGGGCGTGATGCTCGAACCCGCGATCACCGTGGCCGCGGTTGCCTTGTTCTGGTATCTGCTGAAGCGTCAGGAGATCCAGGGCGTTCATGTCATCCTGTTCCTTGCGGTCAGCATGACGCCCTTCGCGGTCATCAGAAGGTCGTTGGCCACAATTCCGCGAACCATCAGGACAAACCGTGCGTTTTTCGCCTTTCCGAATGTGAAGCCTTTCGATGCGGTGCTAGCGCGCTTTCTCATCGAGGTCGTGCTGACCATTCTCGGCGGCGGGCTGCTCCTGTTCCTGATCTGGTGGTTTCTCGATCTCGCAATCGACATTTCCCATTTCATTCAGGCCATGGGCATCTTCATGACACTGGTCGGCGCGGGCCTTGGCCTCAGCCTGTTCATGGGCGTCTACGGCATCCTGTTCCCGCTCCTGTCGAAAGCCATCAGCGCATTTTCCCGGGGGTTGATGTTTGTGTCCGCCGTCATGCACCCGGCCTCCGAATTGCCGGCAGAGGCCCAGATTGTCCTGGCCTACAATCCGCTGGCACATGCCATGGAACTGCTGCGCTTCTATACCATCGGCATCAAGCCGTTCCCCGCTGCGTCGTTCGAGTATTTCGGGATTTTCGCCGCCTCATGCCTGTTCATGGGATTCATCAGCTACTATGCCAACCGGCACAGGATGCTTGAACAGTGATCAGACTCATCGGCGTCAGCAAGTACTACATGACGGATTTCGGCCGGCACTATGTCTTCAGCGACGTGACCCTCGATCTGCCGCTCGACAAGAGCGTCGGCATCATCGGCCCGAACGGCGCGGGCAAGTCGACATTCCTCAGGCTCGTAGCCGGGGCCGACATCCCGAGTTCCGGAACGATCCTTCGCAGCGGCAAGATATCGCCGCCGATGGGCCTCACGCCCGGTCTCCAGGGCTCGCTGAACGGTACCGAGAACGCGCGCTTTGCCGGCCGCATCTATGGCATGAGCCGCGACGAGATCAACGACATGACGGAGTATGTCCGCGAACTTGCCGATATCGGGGACTATTTCGACATGCCGGTCTCCACCTATTCTGCCGGCATGCGGCAGCGCGTCTCCTTCGCCATCAACATGTCGATGCATTTCGACTACTATCTGTTCGACGAAATCTCCGCCGGCGGCGACCGTGATTTCCGCAAGATCGCCAAGGCGCTTGTGCAGGAGCGTCTCACGACCTCGAAATTCCTCATGACGTCCCACAGCACCGGCGAACTTCTGGAACTGTGCCAGGCGGGTATCGTGATCCAGAACGGAGAGTTGACCTACTTCGACGACATCAACGAGGCCGCCGCTTTCTATGGCGAGGATGAACCGAAGGAAAACCGCAAGCGCCGCAATCGCCGTGGTGGCGACGGCGACGCCGATGACGCCCGTCTCACAGGCGAAGGTGACGATCCTGAAACCCGCGCAGAGCGCCGCGAACGCCGCCGCCAGCTCGTCGAGGAGCGCAAGAAGTTGAAAGCCGTCGAGGCAGCGGAACCGCTACCCTTGACGGACCAGACAGCAGTGGTCGGCGAAACCGTGCAACAGCCCGCCCCCGAAGACCGCCGCCGTTCTCGCCGCGAGCGGCGCGAG
>NZ_JBGSOZ010000048.1:0-7465 GCF_041738905.1 Aestuariivirga sp.
GCGGCGCGGCGGCGAGGTCATTCACAGAGCCTTGCGGCTGGGCGACATCGGGCGGGGCCGGGTCAGGCTGGAGACGGCCGTCGAGGCCATCGCGATGGCCTATGAACTTGCGGCCTTCGACCCGCCATAAAGTTTGTATGCCCGGTCTTCAAAAGCATTCATCATGCGGCGCACCACCATGTCGAACATGCCGGACAGCACGAACTGCAGCGTGCGGCTCTTCAACTGATAGTCAACCGTGAGGTTGATCTCGCAGTGGCCGGGCTCGGCCGGCAGGATGCGCCATTCCGAATTGAGGTGCTTCACCGGCCCCTCTGTCGACACGGCGACGACGGTATGGGCCGTGCGGTCCACGGTGACGCGGCTCGTCAGCGTCTCCTCGATGCCGAGTTTCTTGTAGAGCACGGTGAGATCGGCTTCGAATGTCTCGCGTCCATCGGGGAGATGCTCGTGGTTGCGCACGACGGATCGCTTCACCAGCGGCAGGAAGGTCCGGTACTGGCCCACATCGGCGGAGATCGCGAAGACCTGTTCCACGCTGAACGGAACCTTGCGGGAGATATTGAACTTCGGCATTCGTCAGTTTCCGGATTGCTTGCTGCGTGCCGCCCTCAGCCTTGCGAAATCCTCGCCCGCGTGATGCGACGAGCGTGTGAGCGGCGAAGAGGCCACCATGAGGAAGCCCTTGGCATAGGCGATGGTTTCATAACCCTTGAATTCATCGGGCGTCACAAAACGGTCGATGGCGGCGTGCTTGCGGGTGGGTTGGAGATATTGCCCGATGGTGATGAAGTCGATGTCGGCCGAGCGCATGTCGTCCATCACCTGCATCACCTGCTCACGGGTCTCGCCCAGGCCCACCATGATGCCCGACTTGGTGAACAGCGTCGGATCAAGTTCCTTCACCCGCTGCAGAAGCCGCAACGAATGGAAGTAGCGGGCACCGGGCCTGATCCTGAGGTAGAGCGAGGGCACGGTTTCGAGATTGTGGTTGAACACGTCGGGCTTCGCTTCGACCACCATGTCCAGCGCGCCTTCCTTTTTCAGGAAGTCAGGCGTCAGCACTTCGATTGTGGTCTTCGGTGACGCAGAACGGATGGCGCGGATGGTGCGCGCGAAGTGATTGGCACCTCCGTCCGCCAGGTCGTCGCGGTCGACGGACGTGATGACGGCGTGTTCGAGCCCCATGCGGGCGATGGCGTCCGCCACCTTCTCGGGCTCGTCCTGCGTCAGGGCGTCCGGCATGCCCGTCTTCACGTTGCAGAAGGCGCAGGCCCTAGTGCAGGTGTCGCCCATGATCATGAAGGTCGCGTGCTTCTTCGACCAGCACTCACCGATATTGGGGCAGCCAGCCTCCTCGCAGACCGTGACGAGCTTGTTCTCGCGCACGATCTTCTGCGTTTCCGCAAATACCGGCGATCCCGGCGCTTTCACCCTGATCCATTCCGGCTTCTTGAGGATCGGCGTATCGGGCTTGTGCGCCTTCTCGGGGTGGCGCGGCTTCGTCGTGGCGTCGAGGATGGTGACCATGGGGCTCTAGCGGCTTCTGACCAGCTTCACGACGAAGAGCAGCACGATGGCGCCGATCGCCGCGACGATGAGATTGCCCCAGAACCAGCCACTGAAGAATTCACCGAGCTGAATGTTGAACGCGTTCGCCAGAAAGGCACCGATGTAGGAGCCGATGATGCCGACGATGATGTTCATGATGATGCCCTGGTCGGTCTTCATCACCTTCTCGGCGATCCATCCGGCCAGTCCGCCAATCAGCAAAGTGCCGATCCAGCCCACGCCGCCGCCGAGATCCATCAGGTTGTTCATGTCGCGTTCCCCACAGTTGGATGATGCCAGATATGGCCCAGCCCTGCCCGTGCATCAAGGAGATTTCACGGCGCCTTTCGTCCAGAAATCGAGGGTTTTCTGTTGCTGTTCCGGGGTTTGCCTGATTTCGGGCACACCTCCGCTTGCAGCGAAGATCAGACCTGAGCCGACAAGCATGGCGATTGCGGGCTTCGCCAGCCCGCCGACAAGCGCGCCAGAGAGCAGGCCGCCCAACTTCTTCCCTCGCTCGAACCACAAGCTGAAAATCGCTGCGCCGAACACGGCAAGCACCACGTCCAGCACGTCGAAGGCATCGAGGATGGCGGCAGTCTGGTCCATTCCGGCCCAGACTGCGCCTCGTCCCTTAACGAAACCTACATGTGGATGACGCGGCCATAGGCATCGAGCACGCTCTCGTGCATCATCTCGGACAGCGTGGGATGCGGGAACACCGTGTGCATCAGCTCTTCCTCGGTGGTCTCCAGCCCCATGGCGACCACGAAGCCCTGGATCAGCTCGGTCACTTCCGCGCCCACCATATGGGCACCGATCAGACGGCCCGTCTTGGCATCGAAGATGGTCTTGACGAGTCCCTGGTCTTCACCAAGCGCGATGGCCTTGCCATTGCCGAGGAACGGAAAGCGCCCGATCTTCAACTCGAAGCCTGCGGCCTTCGCCTTTGCTTCGGTGAGGCCCACGCTCGCCACCTGCGGGTGGCAATAGGTGCAACCCGGAATCTGTTCCTTCTTCATCGGGTGCGCATCGAGCCCCTTGATCTTCTCGACGCAGATGACGCCCTCATGCTCGGCCTTGTGGGCCAGCATCGGCGGGCCTGCCACGTCGCCGATGGCATAGACGCCCGGAACATTGGTGCGGCCATAGCCATCGATGACGACGCAGCCCTTCTCGGTCTTGACGCCCAGCGCCTCGAGACCCAGCCCCTCGATGTTGCCCTGCACGCCCACCGCGGAAATCACACGGTCGACGGTGAGCGTCTCCGACTTGCCGCCCGCCTCGATTGTCGCGGTGACGCTATCGGCACCCTTCTCCAGCTTCGCCACCTTGGCGCCCAGCCTGATCTTGAGGCCGAACTTTTCGAGCTGCTTCTGCGCGATCTTTGATATCTCGGCGTCTTCCACCGGCATGATCTGGTCCATGATCTCGACCACCGTCACGTCCACGCCCATGGCATTGTAGAAGGACGCGAACTCGATGCCAATGGCGCCTGAGCCGACGACCAGCAGCGACTTCGGCATGGCCTTCGGCACCATGGCCTCGAAGTAGGTCCACACCAGCTTGCCGTCGGGCTCAAGGCCCGGCAACACGCGAGGACGCGCACCCGTCGCAACGATGATGTGCTTTGCCGTATAGGTTCCGGCACCCGCCGCGCCCTTGGGTTCGGGGTGTTGCGGCTGCATGGCGGGTTTCGCAGGCTTCGCCACCACCACCTCGTTCGGCTTCGTCAGTTTCGCCTCGCCCCAGATCACGGTGACTTTGTTCTTCTTCAGCAGCATGGTGACGCCGCCGTTGAGCCGGCCCGAAACCCCGCGCGAGCGCTGCACCACGGCCGCAGCGTCGAAGCTGATGTTGTCGGCGGAAAGCCCGTAGTTCTTGGCATGCTTCATGTAGTGGAAGATCTCGGCCGAACGCAGAAGCGCTTTCGTCGGGATGCAGCCCCAGTTGAGGCAGATACCGCCCAGATGCTCGCGCTCCACCACGGCTGTCTTCAGGCCCAGTTGCGCCGCGCGAATTGCCGCCACATAGCCGCCCGGTCCGCCGCCGATGATGATGATGTCGAAACTGTTGTCGGCCATGTTTTCTTCTCCTTCTTCCCTTCTCCCATCCTGCGGACGGGAGAAGGAAGCTAGATCCCCAGAATCCCCTTCACCACCGGCACCAGTGCCGTGCCGATCGCCGCCGTGTTCGCGGCGTCGAGATGCCCGCCGTCGGTCGGGTCGGCCTTGGCCACCTGCCCCGCATCGAAGAAATGAACGCCCATTTCCTTCGCCACGATGGCGTAGTGATGCGCGAAGAGCTTCGACTCCGGGATGGCGTGGTTCCACAGGTTGCTGAAGAACTCGTCTTGTGTTTCGCACAGCGGCGGCGGCGCCACGATCAGCACGTCCGGTGCCTTGTAGGCGGGGAGGTAGCCGAAACTCCTCGTGATCTCGACCAGCCGCACCATGCCCATCCGCGCATCGAAGGCACGGCAGCGGGCGGCGAACTTGATGTCGTTGGTGCCGAGGAAGATGATGACCAGGTCGAGCGGCTGGTGCGTGGCCAGCAGCATGGGCAGCGCGTCGGAGCCCTTGCGGTTGTCGAGGCAGGTGCCGTCGTCATAGATCGAGGTGCGGCCATTGTGCCCCTCCTCGATCACATGCGCCTTGCCGCCAAGCCCCTTCGCCAGCACGTTCGGCCAGCGGACATCGAACAGATGCCGCGTCCACTCGCCAGCCTTGAAACCCCACGTGAGCGAGTCGCCGAATGCGAGAATGTTTTTCATCTTGAATTCCTCACACCAGCATCAGCCCGGGTTCTTCGAGATAGATCTTGATCGCCCCGATGAACTCCGCCCCGAGCGCGCCGTCGATGCAGCGATGATCCGTGGACAGAGTAATCGTCATCTGCTGCTCGATCACGATGTCATTGCCGCGCACCACCGGGCGGCGCTCGCCGGTGCCAATGGCGAGGATGGAGCCATGC
This sequence comes from Aestuariivirga sp., assembly GCF_041738905.1. GTDB lineage: Bacteria > Pseudomonadota > Alphaproteobacteria > Rhizobiales > Aestuariivirgaceae > Aestuariivirga. Next base: position 4,525 of record NZ_JBGSOZ010000048.1, read on the forward strand.
GGCGGGTTGACGATGGCGGCGAAGTTCTTGACGTTCATCATGCCCATGTTGGAGACCGCCGCCGAGCCGCCGGTATATTCCTCGGGCTTCAGCTTGCGGCCCTTGGCGCGGGCCGCGTAGTCCTTCATCTCGGCTGAAATCTGCGCCAGGCCCTTGGTCTCGGCCTTGCGCACGATGGGCGTGATGAGGCCGCCGGGGATCGACACGGCCACGCCGATGTCGGCATGCTTGTGCTTCACCATGGCGCTGTCGGTCCACGAGACATTGGCATCCGGCACCTTGACCATTGCCATGGCCATGGCCTTGATGATGAAGTCGTTGACCGAGATCTTCCAGAGGGGCTTGCCCTCCTTGTCCTTCGGCGCTTGCAGGTTGAGCCGCTCGCGCAAGCCCAGCAGGTTGTCGAGGGTGACATCCACCGAGACATAGAAATGGGGGATCGTCTGCTTCGACTCGGTGAGGCGCCGGGCGATCGTCTTGCGCATCCCGTCATGCGGCACGAGGTCGTAGGAGCCGGCCTCGAACAGCTTGAGCACGGCCTCGTCGGAGGGCTGGGTCGCCAGCGCGGCGGCGGCTTTCGGCGCTGCAGCGGGGGCTGCACCGGGCTTCGCGTTCTCGACGTCCTTCAGGATGATGCGGCCATGCGGGCCCGATCCCAGCAGCGCCGCGATGTCGATCCCCTTCTGCTTGGCGATACGCTTGGCGAGCGGCGAGGCGAAGACGCGGGTGCCAGAGCCCGGCGCACGTTGTGCGCCCCCCTCTCCCGCAAGGGGAGAGGGGGGAGGAGCAGCGGTTGGACTTCCCTCTCCCCTTGCGGGAGAGGGTGGCGCGGCCTTGGCCGCGACGGGTGAGGGGCTGGCCGCAATATCCCCCACTTTCTCGCCCTCGCCCAGAATGACGGCGATCGGCGTGTTGACCAGAACATCCTCGGTGCCCGCCGCCACCAGCAGCTTGCCGATGGTGCCTTCGTCCACGGCCTCCACTTCCATCGTGGCCTTGTCGGTCTCGATCTCGGCCAGCACGTCGCCGGACTTCACCGTATCGCCTTCATTCTTCAACCACTTGGCAAGCTTGCCCTTTTCCATGGTGGGCGAAAGGGCGGGCATCAGGACATTCACTGGCATCGTCGGTCTTCCCCATTTCGTCTGGCATTCACCTTCAGGGTGCTAGGTCCTGGCGGTGAACCATGATCTGCACGGGACCATCCGTCTCGCGGAGGCCCCGCGCATGTTTGTCGCGCGCGGCGTGGTGGATTTCGGTCAGCAGCCGGTCGAACGCATCGAGAAAAACTTCGGAACCGACCAGCCCATGCTTCGGCACATGCGGGTCGCAATGCTGCAACGCATAGAGCGTCACGCCGCACATCACCTCATCATCCCCGTCCCGGCCCTTGAAGCGGATGCATTCTCCGTCAAATAGCCGGTCCTCATCGAGGAAAGCGAGTTGTCCCATGTCAACCTCCCGTGTTGCGTTCTCTCCTCAGCTGCCGCTTCGTTTCCACCAAACCTTATGACTTGTTCGCCAGCGGCGAGAGCTGTGCCGCGACCTTGTTGAGGTCTTCGTTCAGCACCTTGCGGATCGCCGCGAAATTCTCATGAGCCTTGCCGTGGCCCATTTCCTCGCAGGCCTGCGCCACCTGCTGCGCCATGCCGGCGAGCACATGGCCCCACACCTCGGCCTTGCCGAAGGCCATGGCATGGAGCGAGAGGCTTAAGCCCCCGCCGGTGATCCAGGCGCGCGCCACTTCACCCGCCTTCGGGTCATGAAACACCTCATGCGGCGGCTGCAACTGGTGCGGGTGAATATCGTGGCTGTGGTCGTGATGGTGATGATCGTGATCAGACATAGAGAACGGCCTTTGCTGCGGCGACCACCTCATCGGCATTGGGCAGCGCCAGTTTTTCGAGATTGGCCGCATAGGGCATGGGAACGTCCTTGCCGGCGACGCGTGCGACGGGCGCGTCGAGGTAATCGAAGGCATGCGTCATGATCTGGGCGGCGAGTTCTGAGGTGACCGAGAACTGCGGATAGCCCTCCTCCACGCAAACGCAGCGGTTGGTCTTCTTGACGCTCTCCACCACCGTGGGGAGGTCCATCGGGCGGATGGTGCGGAGGTCGATGACCTCGGCCTCGATGCCCTCTGCGGCGAGCTTGTCGGCAGCGGCCAGCGCATAGGTCATCCCGATGCCGAAGGAGACGATGGTCACATGCTGGCCGACCCGCGCGACGCGGGCCTTGCCGATGGGAACGATCCATTCATCGATCTTCGGCACGTCGAAGCTCTTGCCATAGAGAATTTCGTTCTCGAGGAAGACGACCGGATTGGGGTCGCGGATCGCCGCCTTCATCAGGCCCTTCGCGTCCGCCGCCGTATAGGGCATCACTACTTTCAGGCCCGGAATGGAGCCGTACCATGCGGCATAGTCCTGGCTGTGCTGGGCGGCGACGCGGGCGGCGGCACCGTTGGCGCCGCGGAACACGATGGGGCAGCCCATCTGGCCACCCGACATGTAGAGCGTCTTGGCAGCGGAATTGATGATGTGGTCGATGGCCTGCATCGCGAAATTGAAGGTCATGAACTCGACAATGGGCCTCAAGCCAGCGAAGGCCGCGCCCACGGCAAGTCCGGTGAAGCCGTGCTCGGTGATGGGCGTGTCGATCACACGCTTCGGCCCGAATTCGTCCAGCATGCCCTGGCTGATCTTGTAGGCGCCCTGGTACTGGCCCACTTCCTCGCCCATCAGGAACACGTCCGGGTCACGCCGCATCTCTTCCTGCATGGCAGAACGGATCGCCTCGCGCACCGTCATCGACACCATTTCCATGCCGGGCGGCACTTCCATGGATTCGGGAGGGGCGACGGGAAGGTCGGGACCGGAGAAGGTCGGTCCGGGGCTCGGCGCTGCGGCGGGAGCGGCAGCCTCCGCCGCCGGTTTCGGTG
>NZ_JBGSOZ010000053.1:0-7253 GCF_041738905.1 Aestuariivirga sp.
CACTGGCAAGCGCCTCGATAGACGTGGTAGCTTTCTTCATGGTGTTGCTCTCCATTCAGGATTGAACACCCCGAGCCTACGGCTCGAGGAGAGCAACGCCAACCTCACTCCAATTTTCTACATTGAGCGGGACATCCCCTCACTGATGCTGCCCTACCTCGCATGGGTGAGCTTCGCGGCATTCCTCAACTTCACCATCTGGCGGATGAACTGAGAGCCGGTTTTCAACCTCGTCTTTTCGCGCTAGACTGCTGCCGGGATCGACAAGCGATGGCACGATGGCAAGGGTGTTCTTCACAGCCAATCTGCGCCGCCATGTAGACTGTCAGAGCATGGAGGCCGAGGGCGCAACCGTCCGCGAGGTGCTGGCAAAGGTTTTTGCCAGCCAGGTCGGGCTGGGCACCTATGTGCTCGATGACCAGGGCGGCTTGCGCAAGCACATGACCATCCTCGTCGATGGCACGCGCATCAGCGACATCGAGAAGCTGACAGATCCTGTCACGGAAACAAGCGAAGTCTGGGTCATGCAGGCCCTGTCCGGAGGATGAATCATGTCTGATCGCATTCTGGTGTCGACCCGTAAGGGTCTGTTCGAGGTGGCACGCAATGGCCACGGGTGGGAGGTCTCGGATTCGGGCTTCCTGGGCGACAACGTCACCCTCGCCCTGCACGACCCGCGTGACGGCACGGACTATGCGGCTCTGAACCATGGTCACTTCGGGGTGAAGCTGCATCGGCGTGACAAGGGCGGGGAATGGACCGAGATTGCGACCCCCGCCTACCCGCCGAAGCCCGAGGGCCTCGATGACCGCGACGGCTGGGGCAAGCCGGTGAAATGGACGACGCAGATGATCTGGGCGCTGGAGACGGGCGGAGCCGACGAGCCCGGCAACCTTTGGGCTGGCACCATGCCGGGTGGGTTGTTCCGCTCAACCGATCGCGGCGACACGTGGGAGATGATGGAAAACCTCTGGCTCATGCCGGATCGCAACAAGTGGCTGGGCGGCGGTGCCGACATTCCCGGCATCCATTCGATCTGCGTCGATCCGCGCTCGTCCCGGACGGTGCGGATCGCCATTTCCTGCGGCGGCGTGTGGGTGACGGAGGATGGCGGCAAGAACTGGCGCCAGTCGGCCCACGGCATGCGCTTCGACGATGGCCCGACGGCGGATGACCCGGACACGCAGGACCCGCACATGATGGTGCAATCGCCGTCTCACCCCGAGCGCTTCTGGGTGCAGCACCATTGCGGCATCTGGAAATCGACCGACAACGCAAAGAGTTGGACGGAGGTGAAGGCAAAGCCATCGAGCTTCGGTTTCGGCGTCGTGGTGCATCCGAAGGATCCCGACACCGCCTGGTTCGTGCCCGGCATCAAGGACGAGAAGCGCTATCCCGTCGAGGGCAAGCTGGTGGTGACGCGCACGCGTGACGGGGGCAAGAGCTTCGATGTGCTGTCAAACGGCCTTCCGCAGCAGCACGCCTACGACATCGTCTTCCGCCACGCATTGGATGGCGACGGCACCGGCGACCGCTTGGCCTTCGGCTCGACGACGGGAAACCTGTGGGTGAGCGAGGACCAGGGCGACTCGTGGACGACGGTGAGCACCACCCTGCCACCCGTGCATGCGGTGCGGTTTGCGTAATGCCTGAGTCGAGATGGCCGTGATGTGCCCGGCCATGACGAATTCCCTTTGTCCGTCATCCCCGGGCTTGTCGCGGGGATCTTTTGGTCTCACATCAACTCATCATACAAATCGCGCCACTCCGGGTTCATCGTTGCGATCAGATTATCTTTCCACTGCCGCGGCCAGTGCTTGATGTTTTTCTCGCGCTGAATGGCATCCACGACAAGTGGAAATGTCTCGTAGTAGACGAGTTGCCTTAATCCGTACTTCTTGGTGAAGCCGGGCAGCAGACCCTCTCGATGTTCATAAATGCGCCGGGACAAATCTGATGTGACACCCACATAAAGCACTCCATGAGGTCGATTGGTCACGAAGTACAAGTAGCCAGAGCGCATCGATGGAATGTGTCCGAACCAGATGGCCGTGACAAGCACGACCATGACGAATTCCTTCATTCCGTCATCCCCGGGCTTGTCCCGGGGATCCTTACGCCATCAATGAAAATCCCTGCTCTTCGGAATGACCCTTACATTCCGTGGATGCCGTGCGGCGGGTTGCTGGTAGGGGTCAGGCCCCGGCCTTGCAACTTCGTCGGCGCGGGCCAGTGAATTCTTCATCAGCGTGCCGTCTTCGGTGAGAAGCGCCAGCCATGGCGTCTTGTCCTCGATCGCCGTCGCGACGACATGGATGATGTCGCCCGTGCGCTGCACGCGGCCCTTGATGAGCATGAGGCGCGAGCCCATGACGATGGCGCGATGCGTTTCCAGCACCTGCGGCCAGATCACCGCATTGCACACCGCGAACTCGTCTTCGAGTGTGAGGAACACGACGCCCTTGGCCGAGCCCGGCCGCTGCCGCACCAGAATGACGCCCGCGACCGTCACCAGCGCGCCGTTCCTGACGTTCTTCAATCTCGCATTGTCGGTCACCTTGCGCTCATTGCACAGTGTACGGAGGAACTGCATGGGATGCGCCTTCAAGGACAGCTTCAGCGTCTGGTAGTCGTTCACCACATGCTCGGAGAGCGGCATGTCGGGCAGCACCACATGCGCCTCATCGCCCTGTTCGCGCGTGTCGGCAAAGGCAAAGAGCGGCAGGGCCTTGGACTTCGCCAGCGCCTTCACCTCCCACAGAGCCGCGCGCCGGTCGAGGCCGAGCGAACGGAAGCAATCGGCGGCGGCGAGCTTTTCAAGCGCGGGCACGGGCACCCCGAAGGCGTGGAGTGTTGCAATGGTGAGGGGCTTTCCCTGCGCGCGGCATTGCAGCAGCACCGAGGCATCCTCGGCCTTCAAACCATCGACCTCCCGAAGCCCCAGACGCATGGCGCATCTTTCTTCCTGCTCCCCTTGCGGGAGAAGGTGGATCGCGCCGTCGGCGCGAGACGGATGAGGGGTTAGCGGAACAAGACCCCTCATCCGGCGCTCCGCGCCACCTTCTCCCGCAAGGGGAGAAGGGAGTTCCAGCGTGCTGTCCCACCCCGAATGGCTCACATCCACCGCCCGCACCTCGACGCCATGCTCGCGCGCGTCGCGGACGATCTGGGCGGGGGCATAGAAGCCCATCGGCTGCGAGTTGAGCAACCCCGTGGCGAAAACCTCCGGATAATGGCACTTGAGCCACGACGAGACATAGACCAGATGCGCGAAGCTCGCGGCATGGCTCTCGGGAAATCCGTATTCGCCAAATCCCTTGATCTGGTTGAAGCAACGCGCCGCGAACTCGGGGTCATAGCCGCGCTCCACCATGCGGCTCACCATCTTCTGCTCCAGCCTGCCGATGGTGCCGCGCCGCCGGAACGTCGCCATGGCTTTGCGCAATTCATTCACTTCGCCCGCGGTGAATTCGGCTGCCACCATGGCAAGCTTCATCGCCTGTTCCTGGAACAGCGGCACGCCCTTGGTGCGGCCCAGCACCTGGCGTAGCTCGTCCGCCGGCCCGAAGTCCGGATGGGGTGCTGGATAGTCCTCGGGCTCCAGCCCGTCGCGGCGGCGCAAGTAGGGATGCACCATGTCGCCCTGGATGGGGCCGGGCCGCACGATCGCCACCTCGATCACAAGGTCATAAAAGCAGCGGGGCTTGAGGCGCGGCAGCATGTTCATCTGCGCCCGCGATTCCACCTGGAATACGCCCACCGAATCCGCCTTGCACAGCATGTCGTAGACGGCCGCGTCCTCGCGCTCCACCGTGGCGAGCGAATATTTCAGCCCATACCACGCCTCGATCAGCTCGAAGCTCTTCTGGATGCAGGTAAGCATACCGAGCGCCAGAACATCGACTTTCAAAATGCCCAGCGCGTCGATGTCGTCCTTGTCCCACTCGATGAAGGTACGGTCATCCATCGCGGCATTGCCGATGGGCACCGTCTCGTCGAGACGGCCCTTGGTAAGGACGAAGCCGCCAACATGCTGCGAGAGGTGGCGCGGGAAGCCGGCGATCTCGTCGGAGAGTTCGATGACCTTCGCCAGCAGCGGGTCGTCGGGATCGAGACCCGCTTCCTTCAGGCGCCCGTCATGCATCTCCTCCCTCATGCGGCCCCAGACGATTCCGGCAAGCGTCGCCGTCACATCCTCCGACAGGCCCATGACCTTGCCTACCTCGCGCACGGCGGAGCGCCCGCGATAGGTAATGACGGTGGCGGCAAGACCTGCCCGCTCGCGTCCGTAGCGCCGATAGATGTACTGGATCACCTGTTCGCGCCGCTCATGCTCGAAATCGACGTCGATGTCGGGCGGCTCCTTCCGCTCCTCCGAGATGAAGCGCTCGAACAGGAGTTCGCTTTGGTTGGGGTCGACCGCCGTGATTCCGATGCAGTAGCACACCGTGGAATTGGCGGCCGACCCCCGCCCCTGGCAAAGGATCGGCGGATCCTGAGCGCGGGCGTAGCTCACGATGTCGTGGACGGTGAGAAAATATGGCGCGTAGTTGAGCTTCTCGATGAGGGTGAGTTCCTTGGCGATGTTCTCCTTCACCTTCGCTGGAACGCCTTGCGGATAGCGCTCACTCGCACCCTCCCTTGCGAGGTATGCGAGATGGGCCTGCGGTGTGGTCCCTTGCGGGATCGGCTCTTCGGGATACTCATAACGGAGTTCGTCGAGCGAGAAGCGGCAGGCCTTGGCGATGGCGAGCGTGTTGGCGATGGCCTGGCTGTGATCGCGGAAGAGCCGCGCCATTTCTTCCGGCGTCTTCAGGTGCCGCTCGGCATTGGCTTCGAGCAGGTAGCCAGCCTCTGCCACCGGCACGCCCTCGCGGATCGCCGAGACGACATCCTGCAGCACGCGACGGCTGGCGTGGTGATAGAGCACGTCATTGGTGGCGAGCAGCCCCGTCTGGTGCTTGTGCGCCAGTTCCGCCAGCCGGTTGATCCGTTCGCGGTCATCGCCGCGATAATGATGGCTGACCGCGAGGTACAGCGGCGCCTTCAGCCGCTGGCGGATTTCGGAAAGATGATCAGCACTTTCGGAGAGCAGCGCGAAGATGATCCCTTGCGCGTGCGAACAGACGTCATTCAGCGTGATGAGGCACTGGCCCTTTTCCGCCCGGCGCTGACCCATGCTGAGGAGGCGGCAGAGCGATCCATAGGCGCTCCGCGTCGTGGGATAGGCGAGGAGGGACAGCCCTCCCTTCTCCCCTTGCGGGAGAAGGTGGCGCGAAGCGCCGGATGAGGGGTTGCTCCGGGCCGCCATCATCCCCTCATCCGTCTCGCGCCGCTGGCGCGATCCACCTTCTCCCACAAGGGGAGAAGGGGAAACATCCAACCTCGCGCCTACGACGAACTGCAGTTCCGCATCCTTCGCCGCGCCATGTGCACGAACGATTCCTGCGAGCGTGTTGCGGTCCGTCACAGCCAGGGCCGCGATACCGAGATGCTTTGCCTGTGCCGCCAACTCCTCGGGGTGTGAGGCTCCCCTCAGGAACGAGAAATTCGTCGTGCACTGAAGCTCGGCATAGCTGGTCTTGCTCATGCCGATAATCCGTGTACGAACCATTTGGGCTGTTCCTCGCCCGTTTCGCCGTAAAGCCCCTCGCGGTAGAGCCAGTAGCGGCGGCCCTGCTCATCCTCGACCACATAATAGTCGCGCGGCCTTTCCCCCTGTGTCAGCCGCCACCATTCCGGCGCCACGCGCTCAGGGCCCTGGGATTTCATCACGCGCCGGGTCACCCGCCGCCAGGTAAGCCGCATCGGCGGCCCGTCGGGAACCGATGCGATGACCTTGGCGGGCTCCGGCGCCTCGAAGATCAGGAGCGGGCGGGAAGATCCCTCGTCCGGGTTTCGTCCAGCGTCTCCCGCCTTGGGCAACGAAGGGCGTTTCTTCCTTTTGCCGTCGCCCGTACCGGAAGCATGTGAACGAGACGCATGTGCCTTTTCCGCCCGCTCCGGAATATGACTCTCCACCCCATCGAGCGACAGCAACTCGATCTCGTGCCGGTTCAGCACGCGGTCGTTCAGTTGCTCGAGGCCCAGCGTGCTGTCATCCTCCATGAACCCGTATTGCTGGACCTTGGCCAGCCCCGTCTCGCGCGCCTCGATGGTCATGGCGTCGATGCCGAAGCCGGCATCCACCGTCTCGAGCCTGGGCTTCAGCACCCGCAGCATGTGGCGCGGATCATGCGTTGCCGCCGAGAAGCCCGCCGGCAGGTTGGCGCGCGAGCCATCGGTGCGGAACAGCTTGAGGATGAGCCGCAGCGCCCCCCGACCCTCTCCTTCCAGCGTGCGGCAGAGCTGGTTGACGAGGCCGTTGAGCACGGTTTCGAGCCCATCGGGATGGATGACCGGCTCCATCAGCGCCCGGTGCGCCATGAAGGACGTGAGCGGGTTCAGCGGATTGAGTGGCTCGTCGCGCACCCCCATCAGCTCATCGAGCCGGATCAGCACGTTCTCGCCGATGGTCTCGCCGCGAAAGCGCCGGGCGAGCGAAGCGCGCGGGATTGCCATCAGCGCGCCCACGGTCTTGAGGCCCAACCGCCGCAGCGTCTTCGCCGAATCTCCATCGATGCGCAGAGCCTCGACGGGAAGATGCTTCAGCTCTTTCGCGTCGTAGCGCGCCAGCGCCCATGCCGCGCCCAGCGTTTCGCCCATGCCGCTTCGTGCCGTAAAGCCATATTGCGCAAGCCGCGACTTCATGTCCGCGATCATGCGCGCCTCGCCACCGAAGAGGTGGGGAATGCCGGTGACGTCGAGCAGGATGCCGTCGGGCGCATCGGGCGCCACCCACGGGCTGTAGCGCTCCATCCAGCGGCACAGGCCCAGAAGGCTGCTCATGTCCTCGTCCACCTCGTGCGGCTCTGAGAGAAGATCGGGCACCTGTGCCCGCGCATCGGCCAGCCTCATGCCCCGCATGAGGCCGAAGCTCCGCCCCATCTGGTTCACCGCCACCACGCGCAATCCCTTGCTGGCGCCCTCAACCAGCACGAAGGGCAAGGTCTTGGGCGGCGGCTTCCTGCCGGTCTTGATCCGTCCCCGGATGAATCGCTCCACGGGAAAATCCGGAAACCAGAGAGAAACGATGCAGCGCATGATGCCATTCCAGTATCCAGGCGCCGGGACGGCCGCCCCGGGCGCGGGTGAGTTCGATGCTCCAGGCCGGGATGCCCGGCGCCAGCGCATCATGTGGCGGACTGCGCGAG
>NZ_JBGSOZ010000118.1:0-2172 GCF_041738905.1 Aestuariivirga sp.
CTACGCCGCAGCCACTCTCGTGGCGCGGATGGAAGACGCGTCCCTGGATCAGGCTGTTGTCTGGGACGATGTTGGAACCTTCGACGGCCGCCCGTGGCGCGGCGCGGTGGACATCGTCACTGCGGGCTATCCGTGCCAGCCGTTCTCCGTCGCGGGCAAGCGTCGGGGTGCGGACGACCCGCGCCACCTCTGGCCGCATGTCGCTCGCATCATCGCCGAAGTTGAGCCGCCCTTCGTCTTTCTCGAGAATGTCGCCCATCATCTCCGCCTCGGCTTCCCCGAAGTCGCCGACGGACTGGTCTGCATGGGCTACAAGCTTGCGGCAGGCCTCTTCACGGCGGCGGAAGTTGGCGCGCCCCATAAGCGGGAACGGCTGTTCATCCTCGCCATCCGCGAGGGGGACGCGCTGGCCGACCCCGCGCGCCTGCTCTGGCACCCGGTCGAGTGGCGGGAACCGGACGGAACTGCTGCGGCTTTGGCCGACGCCAAGGGCCAGCGCCAACGAGAACCGGCAGACGAAGCCGACGCCCTCGCAGGAGGCGGGCCAGCACGGGATGAACCTCGCGACGACGGCCGCGCTCTGGCCGACCCCGCAGACCGACAGCTTCCGCAGCCGGGGCGGAGACCGGAAACACGAGAAGGGACTGGACGGTATGGCGCGGGACTGGCCGACGCCGATGGCGAACGATGGCTGCAAGCCGAGCGCGGGCAACCGGCGGACAGCCGATCTGACCCACGCGGCGGGGATGTGGATGACGCCGACAGCGCGGGACCACAAGGACGGGGCGACGACATTGGCGAACACGCCGGTGAATGGCCTGCTTGGCCGCCAGGTCCTGGCGATGCCGATGGCTGGGAACGATACCTCCGATGCGCGCCGGACCTTGAACCCGCTGTTCGTCGAGGCGCTGATGGGCTGGCCCACCGGGTGGACCGGCTTCTCCTCTGTGGCAATGGCGTGGTCCCCTTGGTTGCGGCGCATGCGCTGCGAACTTTGGCGGCTGAATTGCTGGCCGATGGATGAGGCAGCGGCATGAAGCAGTCACGCCTTATGTCGCTGGCCGAAGCCGTCGCCAACGTGATCGTCGGTTACACCGTCGCCGTCGTCACACAGATTCTGATCTTCCCCATTTTTGGGCTCCACGCGACGCTGGCGCAGAACCTGAAGTTGGGGCTTGTGTTCACCGTCGTATCGATTGGCCGCAGCTACGCCTTGCGGCGGTTGTTCGAGCGGTTGAGGCGAGTGTGAGCATTTTGCGAAAATGCTCAGGCCACATCAGGGCAAAACACTCCGCACAATTCTTTTCGAACGAGTCTAATGGAGACTTGGCCTAACCGTGAATCGCCTCGGTGGCGGCAGCAGCCTGCCTCAAGAACTTAGTAATGTCGGCATAGCTGATCCGAAGGTGACCGGCTTTATCCGACTCAAACTCGACACCAGAAGCCTTTGTTCCCTCGCTCGTGTCAATGTACTTGGAGTGAATAACTCGGTGCACAAATGTGAGTCCGGACTGCGGTCCGAGCCCACTCGTCTCATGCAGGCCAGGCATTGAATCACCGAGGTCAAAGCCGACCTCTCGGTAAAGGCTTGAATAGTGTTCCCACAGTTTCCGAATTATCACGGCCGCATAGATGATAGATATCTCAAGGTGGATCGGGGTCTCTGGTGACCAAGCGTGGTTCATGGTGCCATCATCGATCCGATCAGCATGTATCCTCAATTGAACAGCATACGGCATAGCCTCAATGTGCATAGAGCCCTCCAATCTGATCGGCGCACGGTGCACGTTGAAGGGAGCACTGACCAGCCCTCTCGCTGCTCTGACTTAGGAAATCGAAGGCAGTACCGTGTAAGAAAGCCGCCGCCCGATCCGGGCGGCGGCAATGGGGTCTTCGGATGAAAATCGATCAGGCAGCGGGCAGTCGATAGATCCTTCCGCGCCCCTCGACCTTCTCCGAGGTCACTTCGAGCCCGAGTTTCTTCTTCAGCGCCCCTGCCATCGCGCCGCGCACTGTATGCGACTGCCAGCCCGTGGCGGCGGTGATCTCCTCGATGGTCGCGCCGTCCGGCGCGCGCAGCATGGCGATCAGGGTGGCCTGCTTCGTTCCCTCGCGGGGTGTGCGCGTCTTGGGCGCGGCTTCGGGTCCGGTGGGAGCGTCCGGCACGACCCC
>NZ_JBGSOZ010000126.1:0-10860 GCF_041738905.1 Aestuariivirga sp.
GTGAGCCAGCGGAAAACATGGCGAAATTCGCGACATCTGGGACTTGCTCAGCAGAAACAGCTTGCTCATGAAGGCCTCCTCTATCGGAAGCCTTGAATCAAAACTGCAACTGATCCGCAACCAGTTTAATAGGTCCTGAGCCTAGGCTTGGAGTCGAGTCATATCGCAAGCTTTGTTTATGTAATGGGGACCACGACGCCACGTGAGTTCAAGACCTACGTCGGCTGGACAATTGACCCTTGTCGCCGGCTTCTGCAGCACAATGCCGGGACCGGCGCCAAATCCACCCGTGGTTGGATCTGGCATCTGCTCTATGTCGAAAGCTGTACAAGCCGATCGGCCGCCATGAGCCGAGAGTGGTACCTCAAGCGCGACCGGCGCTTTCGCAAGAAACTGGCGCTGGCTGCGCAGAGCACAGGTGATGCAGACTGCAGCCGTGATTAGCAGTTAGAGATACGCCTATTTCACCGGATCGAGAAACGGCGTGTCGGCGTCGCTGACATAGAAGATGACAACCTTGGTGTCATCCTCGGTGCGGTTGTACCCCGTCATCTTCGCATTGTGGGGTTCCACCATGGCTTCGCCCGCCTTGACTGTCACGGGTGACTTGCCGTCGATTTCCAGAGTGAATGCCCCTTCGAGAATGTAAACGGTGACCGGAAAGCGATGGGTATGGAATGGCGTCTTGCTACCAGGCTTGATGGTGGCGGTCAGGACCCGCACTTCCTGGGTCTTGCCTGACGGCATGCCCTCCACGGCCTCGCGTAAGAGAAGTTCTGGCTTGGCGAGCTCAACCTGATCGGCCGCAGCATGACCGACGAAGCTCAGTACGGTGACCAGGCTGTACATAATGGTGAGTCTGCGCATGGCGGTATCCTTCTGGGTGGATTTCCGGCGGAGGCCGAAGGTAGCGTGACGATAGGGCTGGCGCTCATCGGGCGGTAGCTGCAAGATTGCACCGGCAAGATGCAGAACTGCATAGGGTGCAGATGTTCGAGTGGAGTGACCTGCGCTACCTGTTGGGCGTCCACCGCCATGGCAGCACCGTGGCCGCCGCCCGCAAGCTGGGGGTCAGCCAGTCCACGGTACATCGGAGGTTGGCAGAACTGGAGCGCCGCATTGGAATGCAACTCGTGACCCGCCACCCAACCGGGTATCGCCTGACCGAGATCGGAAACAGCCTTATTCCCCATGCCGAGCGGGTGGAAGAAGCGGTATTGGCGTTCAGCCGGCGGATCGAAACACTGGACCGTAATGTTCAGGGGCTGGTGCGCGTCACCTGTCCTGAGCCGCTTGTGCCCCGGCTGACACGCTCGCCGCTTCTCGCCCGTTTCGCTCAACGCTATCCGGGAGTCCACATCGAGTTCGTGATGAGCGACCGCATGGTCGATCTGGCCGCAGGTGAGGCAGACATCGCCATCCGGGCAGGTGAACCCAAACAAGGAGAGTTGATCTGCCGAAAGCTGTCGGACTCACCTTGGGGCGTCTATGCCAGCCGGACTTACATCACCCAACATGGCCGCCCTGACTGTGTTGCCGATCTGAACCGCCATCTGCTGATCGGGTTCGACGGTGAGCTGTCAAACCACCGTGCGGCGCAGTGGCTCAGTAGGTCCGCTCCCGACGCGAAGATCGCGGCACGATCAAGCTCCATTCCCGGGCTTGCCTATGCTGCACGTTCAGGAGTCGGCCTTGCAGCATTGCCAATGGCCATCGGAGACGAAGAGGCTGGCCTCCTGTGTGTTCTGGGTCCCGTACCTGAGCTGTCCACCAGTTGGTACCTCATGGTCCACCCCGACCTCCGCCATTCCCCGCGAGTTGCTGCCCTGTTCGAGTTTCTGATCGAGGAGGCTCAGCTTCTTCGGTCAATCCTGCTTGGACGGAGTGACCCAACCACCTCTGCCTAGGTGATGGATGTTGCGTCGTCAGAACTCAATCAAGCCGGCCCGGCAAAGCCCGGGATCCATAAAGGTGCGCCCCACGTAATGCAACTGAGATCAGGGACGCTCGTCATGAACAAGGCGACCAGAATGCTGGTGTATATCGGACTGACGCGTCTGGCTGTGTTCGTCGGCCTCACACTCGCGTGGTATGTGACGACCCGCAATGTCGAGGTCGCCCGCTATGAGGTGATAGAGGCTGATGGAGCGATCGAGATCAGGTCATATCCGGCTCTGGTCGTGGCGGAAGTCACACGGACCGGAAACAGGGATGAGGCCGTACGGTCAGGGTTTGGTCCGTTGGCCGGTTACATCTTCGCCAAGGAAAGACCTGGAGACAAGATCGCAATGACAGCGCCGGTCACCCAGTCGTCTGAGGGGACAAACTGGACTGTCCGGTTCATTATGCCATCGTCCTACACGCTGGACCAGCTGCCACGACCCTCAGATGCAGATGTTCAGTTACGTGAACTGCCGCCTGTGCGCCGGGCGGTCATTCGCTTCAGTGGTTGGTGGTCCGATGAGCTTTTCGAGACCGAGGATGCCAAGTTGCGGGATTGGTTGAGCAAGAAGGGACTGAGGCCTTTGGGGACTCCGACCAGCGTTGCGAGCCTCATCATCTGATCCGCCTTCGACGCATGCTCCGGCCTGCGGCGTGATCGAGATCGAGCTTCCAGGAGGGCGGCGGCTGCGGCTGAGCGGGCCGGTGGATGTTGAGGCCTTGAAGCGGGTAATCGCGGTTCTGGACGGGCGATGATCCCGGTTCCGGCTGGCGTCAGGATGTGGCTGGCGGTTAGCCATACGGATATGAGGAAGGGCTTCGATGGCCTGGCGGTGCTGGTCCAGGAGAAGCTGAAGACCGATCCGTTCGGCGGACAGCTGTTTGTGTTCCTCATTGGGGAATCCCGGATGAGCTCATAGTGAGGGATTTGAGGATGCGGCGTAGGCCCATGGCATCAGGGCGTCGATGTGCTTGTTGAGATGACCCTGCGCGAGCCTGGTGAAGAGGTACAGGAAGTAGGCGTAGGGATCGACACCATTCATCTTTGCCGAGCCGATGAGCGACGCCATGCGGGCCCAGGAGCGTCCATCCTCATCATGACCGGCAAAGAGGGCGTTGCGGCGATTCATGGCCGGGCTGCGGATGGCATTCTCGACCAGGTTGGAATCCATGTCGACATGGCCGTCTTCGAGGAACAGCCGGAAGCCGGCCTGGCGCTTGAGCATATAGGCGAGCGCCTGACCGCCGTCCAAGTATGCAGATGCCTGCAAGGCGGTTTTTCATAGACATGATAGTTTTCTCCTGTGCTGCTGGTGTTTCGGCTCCGTGGGTGGAGCCTTGCCCCATACTGGACCGAGGCAGGACAGTTGCGGTGTTACGCAGGTTACGGCTTTGCCATTCAATCCGGCAATGCGGTCACCGATCGGCGGAATCGACCCACAAGCCCGGCCATGTTCGTCCTTCTACAGGATGTGGTTCTGGTCCTGTATGAAGGCCAGAAGCGCCAGTCCCATGAACTCGGTACGGGTGATGCTTATCTGCCTTGCCACGTCGGCCCGCAGACGCACCACTGCAATCTCTCTCGCACGGACGAACGCATCTACGGCGGGCTCAGACATTGATTGAGGTCAAGGCCGCTTCCGCCCCCGGAGTCCAGTGTCAGTCATTCATGCAAGAGGGTTTATGCTCATGGCCGATGTCGAGGGTTCCGAAGTGCGGCAGATTGTGTGGTTCGAGGAACTCCGCCGCAAAGATGTGGGCCTGGTGGGCGGCAAGAATTCATCGCTCGGCGAAATGGTGGGGACGCTCGGCGGCATGGGCGTCAAAGTGCCACCGGGCTTTGCCACGACGGCGGGCATGTATCGCGGCTACCTCAAGCAAAATGGCTTCGACGACAGGATCGCGGACCTCCTGGCAATGCAAAGGACGGGCCATGCGTCGCTTGCCGATACCGGCCTTGCCATTCGCAAGCTGATGCTTGGAGGCTCCTGGCCAGAGGCATCAGCCGAGGCGATCCGCGAAGCCTACCGCGAACTCTCCCGGCGGACGGGAAAATCCAACGCCAATGTTGCCGTGCGTTCAAGCGCCACGGCAGAGGACCTGCCGGATGCGAGTTTCGCGGGTCAGCAGGAGACCTTTCTCAACATCACCGGCGAGGTTGCGCTTCTCGACGCCTGCCGCCGCTGCTTTGCTTCGCCGTTCACTGACCGCGCTATCAGCTATCGGCACACCAAGGGTTTTGATCATATGGCGGTGTCTCTGTCGATCGGCGTACAGCAGATGGTACGATCCGACTTGGCAGGCTCGGGCGTGATGTTCTCGATCGATACGGAGACTGGCTTTCCGGATGTGGTGGTGATCGACGCAGCATTCGGCTTGGGAGAGAACGTGGTGCAGGGTGCCGTCGATCCAGACGAGTATCAGGTCTTCAAGCCTCTACTGACCAATCCTGCCCTAACGCCGATTGTCGCCAAGAAACGCGGCGATAAGGCAATCAAGATGATCCATGGTGGCGTTGGCGAACCGACACGCAATGTGCCGACATCAAAGGCGGAGCGAGCAGCCTTTGTGCTCAGCGATGCCGAAATTCTCCGCTTGGCGAACTGGGCCTCCATCATCGAGCGGCACTATGGCTGCCCGATGGACATGGAATGGGCGAAGGACGGCGAGACCGGAGATGTGTTCATCGTCCAGGCGAGGCCCGAAACGGTTCAGTCGCATCGTGACGCGTCGGCCTACAGGTCCTATCGCATCACCCGAAGTGGCAAGCGGCTGGCCAGTGGCATTGCGATCGGGGATGCGGCGGTTCAGGGTCGCGTGTGCTTGATCGAGGAAGCCCGCGACATCGCCAATTTCGTGGACGGTTCCATTCTGGTGACCAGCACGACGGACCCTGATTGGGTGCCCATCATGAAGCGCGCCAAGGCGATCATAACGGACCATGGTGGGCGAACGTCTCATGCTGCAATCGTCAGTCGTGAGCTCGGTTTACCTGCCATTGTCGGCACCGGCAATGCGACGCACGTGCTACATGGCGAACAGGACGTGACGGTTTCCTGCGCTGAGGGCGACGAAGGCATCGTCTATGACGACACGGCAGAGTTCGAGGTCGACATGGTGGAGGTCTCTGCCGTTCCTGAGACTAGAACACAGGTGATGTTGAACCTCGCCAACCCAGCCGCGGCCTTTCGCTGGTGGCGGCTTCCCGCTGATGGCGTCGGATTGGCGCGCATGGAATTCGTAGTAAGCAACCATATCCGCGTGCATCCGATGGCACTAGTCAATTTTGACACGATGAAGGATCAGGCGGCAAAGGGGGCCATTGCGGAATTGACAGCGGGCTATGCGGACAAGACCGAATTCTTCATCGATCATCTGTCGCGGGGGTTGGCACGCATTGCCGCGGCGCTCTACCCAAAGCCCGTCATCGTGCGGATGAGCGACTTCAAAACCAACGAATATGCGGGCCTTCTCGGTGGAGCCGAATTCGAGCCTGCCGAGGAAAACCCGATGATCGGCTTCCGCGGGGCCTCACGCTACTATTCGCCGCGATACCGGCCAGGCTTTGCGCTCGAATGCCGCGCCATCAGACGCCTGCGCGAGGAGATGGGCTTCACGAATGTCGTCATGATGATCCCATTTTGCCGCTCGATTGGAGAGGCTGACAAGGTTCTGGCCGTAATGGCAGACAATGGGTTGCAGCGGGGTGAGAACGGGCTTCAGATCTACGTGATGTGCGAGATCCCGTCCAACGTGATCATGGCCGCTGACTTCGCCACGCGCTTCGACGGCTTCTCCATCGGCTCCAACGACCTGACACAGTTGACGCTGGGTGTCGACCGAGATTCCGGAGAGTTGGCCTCGTTGTTCGACGAGCAGGACGCGGCGGTGAAGTGGATGATTGGAACCGTCATCACCGAAGCACACAAGGCCCACACAAAGATCGGCCTGTGCGGTCAGGCGCCGAGCGATCACCCGGACTTTGCGGCATTTCTGGTGGAGTGCGGGATCGATTCCATGTCGGTCAGCCCCGACAGTTTCGTGGCCGTCAAACGCATCGTGGCCGCAGCCGAAGCGAAGCGCTAGGCGTCAGCGTGGTGATTTCAGACCAGTCGATTCCATGTACCGATCTCGTTTGGATGCCAACCACCCCAATGATGGGGTGTTGCTTATCCGGTCCATAGCTACCATCTCTAGCCAGAAACATAAGGATATCGCCGGTGAACAAGGACAAAAAGACCAAGGCACAGGGTGCTGGCTATACGCTGGCCCTATCGGCCCGGGATGCAGAGATAGCAAACCGCACCCGCATTACGGCGTCGTTGAAGGAACAGCGCCTGAAGCGCGATGCCGCGATCGCCGCTGCAGGGCCGCCGCCAAAGTTGCCCAAGCGTGCGCCCAGATTGAAAGTTGCGTCGTGACTCTCCAGTTTCCAAACCTGAGCCGCAGCTTTGACACGACGCGCGGCTGCGTTCGCTTTTCAGGCTACGACCGCACCAGGGAAGTACCATTCTTCATTGAGGAAGATGCCGTTCGCGCGGTTGACGGCGGCAATTTGACCAGTTCGGATGCCCTTCTTGCTGCGTTCGATCGCCATCGCGACAGAATATGCAAGGCAGCCGATAAGGCCTACGGCAAGCGGCGCGAGGGGTCCTACACGCTGAGGACAGTGGATTTCTAGGCAATGGCAATAGATGAGGTAGCGACTGATCCTGTTGCCATGAGCCGGCTGGCGAAGGCGATGGCCTTCACATCCGGACCCGGCAACTCCACAGCCATTGCGCTCAGTGTCGGAGTCGAAAACCGGTCCGAGCGCGTTTTCAAGACAGCCCGGCAGTTGTTCCTGCAGTTGAAGCCCGGCGACCGCATGGCCGCACTGGCCATGATCAGCGGCAGCACTTGAGCGAAATTCCCGAACAGACTCGAGAAGACAGCTTCCCCATGACCCGCTCGCGGCTGGGATGGTCAGATTTTTTCGAGGTCCAGATCGAGGCTGAAGATGCAGGGCGCGTGCCGATGCGCGTGGCGAATGTCCATCGCACGCGCCTTACTGTGATCTCCGAAAGCGGTACGGTAGATCTGACGCTCCCCGTCCACGCCAATACCGGAGATTTCACTGTAGGCGACTGGGTGATGGCAGATCCGCAGACATTGGTGCTGACGCGTTGCCTGAAACGCAAGACCGTGCTGCAGCGGCGCATCGAAGGCAAGGGCACGCTGCAACTTGCAGGCGCTAATATTGATACCCTCTTCATTGTCACCTCCTGCAATGCCGACTTCAACATCGCCAGGCTCGAGCGCTATCTGGCAATGGCCAACCAGGCTGGCACCACGCCTGTCATCTTGCTGACCAAATCCGATACGGTGCCCGATGCCAGCATCTTCCGGGAACAAGCTGATGCCTTGCAGCGCGGGCTCGCCGTGATCATTCTCAATCCTCGCTCCGTTGATGCCGTGGCAACGCTCGCTCCCTGGTGCGGTACGGGCCAGACCGTTGCCGTGGTGGGATCATCGGGTGTCGGAAAATCGACGCTGGTCAATGCTCTCGCCAATGCCGCGCAGGAAACCGGAGACATTCGGGAGAATGACTCAAAAGGCCGCCACACCACGACATCACGATCGCTTCATGCCATTGTTGGCGGCGGCTGGATCATCGACACGCCTGGAATGCGAACATTGCATGTCAGCGATTCCGCTGATGGCATCGAGACACTTTTTGCTGAAATCACCGAACTGACGCACCTGTGCAAGTTCCGTGACTGCTCTCACGCGCACGAGCCGGGTTGCGCGGTTCGCGAAGCGGCGGCCAAGGGATTGATAGACCCTGAGCGCCTGCTTCGCTGGCGGAAACTCCTGGAAGAAAACAGCGGCAACACGCCCAGCCGCAGCGGGCCACGCGGCAGCGGGACGACTGCTAGCCGGAACAGACCGCGCTGACCGTCTCACGATCTTCGCTCGCTGCGGACGTACCCGGAAATCTACAACACCGCTCAAGGTGGCAATCGCTTGTGCCTCAATTGCTCCGCACTGCACAGTCTACTGACGATCTCCAATCTAGTGAGTAGATCGGATTACTGAACACCCTCGATTTCGAGCACAACAAACGTGACGCCGGCTAATGCGACAACTATTTCTTCAATTCGCAGAAGTAGCAACAAAAACTTTCTTAGCGCCGGTCAGGCTGCCTTGACGATCCTGAAGCCGTCGACCTCCTTCACGATCGGCAAACCCTTCCAACGATCGGAGTCATGCAGGATAATCAACCTCTTCAAGTCACCGCCGATTTCCGTGTTGATCCGGTCTATCGTCTTGAGCTGCTCCCAGACACTTCCGACGGCGTTGTTCAACGGCTGATACACACCGTCATGATTATGTCCCTTGATATTTCGCGACGAGTAGACGCAATCGCCGGAGATCACCAGACGGCCTCTCACCGTTTGCATGATGACGAACTGCTGGCCCATTGTGTGACCCTGCCCCAGCCGGACGTGAATGCCGGGAAGTAAGTTGTCGCGGTCGCCGTCCACAAGTGTAAGGCGATGCTCGACTGAGGCATCGAATGCGGCACGCAGGCTGTCGGGATCGATGATGGCCGTCAGGAAGCCAAACTGCGGCGGCAGCGCCATCGCCTCGTGCCAAGACAAAAGTTCCTGCTTCTGCAGATAGATCCGTGCTTGTGGAAACTCGGCGATCGACCCCATATGGTCAAAGTGTGCGTGGCTACAGATGATGTCGGTGACGTCACCAGGCGCGAGCCCAAGTTCACCAAGCATGCGTACCGGAGATATCCACCAGGGGATGCCGAACTTGTCGGAAAAATTGACACCCGACTCAGCTTTCATGAAGCCGGTGTCGACCAGTACGTTGCGGTCGCCACGCCGCGCGAGGATGAAGGAGAACGGCAGGTCCATGGTACCTTCGTGATACATGCCGTTGACGAGATCGACCCAGGGCTGGTCCTTCGACCGCGCGAACTCGATGACGTAGATATCCTAGTTTTCATCAGCAGACATAATGTGCTCCCTCAACTTTCCGCCAGCACGCGGCCAAGGCTTGATAGCCCGACCGCGATGATCAGTATGGCACCCTGAAAAACAAACTGCGAATAGGTCGGCGCGCCGAAGATGTTCAGTCCGTTGAAACCGAAGGCGATGATCAGCGCGCCAACCAACGTTCCCAGAACGTGGAATTCGCCATCGCTCAGCGTGGCCGATCCGAGGAACACCGCCGCGAAGGCCGACAACAAGTATGAGTCGCCCGCGCTGGTGGTGCCGCTGCCGAGCCTTGATGCCAGCAGGATGCCGGTCAAAGCCGCGCACATGCCGGAGATTACGAAGCCAAGAGTCTTCACGCGATCGACATTGATGCCCGCCAGCCGTGCCGCTGCCGCATTGCCGCCCACAGCCTGGATTTCCTGGCCAATGGAGGTCCGTTCAACCAGCACCCACAGTAGGCCCAGAACCACCATCATGATGATGATGTTGTTGGGGATCCCCAGCAGCCAGCGGCCCAGTGACAATTGCAGAAATGCTTCGGGAACACCGGCCACGATGGGAACGCCGGTGGAATAGGCTAAAGCCAGCCCGGTGATGATGGTGCCGACTCCCAAGGATGACTACAGCGGATTCCGCTCACGTTGAATAGCCAGCTTCGCTGAAGAAATTCGCGCATGTGTGTGCGTCGAGTTGTCGGACAAACTACCCTATGCGACGACAAAGCGCTTTTTCAGTTCGCTCTGCGCACTTCCGTAGAAACGCTTTGAAGGCACTGTACGCCAGTTCGATTGGGTTCAGGTCAGGAGAGTATGGCGGGAGGTATCGCAGGGATGCGCCTGCCGCCTCTATAGCTTCCTGAATGCCTTCGCCTTTATGAGCGGGAACATTGTCCATGATCACGATATCTCCGGGCTTGAGGGTGGGACCGAGGCATTGCTGGACGTAGGCAAGAAACGTCTCCGAATTCATTGCGCCCTTGATCATCATCGGCGCGGTCATACAGTCATCACGCAGTGCAGCGACCAACGTGAACGTCTGCCAGGCAGCAAACGGCACGCTCCCGGTGACCCGTTCGCCCTGTGGCGCGCGCCCGTGCAGGCGGACCATGTTGGTATTGACGGAGGTTTCATCTATGAAGACCAAACGCGACGGGTCCAGAAGGCCTTGCTCGCGAATCCAGCGCCGCCGAGCGTGCGCGACATCTGGCCTTTCCTGCTCGCTGGCATGCAGGACCTTTTTTTACGCGTGATCCCATGGCGGCTCAGAAAGCGGAACAGAGCCGTGCGGCTACCGGGGAGTCGCCATCTGTTCATCTCAGCCACGATCTCATCAAGCGTCCTGTCGTTCTGCTCCTCGATGATCGCCAGAATTTCCTCGGCATGCTCGTCGAGAGGTGAGCGGCTACCGCCCGATGGCTTTGCCTCCACAGAACCACTGCACCGCCATGACTGGTGCCATCGTATTGCCGAGCTGACGCTGACACGATGGAACTCGGCTGACTCATGGCAACTCGCTCCCTCATCGATCGTCAGAACCACGCGCTCACGCAAGTCGGTCGAATAAGCGCTTGCCATTGCCGATGCCTCCAGAGGTCGAATCACTTGCTACTTTCACCGAAGCAAGTCGGCATGGGAATCCCGATTCTAGATCGCCGGAAACCGCTGTAATATAAACTTTAGCCAATCTGGGACTCCCTAGGGTCAGGACTCATTGATTGAGATAGAAGATGACGCTGGCCGCAATGCAGATTGCCGAGAAGAAGGTGTGAGAGCAACGGTCATAACGGGTTGAGATGCGCCGCCAGTCCTTGAGCCTTCCGAACATGTTCTCGATCTTGTGGCGGGCCTTGTAGATCTGCTTGTCGAAGGCAAGCTGGATTGTCCGGTTGCGTTTCGGAGGAATACAGGCCTTGATGTTCCTGGCA
>NZ_JBGSOZ010000128.1:0-14417 GCF_041738905.1 Aestuariivirga sp.
CGAGGCAACGCCCTTGAGCACGGCGACCCAAGTGTCCTGCACGACCTCCTCGGCCGTGGCGCGGTTGCGAACCACTCCAGTGCAGAAACGGATCATCGAGGCGTTATGCTTGCGGTAGACGCATTCGAACGCGGCCCGATCACCCGCGACAAGCTGCCCGACAAGGACTTTCTCATCGGTCATGCCAATCTTCATACCAACCCTCACTTTTGGTCGAAGTTTGCAGAACATACGTTCTGAAAGTCCAGCGAAGATTTCACGGGACAACGACTTGTGAGGCGGGGCGCTCTATAAGCCTGCTCGCGAGTCTGTGACACGCAGTGGCTTGGATCGCAGCAGAGATTGACTAGCTAAAGATTGCCGACCGGAGCCCGAGGGCTTGGCAGGGCGACTTCCGCGCCGGTCGGCACGACGTTTCCAAAGAGACGTTCCCGGTTGCCGGCCTGCTGATCGTATCGGCTGAAGAATGTCAATCCGACAGGGAATCTCTGCAAACCGCTGGCTTTCGAGGTAGCGTCAGCAGGTTCAGCGTTAGAGGCGAGGTCGACGCTTCCAAAAAGCCTGTCGATCATAGACGCGTTCCAGTTTTGCCCAACAGTCGACTTTAACAGCATGTTCCCGAGGGGCTTTGGACCGCGGC
The DNA here is from genome assembly GCF_041738905.1 of Aestuariivirga sp. GTDB lineage: Bacteria > Pseudomonadota > Alphaproteobacteria > Rhizobiales > Aestuariivirgaceae > Aestuariivirga. The sequence goes on from NZ_JBGSOZ010000128.1 coordinate 641, forward strand.
AATTTGGTTGAGCGGCGCTTGCAGTCGGTTCTCGAACCGGCTCATTCCGGCTTCTTAGGTGTTCTGTTGGACTTCATCCCTGCAAATCGGCTCTTCGGACATCTAAAGTCTTTCACAGATGGGCCCTCCGCATACGTAATGCGTTGGTGATGACGGAAACGGACGACAGGCTCATCGCTGCTGCCGCGATCATCGGCGACAAAAAAGTCCGGTGACCGGATAAAGCAGCCCGGCTGCGATCGGTACGCCAAGCGCGTTGTAGGCAAAGGCAAAGAACAGGTTCTGCTTGATATTGCGCAAGGTTGCGCGCGCCCGGACGATGCCCATCAGGCCGCCACCCAAAAGAGTGATCCCCGCGCTTTCCATCGCGATGTCAGCCCCGGTACCCATGGCAATGCCGACATCAGCAGCCGCCAGCGCAGGCGCGTCATTGACGCCGTCGCCGGCCATGGCGATCTTGTGACCCTCACTGCGTAACTTATCGATCAAGTCTTTCTTGGCCTCGGGCAACAAGCCCGCGCGTACCGCATCTATGCCGAGCTTGCCCGCGACCGCTTGCGCCGTGCGTTCGTTGTCGCCCGTCGCCATGATAACGCGAAGCCCTTGGGCAGAGCGAAGGGCCGATCACCCAAGCGTAGCGTGCCAGCAACTGGAATGGTCCAAGGGCCAGAATCTTTCAGGTCATCGCCTGACTGCGCATAGCTGTCCATCGCGCAGGCATGGAGAGTCGGAACATCCGCAACGACAAGAACATCCTGCGCCAGCACCATGCCACGGGCGCAATGTAGAGGCATCAACCTATGCGGCAGGCTATCGGTTTTGTTGGCATTTGAATTACCGAAGCCTACTCAGGCGGAATGATTCTTCGGGTAGGGACGCAGCAATCTTTTCCATGACGGTCAATATACCCACCCTCAGGCGGCGGCCTTGCGCAAAAGCGGCAAGGACCAAGCCAGAACCGCCGAGGGCAGGTCGGGCAATTCCTTTGCCAGTTCTACAGCAAAACTGTCGAAAGCCGGGCGATTAAGGTCGTTAACTCCTACCAGAACTGGGATGCCGCGCTGCAACGCCTTGGCTATCACCGGACAGAAGCCGCGCCCGATCGACTCCAGCTTGCCAAAGCGGTTGATGATCAACAGATTTACAGGGCTCGCCTCCAGCTCGGCCTCAACACGCGCGGCCGCCGTTTCGATGGCGTTGGGGTCCAGACGGCAGCCGGTGGAGCCGCCCCCAAGGGTCTGGCTGATGGCAATGCGCTGCCCGCTCGCAATTTCGATCAGGTCCATATCGCAACGGTGCCGGTCGGCATCTCCCATAGGTTCTTGCACCACACCGGCCAGTCGGTGTCCGTGATGCAATAGGATCGCAACAACGTTGGCAAGCGTCGTATCGACCGAGCTAGGTATTTTTGCGTGGATGAAAGCAAGATGCATCCGCAGCTTCCTTGTAAAAAGACCGCCGCCAGAGGAATGTCCGGCGGCGGCAGGGGACGCTCAGGAAATGGGACGAGGTTTGAGCGACATGGCAAGGAAGTCGTGCTTGTAGGCACTTTCGCCGATTTTGCGCAGCACACCCCGGCCCAGCTTGTAGCGGTAGTTTCCAGTCACCGGATCGGGCACCGCGTGACAGACCGAGTTGGCCATCGATCCGGGGAAATTGAACGCCGCTTTTGACACGCCGGGACGCATTTCGTCCGACACGATGGCGACAGCGACGAACTGACCGGTCGTGGTCTTGATATGCCCGTTCTTCATAAGCTCGGAAAAAGACAGGTCTTTTTCAAGCACCCCGACCGGTTCGCCGGTCTGGACATAGACTGTATCGTTGAAACCTTCTACGAGATCGCCTGACTCGATCCCCTGCGGCGCCGCATCGTCGGGATGGATGACGATATGCGGCCAAGGCCAGCGTTTGGCCAGATAGGGCTTGCGCAGGTCGTCGAAACCGGATTGCCAGGTTTCATTGACGCGACCATTGGTGATCCAGATTTCACCCTTTTCGGCCCTTGGCTTGATAGCGTCATAAAAGTCAGACCAACTGTCATTGGTCCAGGGCGTCTTCAGGATGTTCGCCTTGCCGGTATGCGTGTCAAAGGCGTAAAGCCATTTCTGATTGACGGTGTCCCCCTCGATTTCGCCCCAGTCATTGGTGGGGTCATGAAGCCGTCCGGTTCCCACCATCTTGCCATCGATCAACCGGATCGGCGTCTGAATGCCGGTGGTCCCCAGCTCGCGCAACAATTCATGCGCCTTCTTGCCCTGCTTGCCTGCCTCGACCTTGAGCACATTGTAGCTCAGCACCCCGCCGCGCGAAAAGCGTGCGGCTTCCTCGAAGATGTCGTTTGACTCTTTCCAGTCGAAGCCTTCGAAGCCCATCTTTTGCCCAAACAGGCCGATGGCATACCAGTCGGGTTTTGCCTCGCCGGGGGCGTCGTTGATCTTGGCGTAAAGCCGCAGGCGGCGTTCGGCGTTGCAGCGGGTGAAGTCTTCTTCGCCCCAGCCCGCCGCAGGCAACACGATGTCGGCATATTGGGTGTTCAACGGTTCGACCGGGTAGATGTCGCTGTCGACCAGCATCATGCCGCCCGAATCGACGCGGGCCTTGAACACCTCGATCAGGTGATCCTTATCTACCGAATGCGGCTGGTTGGCATTGCGGATCGTCAGGTCTGCCACGCGGCTTGCCAGTTCCTGACTGGCCAGCATCGCCGCGAACCATGTGCATCCAATAGTCCAGAAGAAGCGGACGTTTCCATCCATCACCCAGCGATCGACGTTCAGCGCTTTTTTGCGGCGGCCGGGGTATTTCTCTGGCGAAAGCCAGCCCTTGCCGCCGCCCGCGCTCATGCCGCCACGCTGGTGACCGCCGCCTCGGCTGATCACCTGACCAGGCCGGTTGCCTGCGCCACAGATCAACCCCAGCGTCGCCAGCGAGGCGCTGTTCATGTAGTTGTTGGACCAGTAGTTACCCTTTTCCAACATGAACGACGTCTTTGGACGCGACCCGTCCTCGCGCGGTTTGGCAATCATTTCGGCGGCTTTGACGATCATCGCGGGGTCAAGCCCGGTGATCCTGGCAGCTTCTTCCAGAACAGCTGCCGGTTCTTCGGCGATGAATTTCTGGAAATCCTTCCAGTCCGACTGCCAGCGCCCCCAGGTCGTCCGCCATTGCCAGCGGGTGTTGCGGGTGCCGCGACCGTAGCCGGATTCGATCTCCCACTTGTTGTTGACCCAGGTGTCGATGAATTCCTGATCCTGCCAGCCGTTGTCGATGATGATCTTGGCAATCGCCAGATGCAGGGCCGTGTCGGTGCCGGGAATGATCGGCAGCCAGATTCCGCCGTTTTTCAGAGCATATTCCACGCCCATGGTGCGGTGTGGGGTGACGAAGATCAACCTCTTGTCGGGGTTGTCGCCGCCCATTATCCAGCTGGTGAACAGCACCGTCTTGGTCTCGTATGGGTCCACGCCAGAGAAGAAGGCGACGTCACATTTGCCCCAATCTTCGTAAGTTGCGGCAAAGGAGTTGACGCCGCTGTCATCGAGGCCTGCCGCGTCTTCGGCGTTCATTGGCTTGTCGTGCGGTGCGTAGACCGGGGTGCCAATCGCACGATCGACAAGCTTCGAGATTGCATAGGTATTCTCGAAATACTCGTAGCTGTAGGTTTTCATGCCCCAGGCGTGTTCGCCGTGGTTTTTCAGAACGTGCTTGGAAACCTCGGCCATGACATCGGTTGCTACGTCCCAGCTGATCGGCATCAGGATGCCGCCGATGCGGACCATCGGATATTTCAGGCGGTCGCGGGTCGGCGTGTCGGGATTATACAGCTTCTGCGCCAGGGTGCCGCCGCGAAGCGAATAATTGCCTCCCGGGTTCACGGTTTCGGCATCAGCATCCGCCACGATGATGAAATGGTGCGGGTTGCCCTCGTGCATGCCAATATTGTGCTGGCTGCGCGCAACCCAAGGCGCTCCCCCAGTCGGAAAGTCGACGCCGAAGGCGTTCTGATCGGCCTGAAGCCCGCCTTCCTTGCCCACCGGCCAGCGGTAAACCTTGTAGGAACAGGCGACGATGCAATAGCTGCATGCCGTTGTCAGGATTTCGGCATCGGGCGGTGGCAGGGGAACATAATCGCGGTTGTTGACGACGGAAGTTGTCATTGCTGTCAGTCCTTTCTCATGCGCCCGATGGGTTCTGGCTGTAGCCGTAGAACAGCCCCATCACGCCGGTGGCGATGATCTCATCGCCGTCGATTTCCAATACGATCTGCGGCAGGCTTTCGACAGCATGACCGGACACGATCATGCCGTGCTTGGTCAGGTCGAACGTCGACAGATGCAGCGGACAAGGCCCCAACACCGAGTGCTGCGCCTTGAACTCGGCCTCGCCCATATATCCGCCCATGTGCGGGCAGATCGTGTTGAACGCGACGATGTTGCGCGCCGCGCCCGCGCCGCCGCCTGCTTCTTCGTTCAGCATCATCAGCAGGTTTTCAATGTCGTCAGTCGGATAATTGAACGCGATCGCCTTGCCAGGTTCCAGATCCGACACCTTGCCGATGACTTTGCGGACATAGGACGACGAGACGAGGTCCTGTGCTTCGGCCCCGCTACCATAGGTGGCCAGAACGGTGATCGCGCTGCCACCCAGAATCAGAAAACCGCGGCGGCTCATTGACGAACAGACGTGTTCATGGCCCACACCCTTGGCCTTGGTCGCTTGGGTCATTTGTCAAACTCCGACCATGTTGCTGTTTCGGGAAGCTCGGGCTCGTCGAGCAAAAGCGGCTCGTCCATCGATAGTGCTTCAAGGAAGGCCACCAGTTCAGCCTGTTCCGCATCGCTCAGACCGAGGGGTTGCAGACCTGCCGTCTGACCTTCGCCGCCACCGGCGTTGTAGAAGGCAACAACGTCGGGCAATGTTGCCAAGACGCCGTTGTGCATGAAGGGTTCGGTCCAGCGCAGTTCGCGCAAGCTGGGCGTGCGAAACTTGTACTTGTCCTCGGGTCGCTTGGTGCGGAAATAGAGGCCAAGATCCTTGCCGCTTTCACGGTAAACCTCTTCACTTACACCCTTTTGGTAAAGCTCCCAGCGCTGCGTGATCTGGTAGAGAGGATCGTCGGCAAACTCTGGCGCGGTCGGCACGCCGATGTTGTAGAACTTCTGGTCCGACACCAGCGCGCCGTTGTGGCACGAGATGCAGCCCGCCTTGCCGTTGAATAAATCCATTCCGCGCTTGGCCTCGTCGCTCATTGCAGCCGCGTCTCCGGCCAGATAGCGGTCGAAAGGCACCTTGGTCGCATCGGTGACGATCGTGCGCTCATAGGCCGCGATTGCCATCCAGGCTTGCGCGATGTTCGGCCACTCGGTGCCGAACACCTGCTTGAAATCGCGCACATAGTCCGGAACGAAGCGCAGGCGCATTTCCATCATGGCATCGTCACCGTTGCCGGCCACGCCTCCCCCGGCCGCATCGGGGGCCTGAGATTCCAGGGATGTGGCAGAGCCTTCCCAGAAAAACTTGTTGTAATAGGCCGAATTGAGGATGGTCTGGCTGTTGCGCCAGTGTTGCGTGCCGGGGTAGCCGAAGCTGATCGGCGCGCCGGTGCCCCAGCCCACATCTGGCAAGTGGCATGACGAACAGGGCATCGAACCGTTGCCGGACAGTCGCCCGTCCCAGTAAAGCTTTTCGCCAAGCGCCACCTTTTCGGGTGTCAACGGGTTGTCGGCCGGGCTTTTCGGGGTGGGCAGCGTCGCCAACGCCGGAATCTCGCCCTCGGCCCACACCGCCGTCGCAAAGGCGACGACAAGCGCCGAAGCCCCGAGGATTGTTTTCTTGAACTGTATCATGTCTGTCCCTCCTCAGTTCTTGCCGACGCCGCGCAGGGCGTAGTCGGGCAGTTCGGGTGGGGTGACGGAAGGCGCATCCCCAGTCAGGCTTTCAAGGAAGGCGACGATGTCTGCCTGTTCCCCGGCAGTCAGGCCAAGGGGGGCTAACTTGTCGTTGCCCGCGTTATAGAACGCGACCACCTCGGATAGCGTCGCAAAAACGCCCGAATGCATGTAGGGCGCAGTCTGGCCGACATCCCAAAGCGAAGGGGTCACGAAGGCGCCCCAGTCCGCCTTGTCCTTGGTCACGACGTAATTGCCGACGTCCTCGCGCAGGTTCATGTAGTTCGGCGTGCCCATGGTCGCGAAATGGCGCAGCATGGTGATCTGGCGTAGCGCGGTGGCGTCGGGGTCATCTGCGTTTCCGGTGCCACTGTGCCCGGCATGGGTTGCACCTGGGTCGGGCGCTGCACCTGTAAGCGAAGGATGATCCGGTACGCCTGTTGCCTTTGTGGCAAAGTCGGACAGCATCGGGCCATTGTGACAGGAGACACATCCGGCCTTGCCGGCAAACAGGTCCATCCCCCGTTTCGCCGAGTCCGACAATGCTGCCTCTTCGCCCCGCAGATAGGCATCAAACGGGGCATTCGTCGTCCGGATGGTCTTGAGGTATTCCGCGATAGCCCCATAAATCTTGCCGCCATAGGGGTCGCCGCCATAGGCAGCTTCGGTCAGCGCGGCGTATTCGGGAACCTGTTTCAGCCGCTCTTGCGCCAGACGGCTGTCCATGTTCATCGTGTGTGCCTCGGTGATCATGTCGCGCACGAGGGTTCCCAGATCCGAGCCGTCAAGACGGCCATCCCACATCAGGTATTTCCGATTTGCGACGTTGAAGAGTCCGGGAGCGTTGCGGAAATAAAGGGAGCCCGTGTACCCGTGCGACATGGGCTCGCCCGTGCCCCAGCCCTTTGCCGGATCGTGGCACGAAGCACAGGAGTGGCTGGTATCACCCGACAGCCTGTCGTCAAAGAACAGCATTTCGCCCAGTTTTGCGCGATCCGCGTTGATCTCCTTGGCGTCGGGCAATGGCGCAAAAGGGACGGCGTCCTGGGCCAAGGTGGTCGAGGCAGCAAGGGCGATTGCCAATGCCGAAATCCCGGCAGCGAGCTTTGCCGTCCGTGATAGTCCTGATCCTGGTGTCATGTGGTCCTCCGGATTTTCGGATGGGAATGGCCGCGCTTCATTTGCGCGTGCCGTCCGCTGCGTACGTGGCGAGGTAGGCGATCACGTTGGTGACATCGGACTCATCCTTCAGCCCGGCGAAAGCCATTTTGGTGCCCTTGACCAGATCCTTTGGCTTGCGAAGATATTCGCTCAAGGTGGCCTCATCCCACGTCAGGCCAGAACCAAGCATCGCGTCGGAATACTTGAAATCGGCAATCTGCCCTGCGGCCCGACCGACGATGCCGTTCAGAACCGGACCAACGCGGTTCTTGGCGGCGTCACCGACCTGATGGCACGCGGCGCATTTCTTGAATACATTCTCGCCGGCAACCGGGTCTGCCGCTGCTGCAGGGCCTGCAAGGCAGAGGGCAAGCAGTGCCGCTACCGGAATTCGACCCGATTGCATGGTGTGTCTGAACATGTCGCCTCCGTCAGCGTGTCATTGAATGGCGAAGTCAGACGGTGTGTGGCAGTCTTGCGCTTCGACCATGGCTGACAGCTACGCTAGGCCATGCCAAGCGCACGGTTGTTGCGGGCAGTGTGACGAAATGCGAAAAGTTGTGACGAAATGCGACGGCGATCAGGCCGACACGCGCGCGTCCAACAGTGCGCGCACATGACTGCCAAGCTCGATCGGGTCGATCGGTTTTGCCAAGACCTGTGTGGGCCCGCCCTCAAGTGTAACCACGTTCGGGTTGAAGCCGGTGCACAGAATGACCGGCAGGTTTGGGCGTAATGCGCGCATGCGCCGGGCCATCTCGACACCGTTCATGTCGGGCATGACGACATCGGATATCAGCAATTGATGCCGCTCCGGATCGCGCTCGAATCGCTCCAGCGCGATCAGTGCAGAGGTGAAAGCCTCGACCTGATAGCCTAGCCGTATCAACCCGCGCCGCAAGGTGGCCGCCACCTCGGCCTGATCATCGACGATCATGATGGTTTCATGTCCGCGCTGCGGTAATGATGCCGCCCGGCCTTCCGGCATTTTTTGTCCGGCCACAGCCCTTGGCAGTATGACGCGAAAGCGCGCGCCCAGCCCCGGTTCGCTGTCCACCAGAATTGCGCCACCCATATCCTGGACCAGACCCTGTACAACAGACAAGCCAAGGCCCGTCCCTTTGCCAAGCGGTTTCGTAGTGAAGAATGCGTCAAATATCTTGCCGCGGCTCTGGTCCGACATGCCGATGCCGGTATCTTCCACCACTAGCTCGACCCATCCTTCGGGACGCGTCCGAAGTCCGAACGGAGCGTCTGCTAGTAGCCGGGAACTGATCGAAATCGTGCCATCTGTCCCGCCGATGGCGTCGGCGGCATTTGTACAAAGGTTCATCAGGATCTGATGCAGATGGGCGGGGTCGGCCAGCACCAATACTGGCGCGCAGTCCTGCACGCCCTTGATGCGGATCGTTGTTGGGATCGCCGCGCGGATCAGACGCGCCACCTCGGCGATGACGGCGCACAGATCCGTGGCAGTTGGCTTACCTGGTTCGCGCCGGGCGAAGCTCAGCAACTGCCGAACCAGAGCTTGTGCACGGCGGGCTGCAATGTCGATCTGCTCGATCTCGCCTGCGATCTCGCTGCCCTGCGGCGCATCAAGCGCAGCCAGATGGGCAGAGCCGAGGATGGAAGTCAGGATGTTGTTGAAGTCATGGGCGATGCCGCCTGCCACCAGCCCGACCGCCTCGATCTTTTGCGACCGCACGACCAGTTCGCGGGCAAGCCGTTTCTCCGTAATATCCTCACCGATGCCGACAAAGCTGTGAATCGTTCCATCGGGGGCAAGCAGCGGCAGAATAGTCAGAGCCACCCAATAGCTTCCGCCATCCTTGCGCAGATTGCGCAGGATGCCCTGCCAGCTTTCGCCACGCGCCAGCAGTTCGCGCATGCGGGCATAGTCCACGGCCGGCGTCTCGCCCGATTGCAGAAAACGCGGTGTGCGGCCGATGACTTCTCCACGCTGCCAGCCGGATACTTCTTCGAACCTGCGGTTGACATATTGCAGATGCCCACGCGTATCGGTGACGATAATCGTTGTCGGGCTTTGCTCGACTGCTTCTGCCAGCCGTTGCTCGGACCGCTCAAGGGCCAGTCGCGTGGCAAGCTCAGCTGATGCATGCGCAACGGCCCGACGCAGGTCCATGACCAGAAGGCCGATCAGAATCGCTATCGTCGCGGCGGCGAGCACCAGCAGCAGCATTGCAGCAAAACCGATCCCGATCAGGGCGTCGCCCCGGTTCACAGCGGTTATGATGCGTCCCGTGCTGATCCGCCGGCTTTCCTGCCAAAGCGTTTCGAGGTTCCGCAGGGCAAGGATCGCTTCGGTGTCATCCACCTTGACCAGCCGGTCCGTCCGCTCGGCCGGCCAGTTGCCATGCGCGGCGCGTTCGGCCACTTCCAGTTTCCGGCGATATTCTTCGATGGTCGCATCAATCGTTTCCAGCGCCCTGCGTTCGATCTCGGGCAGCGGTTCAGCCAGGTAGCTGGCCATGACCGCATCGTATTGCGTCAACTGGTCCAGCATCCGGACGCGATAGGCGTCATCCTTGCGGATGACATAGTTCTTGAAAGTGTGGATGATCCCGCCATAACCAAGATATCCCCGTAGCGAACTGATCCAGGCGCCCTTTTTTTCTGGATCTTCGGCATAGCCAAACCAGCTCTCGGCGATATCCGAGAACTGCTGACGGGTCTGCGCACCTAGGTAAAGACCGGTGATCACCGTCACCAGAAGCAGCAATGCCGCTGCGGAGGCGATTATCTTCGTTCGATTGATCGAGATCATGGTTCCACTCCCTCAAGCACCCTAACCAGTTCCAGAAAGCCAATCGACCGAATTGAGTCACCGGAAGGATCGCTTATGTCGGATTCCATTCTTGTTGTTGACGACGATCGCCAGTTGACGTCGTTTCTGGACCGTTTCCTGACCAAGCAGGGCTACAGGGTGCATGCGGTGGGTTCGGCCACCCAGATGGGCCTGATCATGGAACACCGCGAGTTCGACCTTGTGTTGCTGGATGTAGGTCTGCCCGACATTGACGGTTTCGAAGTAACCCGTGAGCTGCGCCGCTCATCCCGACTACCGATCATCCTGCTGACTGCGCGAGAGGAAGTCTATGACAAGGTCATCGGGCTTGAACTTGGGGCGGATGACTATGTGTCAAAGCCGTTCGAACCCCGCGAACTTCTAGCCCGCATCCGCTCGGTCTTGCGGCGCTCAAAAGGGGCCTCTGGCCCGCCCGATGCGCTGCCGGAGATCCGCACCATCAGGTTCCTTGGTTTTGTTCTCGACCTGCCGCGGCGCCATCTGTCGGGGCCGGACAGTGCGGCCGTGCCGCTAACCGGAATGGAGTTCGCCCTGTTGCGCATGCTTGCCGAAAACGCCGGGTCGGTCGTTTCGCGGGAACGCATCATGCAGACGGTGTATGGTCGCTCACCCAACGTGACGGATCGCGCAATCGATGCACACGTAGCCAGACTGCGAAAGAAACTGGAGGGAGACCCGTCGCGCGAGTCTTTTATCCGAACTATTCACGGATCGGGCTATAGTCTGGCCGCACAATCCTTTTACGAATAGGATATGCTGGGTCGAACCACATGTGCAGGCGGCACAACCAAATAGACGCATCCTTGTAGACATTAAACTGCAGCTTCCCAGAAGGCTGCCTTGCGCCGTTCGGGGCAGACTCTGGCGTCCTATGATTGATGGGTCCAGTTACAGATAGGCGCCGTAGAAAGTCTTCAGGATCAGTGAGGACACCTAGGGGCCTTGCATAAAACTTGCCTATGTCACCCTTCAGGGGCGCGGCCGCACCGATGCCCTGATCGCCGAGGTCACGGCGAATTGGCCAGGGGATGCATCCTGGATTCCGGCGCGCTGGAACAGACCGCCTTCGAGGTCCAAACCCGCTTGCTGCATGCTGAAGTTCTGATTGTAAACAAGTTTGGCAAGCGCGAAGCGGAAGGCAAGGGGCTGGTCCCTGTCATTGCTGAGGCTTTGGACATGGGATTGCCCGTCCTGATTGGCGTGAACGGGCTCAATCTTGCGGCCTTTCTGGCCTTCGCCGGGGAAGAGGTTGCGGCCCTTCCCATCGAGCCCACCCTGATCGCAAACTGGTGCAAGGCCGGAATTCGACTTGGCGTTTCCTGAGCCAGGACAACCAATCAGCGCATCAGCACAACGGGCACCTTGCAGGACCGGATCATCGCCGTGGTGGTGGACCCGATAATCAGGCTTCGGATACGGCTGTGGCCATATGCACCCATCACCAACATGTCGAATTGCGCCTCGTCCACCAGTTTGCCAAGTGCGGTTTCGGGCTGACCGGGCAGGACAGATGTTTCCGCCTCGATCCCCGCCGCTTTCAGCATGGCTTTGGCGTCCTCGAGGCCCTTGGTCACCTCGGGCGTGGCACTGCCCACCGTCACAACATGAACAGAAAGCCCTTGAAACAGCGGGCTGCGGGCGACGTGATCAATTGCCTTCATGGCAGAGGCACCACCGTCATAGGCCACCAGAACCTTGGAGATCGGCTTGAACGCCCGCGATGCCACAAAGACGGGCTTATGGCTGGCGCGCACGATCCGTTCGAGATTCGATCCCAGATGGCCCTTGGCGAAGTCATCATCCTCGCCGCGCTTACCGATGATGATGACGCGGGCGCCAGCCTCTACCTCGGCTACGGCCTCGACCACATCGCCGTGGCGCAGGCGGGTGGTGATGTCGGTGACCCCATCCTTGGCCAGAATTGCGCTGGCATCCTCCAGAATGGCCCGGCCCTTGTGGCTCATCAGCTTGGAGCGCTGCGCATCCAGTTCGGCAAGTTCATTCAGAAGTGCTGTGCGTGCGCCCAGCCTGATCGCCCCGGAGTGGTCGTGCGTGTCCGAGGCTTCGCGGCGGCCGAGAACGTGGATCAGTTCGACCGGCGCCCCAGTAAGCTGCGATATCCAGGCGGCATGGTCGCAGACGCTGGCGGAGTAGATGGAGCCGTCCACGAGGGCAATGATCTTATCTTGTTGGGTCATGTTCTTTCCCTCCCTCAATGTGACATCAGTTGGTCCATCGCGCCCGGCTTGTCGTGGATGGCAAGCTTATCGACGATGGTTTCCGTGGCCGCGTTCATTCCGACAATCTCGACCTCGGCCCCGTCGCGGCGGAACTTCAGCACCGCCATGTCAAGGGCCTGAACGGATGAGATGTCCCAGATATGCGCGGCACTGACGTCGATGATGACGCGGTCCACCGCCTCCTTGAAGTCGAAGGCGTTCATGAAGTCCTCGACCGAGCCATAGAACAACTGGCCTTCCACGATGTAGGTCCGCACCCGGCCGTCCTTCGAGATGCTGGTCGTCACGTTGAACAGTTGCGCGATCTTGCCTGCGAAGAAGATGCCCGACAGCAGCACGCCGACCAGCACCCCGATGGCAAGGTTGTGGGTATAAACAACCGTCACGACCGTCGCGATCATTACGATGGAAGACGACTGGGGGTGCAAGCGGAGGTTCTTGATCGACGACCACGAGAATGTGCCGATCGAGACCATGATCATGATCGCCACCAGCGCCGGCATTGGGATGCGCGCCACCCAATCGCCCAGAAAGACCACGAGGATCAGAAGAACCAGACCGGCGGTGAAGGCCGACAATCGCCCGCGCCCACCCGACTTCACGTTGCTGAGCGACTGGCCGATCATAGCGCAGCCCGCCATGCCGCCGATGAACCCGGTTGCGGTGTTGGCAATGCCCTGGCCGATGCACTCCTGATTTCGGTTCGACTTGGTGTCAGTCAGGTCATCGACGATGTTCTGCTGTCGCGTTGTCCCTAATTATGGGAGTCTTCGCGTTGGCCGGTGCTTTTCCAAGTTTGTTGACTTGAATTATGGGAGTCAGGCGCGCCCTGCCCTGCGAATTGCGCTCTGTCTGCAGATGAAACGCCTTGCGACCTGCGATTGGCTATGCCGCCCACAGCGGCCAACAAGTGCGGCTCTTTGCTGTAGGCCTTAAGCAGAGAGGCTTTTGCAAAATCGTCCACTTTGGCCTTGATCTGAGCCGCTTTGAGGAGTGGTTTCTTCTGGACCGCGCAGATTGCTGCGAGGCACGTGATCCGGACTTCTGGGTTGAAGCCTTGAAGGGCAGCAATGGACGACCCGCGAAATCTTGTGACCGCCACAGCGAATGCGACACCGCGCATGGCGCGATGGATTTGGCGCACATTATTGTCCTTTACTGCCGCTTCGAGCAGGCGGGCACCAATGCGAGCGCGCCGAAGAGCCTTCGTTGAGGGGCTGATCACGTCCGGCCTTGGCATGTTCGGGATTAGCTGGGTGCCGCAAATCAAACAATCGAAGCTCCAAACGCGTCGCCAGTGTTTAAGAGCAACACCATGTACGGAACAGACGGGACACTTCTGGAACGGGAACTGCGCGGTCATTTCAGCTTCGAGTGGAGTTGCTGCTGATATCGTCAGCGATTGCACCAGTTCAAAATCGGCGCGTGCTACGGCGGCAATTCTTTCGGCCGCAGACTCTTCGAGCCCGAAATCAAGCACGTCAACATACCGGCCGTCGATGCCGACATGTGCCAAGAGATCAACCAGATCACAATGGTTGAAAGTTGCAAGCCGCGCGAGCCAGCCCGAAAGGAGCTCATCCGCGACAGGGACGACAATCTTCGGCAAAGGCCGTAGCGTCAAGAACCCGCCTGCTCAAGCCGCCGTTGCACCGGTG
>NZ_JBGSOZ010000131.1:0-8790 GCF_041738905.1 Aestuariivirga sp.
GCCAATCCTCAAGGCCGCACTTCAAAACCATCGGACCGAGCAGCCAGCCTCCCATGCAGTTGACCGCTTGGCCGATGCTGCATAAGGTTCAACCAGCGACGCCAGCCTTGGCATTTTCAACAGAGTACGGGACATCCCCGAAAATGGGGATCGCTTAGGTTCCGGCGAGTGACATACGGACTTCTTGGATTCTTCAATTGAATAGAACTAGCTCCTTTGAGCTCGCTCACTGCATCGTTCCAAGCTCGCACTGAACGCATGAAAACGAACGACTTACCCAACTCGATACCCCTTCTAACGAGATCGAAGGTAAACTTCTGAGACGCAACGAAAAGTCTCTTGTCAAAAGTCTTGGAATGATAAGGGAAGAACTCAACACAGAACAATGAATGCCTTATCGAATTTTCGCCGTGTTCTGTTATTGCTTCCCGTAATCGGCGAGACCACCAGCGGTGTCCTCCCGTCTCGCTAAACTGTTCGCCCAAGTACCAGAAACCTGTGCTGTTAAGGTAAGCTGACTGGAGTTGTTGTTCCTTGACCGCAGAACTGTGAAGAAGATCGGTCTCATCAAACCCTGGGTTTAAGTTCAGTAGCCAGACGGATGCGTAAGGAGAGCCAATAAACGGTTCAGGAACCACATCCGTTTGAATCCTCGTCTCGATTCTTGCCCTCGTAGCGTTGAACTGTTCAATTGCAACCCGATCTTCGTCCAGAATGTAAGGCGGAGTCGCTCTCAGTTTTTTCCACGGATTTCGACGCCGCAGTTCGTCAAAAGGATCGTTGCTCAAGCTCATGAGAAGCACCATTGAATGGCAATGTTTCCTTAGCGGGGAGAGTATAGCTTACAGAAATGGGTACCAACGTCCACTACCCTTCAAACACCACGCGCCCGTCACAGATAGTCATCCTGGGCGCAATGCCCTTGTAGCTTGCGGGATCGGTCTGCTCCAAATCCACCGGCAGCACGCAGATATCGGCCAGCATCCCCTCCTTCAGAACACCCGTCTTGCGCTCCATGAAGCCAACATAGGCGCCGTCTTCGGTGTAGGAGCGGATGGCCTGGTCGAGGCTCTGGCGGTTGTCGGGCATCGTGTCGTTCCACTGCGGGCGCGTCATGGCGGACTGGAGCGACCACATCGGGTCGATGTCAGAAATCGGCCAGTCGGTGCCGAACACGAGGCGGGCACCGGCCTCACGCAGCGCCTTCCAGGCAAACGCATATTGCCAGCGGGCCTCACCGATGCGCGAAAGATAGGGTTCGAGCGGCAGGCCATGGTTGCCGGGCGGGTGCGGAGGCTGCATCGACGCGATGACGCCCATGGCCTCGAAGCGCGGAATGTCGTCGGGGTGAATCACCTCGACATGCTCTACCCGATGGCGCGAGTCGCGGCGGCCATTGGCCTTCAGCGCCGCCTCATAACTGTCGAGCACGATCCTCACCGCCCCGTCACCGATGGCATGAACGGCAATCTGCAATCCGCGCCGGTCAGCCTCCACCGCGATCTTGGCAAAGCGCTCGGGCTCGAACAGCGGCTCGCCCTTCCAGCCCGGATTGTCGGAATAGTCATCCACCATGACGCCGGTGCCTGAATCGATCACGCCGTCGACGAACATCTTCACGAAGCCCGAGGACAGCATGTCGGACTGGTAGCGGTCCGCCATCTTCGAGGCCTTTTCCAGAACGTCCAGGTCCATGAAGTTCTTGTAGTGGAACGGCACCTTGACACGTGCGGTGAGCTCACCCCGCCGGTGCAATTCCTCCAGCAGTTCAAGCTGATAGAGATTGCCGTCCATGTTGTGGATGAAGGTGATGCCATGCGAGGCGGCATGCGCCAGACCGATCCGCATGGTGTCGAGGTCGCTCTCGAACTCCTCCTTGGTCGGATAGGGTTCCGGCTCGCCACCAGTGGTCAAGCCCAGCCGGTCGCGCATGCCCTTCCTCGAAAGCTCGCGCACCGGGCCAATGGCCTCGCCCTCGCGAAGCTCGCCCGAGGCAAGCCCGTCGGCACCCATCACGACCTCGTTGCCCGGCCCCAGCTTGCGGCCAAGCAGCAGTCCTGCCTTTTCCAGCGCGATGGTGTTGGCCCAGGCCGTGTGATGGTCCGGCGAGAAGACGAGGATGGGCCGGTCCTTCACGATGCGGTCGAGGTGGTGGCGGGTGAGCGGCTCGTGCTCGCCCAGGATGACATAGTCCGCCTGCTCGCCGATGATGAGGTCGTCACCCGGATTGCCGCGGACATAGGCTTCGGTGCGAGCCTTCAACTCGTCGAAGCCGCGCGTGCCGAAGAGCTGGAGGTGCGAGAGCTCGGCCGCCCCCGCGAAGAGATGCATGTGGCCTTCGACGAAACCGGGTATGACGGTGGCGCCGCCCGCGTCGATCACCCGTGTCGAGGCGCCCTTGAGGCTGTTGACCTCTGCCGCGCCGCCCACCTTCACGATCCGGTTGCCCGCGACCGCGATCGCCTCCGCGCGGGGTTTCTCGCGGTCCATGGTCAATATCTTGGCGTTCGTGATGATCAGCGAGACGGTCATGCGAGAGGTCCATTCCAGTTGATGCCCTCGGCGTCCATCATGGCCACCCAGGCAGGGCGCGCGGTGACAAGGCCGATAAGCCGGTTGAGATTGGGATAGGATGTGGCGGGTGTCTGCATCTGGCGGGTCCAGCGGCAGAGCATGGTGAGGAAGATGTCGGCAGCGGAGAAGCGCTGGCCCAGCATATAGGGACCGGCCTCGCCAAGAGTTGAATCTAGCCGCGAGAAGATGTCGGCAAGCCTTCGTTCCGAAACGGTTTTCATGTCGTGGCGGCTGGCTTCGAGATCGAGATAGTTGTCGGCATGCCACCAATGCTGCAGGTCTTCCTGGAGCGTGTTGGTGAAATAGACCAGCCATTGCAGGAACAGGTGGCGGCCCGCCTCTCCCGGCAGCGGCATCAGCCCGGCTTCCGGATGGCTTTCGCAGAGATAGAGGACGATCGCGGCTGATTCGTAGAGCACGCGGCCGCCATGGACCAGCGTCGGCACGCGATGGTTGGGATTGATGGCCAGATATGAAGGCGCGCGGTTCTCGCTTTTCGATATATCCACGCGCACGAGTTCGAATAGGCAGCCGATTTCACGCAAAATTGCATGGGGCGCCATATTGGCACTTCCCCGATCCCAGTAGAGCCGATAGAGAGGCACCGCTTCCTCAGGTTCCCCACTCATGACGCTGCGTCCCCTCTTCGTTTCCCTCGCCCTGTGCCTGCTTGTGGGCACGGCTGCCGCACAGGAGCGTGAATGGACGCTCGATGCAAGCGATCAGGACGCATACCTGATTTTCGGCGTGCCGGAGTCGGACGACGTCGGCATCAGCCTGTGGTGCCCCATCCGCAAGGGCGTGGTCAATGTTTTCGTTCCGGAAGTGAGCGAGAACGTCGAGGCTGGCAAGAAGGTCACGATGCAGCTTTCCGCAGGCGACGAGACGGCAAGTTTCGAGGCCAGGGCCGAAGTGAACGCCGAAGCCGGTGTCTCCAGCATCGAGGCGGAAATCCCCGCCGATCATCCGTTCCTGTCGGCCATGGAGAAGGCCGACCGCTTCCGGGTTTCGCTGGGCGCTGATGAAAAGGTGTTTCCCCTCTACGAGGCCGACGTGGCGGGCCTCATGCAGCTCTGCCGCAAGGACTGATCAGGCGGAAAGCCCGGCCACAAGCCGCTCCGCCGTGAGCAGCGCCGAGCGATCCGGAATGCCATTGACCAACGCGGGCCTGAAATGGCGCTGGAAGGCATCCGTCACCTTGCGGGTCTGATCGTCGGCCTCGCCAGACACCCCGAGACTGTATCCATACCCAGCCAGAAGCTGCTGGAAGGTTTCCAGTTCACCGCGTTCGAGCGGACTGTCTTCCGGCGCGGCCGGAGCAATCCAGTGGCCGATCCCCTCTTCATGCAGCATCCGCCAGTCGAACTTCTCGCCGGGATCGATCTTGCGGCCCGGCGCCACATCCGAATGGGCCAGCACGTTTTGCGGCACGATGGCATTGCGCCCCAGGATATCCCGGCACAAGGCGATCACGGCCTTCATCTGGATCAGTGGAAAATCTGCATATCCAAGCCAGTGGCCTGGATTGGCGATCTCGATGCCGATCGAACGGGAATTGGTATCGGCCTCGCCCTGCCAGCATGACACGCCAGCGTGCCACGCCCGCATCTCCTCGCCCACCATCTGCGTGATGCGGCCCTCTTCATCAACGAGGTAATGGCACGAGACGCCGGACTGGGCGCTGACGAGAAGTTCAAGCGCTGCCGCGGCACTTGCCATGCCGGTGTAGTGCAGAAGCAGCATGTCCACCACCCGGCCATTGCGACGCTGCTCCACATTGGCCGCCGGCAGGACGTCATGCGCGAGCGGCGAAATGATCACGCCGCCTTGTCCTTCATCACCTGGTCATAGGCCTCGTTCACCTTCTGAAGCCTTTGCGTGGCGATCTCGATCATCTCGGGCGGAACTCCCGCCGCGATGTGGCGATCGGGATGATACTCGCGCACCAGCTCGCGGTAGCGCTTGCGGATCTCGTCTGCGGTCGACTCATGGGCCAGCCCGAGGATCAGGTAGGGATCGTCAGCTACGGCCACATGCCGCGCCCGGATGCGCGCAAAGTCGGCGGGCGTAAAGCCGAAGGATTCGGCGACCCTTGCCAGAAAGCCATTCTCGCCGGGGTGAAAAGCGTTGTCAGCCTTGGCGATGTGGAAAAGTCCATCCAGCACGTCCTCGAGGATCGCATGCTGCGCATCGAACAGTTTCGCGATCTGGCGGGCATAGACTTCGAAACCGGCCGTATCCTTTTTGGCGAGGTTGAACACCTTCGCCACGGCGGAGAGTTCGCCGTCCGGAATATGGAAGACCTGCTTGAAGGCAGCGATCTCGTCCTCCGTGACGACGCCATCGGCCTTCGCCATCTTGGCGCCGAGCGCAATCATACCAATGGTGAAGGCAACCGACTTCTCGGGCGGCGTCGTCTTGCGCGAGGCCAGAGCCTGAAGAAAGCCGCCAACCGACTCGCCGATGGTGGCGAGCGTTTCGGCAATGCGGGTCCATATCGACATGGATGATGTGCCGGAAGAGGCCTCAGTGCTTCGCGAAATAGTGGCGCAGGTTAAAGACCGGCACGTCCACGTCCTTCTGGGCTGCGAGCAGCTGCTCGACATGCCAGGCACGTCCGGCAGTCCATGCCGTGACCCAAAGAACGGGGATCAGTCCAACCGCCATGAGCGCATACATGAACATGTCGGGGAGGCCCGCGAGCTTCGACAGCGCCCAGACCGTGGCCACCATGGCTGACGCCATCATGCAGAAGACCATGAGCGTGGCGCCCGTCGCCGCGATAAGGCAGCCGAGCGGGCTGAAAGCCTGCGTCCCGGCCTTGGGCTGAGTGTCCGGCTTGATGATTTCCTGTTCCATGCTCGTCATATGCGCTGGCAAGCCGAAAATTGCAATATCGCCCGCGGCATGCTCTCGCTTGAATCAACGTATCCGGCTTTTGCTACAAGCCATTGATTCAACGGCAATAAGACTTTCCACTCTTGCGGTTCTGCAGGTCGAGGTGAATGTGATCGCGGTGGTTCGCGTCGGCGTTCGGCCCCAGTACGGTACGGAACTCGCTGCAGGCCTCACCATGAACGGCCCGCAGGAACCGCTGCTCCTCGCGCCCGCCCCGCCAGCCGCCAAGCACCGTGACCTTCCGGCCGCTCTCAAGTGTGAAGGCAGAGATGTCGATTGCGTTGCCATAGCCATGTTCGCTCATCCTTGCACCCCGCTTGTTGTTGCGCGGGCGGCAGGCATAGGACGCGGCCACGTCGACACCCACGACGCTCTCGCCAAAGGCTCGCTGAGCCTCAGGCTGCACAGTACCCTCCAACCAGTCGCGCAAGGGTTCGGCCATGCCGCAATTCACTGTGGCCGGCTGGCTGAAGGAGACGGAACCGACGGACTGGACGCGCCACGCGTTGCGAACCTCGCATCCGTTGCCCTCGTCGATGTTGCGGATCTTCTCGGCAAGCCCGATGCGCGAAGGCTTGATATCGCAGGAGCCTTCCGGCGCGCGGAGCCCTTCGGTTTCGAAATAGGATTTCTTCGACGACCCGCACCCCGCAAGCACGGCGGCGACACAGGCGGCGGCAAGCACGTTGCGAAGCGAAACCATGGGGAACTCGACACGAACTGACAGAAGAGCGAACGCTGACTCTAGGAAGCACAGGGTTAACAAAGGCTCAATTGATTGAGGTCAAGGCCCGCACTCTTCCGCCGGGCGATTCTGCATGCAGAAACGGAGTGAGGATCATGATCAGGAAATATCTCTTGATGGGGCTTGTCGTGGGCGGCGTATTCGTTGCCGCGCCGGGGGCCCTCGCCAATTCAGCCACAAGCGCCGCGCCATCGATCCGCGAAGGCATCAGTCTTGAATTGGGCCAGCGCGATTTCAGGAACTATTGCGCGGCCTGCCATGGCATGAGCGGCACGGGAGATGGCGCGATGGGCGAGTTCCTCACCCTGGCCGTTCCCGATCTCACGAAACTCACCAAGCTGAACGCCGGCCAGTTCCCTGAAGACCGCGTCAAGCAGGTCATAGATGGCCGTGTCGATGTGCGCGTGCACGGTGAGCGCGACATGCCGGTGTGGGGCGACTGGTTCAATGCCGAAGCCATTTCAGTGGAGAACGATCGCGACACACGAGAGATGATCGTTCGTGAACGGATCGAATCCCTGGTCGGATTCATCAAGTCTATGCAGGTGAACTGAAGTGGTGCGCGGGAGGCGGCGCTACCGGTTCAGCGCCGCCACAAGCTGGCCAACGTCGCCGTTGCGCTTTGACAAGAACGACGTGAACAGGCCACGCTGCAGGTAAATCAGCGAGAAGCCCATGATCTTGACATCGAGCACCTTGTAGCCGCCACCCTTCCAGCCGAGCTTCCACACAACGGTGTAGGTCTGGCCGGACATGAGGTAGACCTTGGAATCGACGCTGATTTCCTTGTTGTCACCCGCCGTGGCCTCACCGATGGTGTACTTGGCAACCGGATACTCGCGCGACTGGTCGGCAAAGTAGCGGGCCATGAATGTGGCCGTGCCGCCATAATAGCGATCCTTTTGGCCAGATGGCAACTTGGATCGGTACTGGCCCAGCGAATAGTCGGCAATGCCCCTTACATCGGCGTGGCGCTGGATGGCGCGCTTGAAGCTCGCCACGGTGCCCTGCCGATGGGCATTCAGCATGTCCTTTCCCACCTTGCGCATGTAGGTGACCGCGGGATGGTCGGCCGCGAAGGCGGGACCCGCCAGCCCGGCGGCAAGCCCGGCCAGCACGGCACGCCGTGTCAGGCCGCGGGTCTTTGTCGAGATGGTCTCCGCCATGATTCGCTTTCCAGTCCGGAACAGGCCTGAGCTTTAGTGGACGGCTGCAAGCTCCGTCAACATCAGCCCGCGCCCTACCAGGTTTCCGCCTCGCGGAGTTCGGCGAAAAGCGGTCCGAAATCGCCTCCCGACTTCTTGAGCACCTTGCCGAACCGGTCCTTCATCGAAATTCGCAACCATATGCCCTTGAGATTGACATCGCTGATGAGGAAACTGCCCCCGGTCGGAACCAGCCGCCAGCGCACCTGCTCACGCCCGCCCTTTCCAGTGATGGCGCTGTGGATGATGGTGAACTTGCCCTGCTTGGTTGTGGAGATGATATCGAGCTCGGTACCCCGGAAATCCTCGACGTAATAGACGAAGAGCGCGGCGGCGTAATTGCTCACCAGCTTGTAGAATTCGGCACGGTCACCCGCAGGCAACTTCTTGTTGTAGGGACCCAGCGCATAGTCCGCGATGCCCTTGAGGTTGATGTAGCGGTTCATCAGAGCCGCAAACCGGCCCCTGAGCGCCTTGCCCTTCTCGCCTGTATTGGCGAGTGCCATCACGTCGGCGGCAATCTTCTTCACATAGGTCTCAGCCGCCGTATCCGCCTGCGCGGGCGCTGCGGCCGCCAGCAGCGCCGCGAATGCCAATCCACCCAGGTCCCGCCGGGTCAGCGGGCGCTTCAACCCATACGTCATATCGCCTCCTGAAAAGCCAGATCAGCCCCCTGACCTCTAACGCGTGCCAATAGGCCGCGAAAATGGGGAGATTGCAAGGCACCACCCAATCCGCGCACAAGGAAGTGAAGGACCTTGCGGGGATCCCTGTATCCGCGGAAGTATCCCCTTGACGTATGTTGTGCTTACAGCCATACAATCGACCCTCTTTTGAGTAAAGGTGCGTCATGTTAAGCAATCTTCATGTGACGTTTGGGCAGGAGCCGCCAATGCCGCCGGAAGATGCTGACCTTTGCCTGACTATTGATTTTAAGAAGGGGGAAGGCAACCCAAGGCGAGTGTTCGACGCGGCAAGCCTAATGATAGAGGGTTTTGAGCGAATTGATGCGCTGACTATCGGCTCGATAGACAGTGAAATCGAGCCGTTGTTGGTATTGGAGGATGTTGAAGCAGGATCAATCAAGATTTGGCTGAAAAATGTACTCAAAGCCACTGATGATCAAGCACTTAAGGAAATGGATTGGAAGCCGGCTGTCGGGAAATACTTAGTCAGGGCAAAGTATATAGCCCTTAAATGGCTTGACGAAGGATCTGAAAGTGATCCACCTAAGTGTCTGTCCGAAGAGTTCATGCTGGGTTGCATAGTTTCCTGAGCATGAGCCTGATTGAGGCGAGGTGCAGAAAGGAGAGGGCTTTTCGGTTGAAGCATTCCCAATCTTTGGCCAGCCTTCGGCAGCGATTGAGC